>NZ_MSDP01000040.1:0-84225 GCF_001937155.1 Salinicola sp. MH3R3-1 | reverse complement strand
GGCCTCTTTCGCCGCCTGCTGGCGACGCTCGGATTCCGCTTCGGCCTGCTCGGCAGCCGCCTGGCGCTCGGCTTCCTGCTGCTGCGCCTCTTCTTGAGCCTGCTGTTCGGCTGCTTGCTGTGCTTCTTCCTGCGACTGCTGTTCGGCCGCCTGCTGAGCCGCCTCTTCTGCCTGTCGCTGAGCCGCTCGCGCCCGCGCCTCCTTGGCGTACTGGGCCTGATCCGTGACGGTGACGTCGCTGACCAGCGTCGCCTGTACGACGGACGAGGAGCTCGGTGTCGGTTCACTCTCCGGCAAGCGCAACATCGTCAATAACAGCGCCGCGACATGAACGACGATCGCCAGAACGACGGGCAGGCCGTAACCGACTCGGCGGTTTCGCTTCGCCATGCGGTTACCCTTTGTCGCCATGGGGCGGCTCGGAAATCAATCCGACGTTCGCCACACCTGCCATCTGCAGTGTACTCATCAGCGTTACGACCTGGCCGTAGGAGGCATTCTGGTCGCCACGCACCATGACCGGGGTATCCGGCTTGCGCTCGAGAATCGCCACGACCTGATCGCCGACGGTCTCCAGTGTCACCGGCTTGTCTTCCTCGCCGAGCGAAATATAGTACTCGCCCTGGCTGTCGACCGAGACGATGATCGGCTCCTGCTCATCGGTGTCGATCGGTTCCGATGTGACCTGAGGCAGATCGACCTTCACGCCCTGGGTCAGCATCGGCGCGGTGATCATGAAGATCACCAGCAGCACCAGCATGACGTCGATGAACGGAACGACGTTGATTTCGCCCATCGGTTTGCGCCGTTGACGGCGGCTGTAGGGTCCACTCATGTTGAACCTCCGCCTCAGGACGCTTGATTGCTGCCGCGACCTTGCAGGTTACGGTGCAGGATCGAATGGAATTCCTCGGCAAAATCTTCGTACTCGCCGAGCAGGCGACTGGCGATGGCCGATAGACGGTTATAGAAAATGACCGCGGGAATCGCGGCGAACAGCCCCATCGCGGTTGCCACCAGTGCCTCTGCGATCCACGGCGCCACGGTCGACAGTGTCGCCTGCTGGGCCATCGATAGGCTCTGGAAGGACCCCATGATGCCCCAGACGGTCCCGAACAGCCCGATATAAGGGCTCGCCGAGGCCACGGTCGCCAACAGCGTAAGGTTGGCGTTGAGTCGATCCTCTTCACGAGAGAGCGCTACTCGCTGCGAGCGCTGCACGCCGTCCAGCACGGCTTCGCTGCTGCGCGTCTTGGGCATCAGCCGATTGAACTCGCGGAAGCCGGCACGAAAGACGTGCTCGGAGCCCTGCGCTTCGTAGTTTTCCGGAACATCCCGGTAGAGTTCGTTGAGATCGACGCCCGACCAGAAGCGCTCGTCGAACGCTTTCTGCGTTTTCCTGGCACGAGCCAGCGCGAAACTGCGTTGAAAGATGACAACCCAGGAGGCGATGGATGCGGCCAACAGCAGGAGCAAGACCAGCTGGACCACCAGACTGGCGTTCATGATCAGATGGGGGATGGACATGGAGTCGTTCACGAAAATCCTCGAATCACTGGCTTGGAATGTCTGACGTCAGCACCGCGCGGAGTTCGCTGGGCCAACGCATCGGTTTCAGGCGTTGCGCATCGACACAGGCAATATCGACCGTCGCTTCGCATAATGTATCCCCGTCGTACCGTACGGCCTGCTCGAATTGTAACGAGCAGGCCGACAGTCGACTGACCTTGGCCGTCACTTCCAGCCGGTCGTCGAGTCGCGCCGGGCGTGCATAGCGGCAACTCAGCGAATGAACCACCAGCTGCACGCCCTTCTCTATCAACCCACGCTGACCGAAGCCGCGCGCATTCAACCATTCGCTGCGCGCGCGCTCCATGAATTTCAGATAGTTAACGTAGTACACAATGCCACCGGCGTCGGTATCTTCGATATAGACCTTCACCGGAAACATGAATTCACTCATTGCCGACCTGACCCCCGCCCATCGACGAATTCTGCCCGGCGCCTGCAGGCGTCCGGTCATTGCGGGGGGCGTTATCGTCCGGCGCCTTGTCGTCAGGCGCGATGCCGAAATGCGTGTAGGCGGACCGCGTGACGACCCGGCCTCGGGTGGTGCGCATCATGAAGCCCTGCTGGATCAGGTAGGGCTCGATGACGTCCTCGATGGTGTCGCGTTCTTCGCTGATAGCCGCGGCCAGGCTGTCGACACCGACAGGCCCACCATCGAACTTTTCGATCATCGCCAGCAGCAGTCGCCGATCCATGTGATCCAGCCCGTGGCTATCGACGTTGAGCATGTTGAGCGCCTGATCGGCTACCACCGCGTTGACCCGCCCGTCGCCCTTGACCTCGGCGAAGTCACGCACGCGTCGCAACAGCCGGTTGGCGATACGCGGGGTGCCGCGAGCGCGTCGGGCAATTTCCCGGGCGCCTTCGACGTCGGCCGGTACGCCCAGCAGCCGGGCGGAGCGCGACACGATCTCGGTCAATTCGTCGACGGCGTAAAATTCGAGTCGCTGCACGATGCCGAACCGGTCGCGCAATGGCGAGGTCAGAAGCCCCGCCCGAGTCGTGGCGCCGACCAGCGTGAACCGCGGCAGATCCAGCTTGATCGATCGGGCCGCCGGGCCGTCGCCGATCATGATATCCAGCTGAAAATCCTCCATCGCCGGATACAGCACTTCTTCCACTGCGGCGGGAAGCCGGTGGATCTCGTCGATGAACAGCACGTCGCCCGGCTGAAGGTTGGTCAGCATCGCGGCCAGGTCACCGGCGCGCTCAAGCACCGGGCCTGAAGTCGACTTGATGTCCACGTTCATTTCGGTGGCGATGATGTTGGCGAGGGTCGTCTTGCCCAGCCCCGGCGGGCCGAACACGAGGGTATGATCGAGCGTGTCCTCACGCTGACGCGCCGCGGCAATGAAGATGTTCAGCTGCTCGCGCACGCGAGGCTGGCCGATATAGTCAGCGAGTCGGCGTGGTCGAATGGCATGGTCGACCTGCTGCTCGCCTTGCTGCGGCGGTGCCGCAATCAGACGGTCGGGTTCAATCATGAGCGGGTTATCCGGCCAGCTGGCGTGACAGCGCCGCTTTGATCAGCGCTTCGGTAGGGAGCGTCTTGTCCAGCGCGGACAGCATGCGCGATGCTTCCGTTGGCTTGTAACCCAGCGTGACCAGCGCGGCCTCGGCATCGGCCAGCGGGTCGGCCGGCGTCATCGTGGCGGCATTCTCGCTGCCCAGCAACGACGCCTGTCCTTCCTGCCAATGCGGGAAGCGATCACGCATCTCGACGATCAGGCGATCCGCGGTCTTCTTGCCGACGCCAGGCAGCTTGGTCAACGCCTTGCTGTCGCCTTCCATCACGCAGTGGATGAACGCATCGGTATCCATTCCCGACAGAATGGCCAGTGCCAGTTTGGGGCCGACACCGTTGACCTTGATCAGGGCGCGAAACAGCTGGCGTTCTTCGTCGTGGGAAAAACCGTAAAGCAGATGGGCATCCTCACGCACGCTGAGATGCGTATAGAGGCGCACAGCTTCCCCGGCGCCGGGCAGCGAAACCAAAGTGGTCATCGAGGTCTCGAGCTCGTAGCCAACGCCCTGCACATCGATGACGATCCAGGGGGGGTGTTTCTCCAACAGCGTGCCGTGCAAACGTCCAATCATGCCATTCGTGTCCTTACTCCGACGGCGTCCACTATACGCATAGCCGATTCAACTGACTAGCTACCCGAGGCGCTGTTATGACGCCTCTGTCAATCCGGCTTGAAGTCTCGCCAGCGCCCGCCCCGAGAGGGTTTTCCGCGGCGCTGCGGAGACACCGCCAACAAGCCCTGGCGGGCGTATCCATGGGTCAGCGCGATCGCCAGCGCATCGGCAGCATCGGCCGGTGGCGGCGCATCCAGGGAGAGTATCGCCGTCACCATATGCTGGATCTGCGACTTGTCGGCACCGCCGTTGCCGGTGATGGCCTGCTTGACCTGACGCGCGGCATACTCGTGGACCGGTAGACCATGATTTGCCGCGCAGACGATCGCGCTGCCACGAGCCTGACCGAGCTTGAGGGCGGAGTCCGCATTCTTGGCCATGAACACGCGCTCGATGGCGAATTCTGCCGGCCGATACAGGCCGATCAATTCGCTCACGCCGGCATAGACCCGTGCCAGCTTCTGGGCCAGATCTTCGCCGTCGATACGAATGCAGCCACTGGCGATATAACGTGGCTTGGCGGAGACATCGATCACGCCGTAGCCGGTTATCCGCGATCCGGGGTCGATACCCAAGAGAATCAAACGCCGGATTCCTGTATCCACTGGCCCAGATTCATCGAAATATGACCTCCCGACTGGCAGCGATGAATGTAATGAAGTTGCCCACGTCGAGCAGCACCGACACGGGATCCCAGACTACCGCCGAGCCTGGACGACTGCAGCCAAAACAACGCCGGCGCCCCTGAGGGCGCCGGCGTGTGAAGTCGAAAGCCGTTATTCGCCGCTGCTTTCGGGCTTCGCTTTCTGGCGCAGACGGATATGCAGATCGCGTAACTGCTGGCTGCTGACCTCGCCGGGCGCGTCGGTCATCAGGTCGGCGGCGCTCTGCGTCTTGGGGAAGGCGATGACGTCGCGGATGGTCCGTGATCCCGTCATCAGCATCACCAGCCGGTCGAGGCCGAAGGCCAGACCGCCGTGTGGCGGCGCACCGTACTGCAGCGCGTCGAGCAGGAAGCCGAACTTCTCCTCGGCTTCTTCCTTGCCGATACCCAGCACTTCGAACACCGCGCGCTGCATGGCCTGATCGTGAATACGGATCGAACCGCCACCCAGTTCGGTGCCGTTCAGCACCATGTCATAGGCGCGAGACAGCGCCGTGGCGGGCGACGCCTTGAGCTCGTCCGACGAACAGGACGGCGCGGTAAACGGATGATGCAGTGCCGACAGGCGGCCGCTATCGTCGGCTTCGAACATCGGGAAATCGACGACCCACAGCGGCGCCCACTTGGCCGTGTAAAGATCGAGGTCCTCGCCCAGCTTGACGCGCAGCGCGCCGATCGCTTCGTTGACGATTTTCGCTCTGTCGGCCCCGAAGAAGATGATATCGCCGTCTTCAGCGCCGACGCGATCCAGCAGCTGCTCGACGATGCCTTCCATGAACTTGACGATCGGCGACTGCAGCCCCTCGAGCCCCTTGGCGCGCTCGTTGACCTTGATCCAGGCCAACCCTTTCGCACCGTAGATACCCACGAATTTGGTGTATTCATCGATCTCCTTGCGCGACAGCTTGGCGCCACCGGAAACCTTGAGCGCGGCTACACGACCGTCGTCGGCCTTGGCGGGACCGGAGAAGACCTTGAAGTCCACCGACTGCATCAGGTCGTCGACATCGACCAGTTCCAGCGGGATGCGCATATCCGGCTTGTCGGAACCGTAGCGTTGCATCGCTTCGCTATAGGGCATGCGCGGGAACGCCGGCAGGTCGACATCCAGCACTTCCTGGAACAGCTGGCGCACCATCTGCTCCGTGGTGCCCATGATCTCCTGCTCGTCGATGAACGACGCTTCGATATCGATCTGGGTGAATTCCGGCTGGCGATCCGCGCGCAGATCCTCGTCACGGAAGCACTTGGCGATCTGATAGTAGCGATCGAAGCCGGAGACCATCAGCAACTGCTTGAACAGCTGCGGCGACTGTGGCAGCGCGAAGAAGTGGCCATCGTGGGTCCGGCTCGGCACGAGATAGTCCCGGGCCCCTTCCGGCGTCGCTCGAGTCAGGATCGGAGTCTCGATATCGAGGAAACCATGATCCTCGAGATAGGCACGCACGCTGTGGGTGATCCGCGAGCGCAGACGCAGGCGCTCGATCATCTCCGGGCGGCGCAGGTCGATATAGCGATACTTGAGCCGCACCTCTTCGCCCACCTTGCCGTGCTCGTCGAGCTGGAACGGCGGTGTCGCGGCGGTATTGAGGACTTCGACCTGCTTGGCCAGCACTTCGATCATGCCAGTCGGCATGTTGGGATTCTGAGTGCCTTCCGGACGCAGGCGAATGCGACCGACGATGCGAAGCACGTACTCGTTGCGCGCTCGATCGGCATTGGCGAAGGCCTCGGCCGTGTCGGGATCCACAACCACCTGAGCGATACCGTCACGATCGCGCATGTCGAGGAAAATGACACCGCCATGGTCGCGGCGGCGATGCACCCACCCGCAAAGCGTGACTTCGTGATCGATCAATGACTCGTTCAATCGGCCGCAATAATGACTGCGCATGCTGGATCCTAGAATTGTGAAGCTTAAAAATGTGAAGCCTAAAAACGTGGAGACAAGACTCAGGCAGACGCTTTGCTCTCACCGCTCGATTTGCTTTCGCCTGTCGACTTGCTGCCACTTTCGCTCGACGAAGCCGGCTTGGCGGCGTCACCGACGAGATTCTTCTTGCTGCCCGATTTGAAATCGGTTTCATACCAGCCGCCGCCGGCCAGCCTGAAACCGGCCGCCGACACCAGGCGAGAGAGTTCCGGGCGCTCGCAGGTCGGGCAATCCTTCAACGGCGGCGCGCTGATCTTCTGAAGCTTCTCCAGACGATGGCCGCAAGCCTTGCACTCATATTCGTAAATGGGCATGGATTGATCACTCTCTGGCTACGGGAAGCCTAGGCCCCGCTATGGGCGACTTCCTTGCGTTATCCGGGCGCCACCCGGTTGTCGGCCTGGCGCCAGCTGTTTGTCTAGTCCCGCTTATCCGTTTCCCGCCGGCGCGACGGCGAGAATGTTCTCGACGCCCAGCCCGAGCGGTGACGTACCGACCCTTTCCAAGCCGGGCAGGAAAGCCGCATAGTATAGCGCGCAGCAGCCGGTCGCGGGCAATATTACCGGCTGATAACGCCGATGTCGTCGTTCGCACGCAGCAATCGTGATACGACAGCGCCCGAGACCGCAGAGAGACCCGCAAGAGATAAGGAAAAGAAGCATGAAAGCCGTACTTCTGGACGCCGCTTCACTGGGGGACGATATCGATCTCGGCCCCATCCGCACCCTCGTCGACGATCTCGACATTCATCGTCTTACCGCTCCGGATCAGACTCGGGAACGACTCGAGGGCGCGACGGTAGCCCTCACCAATAAGGTCGTTCTCGATGCCGAACTGATCGAGTCCCTTCCCGCGCTGAAACTGATCTGCGTGCTGGCCACCGGCACCAACAATATCGACATGGCCGCCGCCGAGCGCCGCGGCATTGTGGTGCGTAATGTGACGGCTTACGGCACGGCCAGCGTCGCCCAGCATACGCTGATGTTGATACTGGCCCTGGCGGCGAGACTGCCTCGCTATCAGAACGAGGTGCAATCCGGAGCCTGGCAGCGTAGCGATATCTTCTGTCTGCTCGATCATCGCACGCTGCAGTTGGCCGGCAAGCATCTGGTGATCGTCGGTAGCGGCGTTCTGGGTACCGCCGTTGCCAAGCTGGGAGAATCCTTCGGCATGCGCGTGACGTTCTCCGCTCGCCCCGGCAGTGAAGCTGATGATTCGCGACCGGCATTGGCGACGCTGCTCGGCGAGGCCGATGTCCTGAGCCTGCACTGCCCGCTGACGGAAGCGACTCGCGGTCTCATCGATGGCGAGGCGCTGGCAATGATGAAACCGGATGCGCTGCTGATCAACTGCGCCCGGGGCGGCATCATCGACGAAGACGCCGCGCTTGCCGCACTGCGCGAACGTCGTTTGGGCGGGCTGGCTGTCGACAGCCTACCCAGCGAACCGCCCCGTGATGGACACCCGCTGCTTGACGCCCTGACCGAGCCGCTCAATCTGATCGTGACGCCGCACAATGCCTGGATCACGCCGGAAGCGCGTCAGCGAGTCGTCGAATTGACGGCGGACAATCTGCGCGGCTGGTTGGGCTAGGAGAGACGAGATGCCACGAGACACACCGAAGATTTACAACTACGGCTCCATCAACATCGATTACGTCTACCGGGTTCCCCATCTGGTGCGTCCCGGCGAGACCTTGGCCAGTACCAGCCTGAGCCAGGTGCTCGGCGGCAAGGGTGCCAATCAATCGTTGGCGTTGGCGCGTGCCGGCGGAAACGTCTCCCACTGGGGGCGTCTGGGCGAGAGCGATCGCTGGGCCCTGGGGGCGCTTGGCGACGCCGGCGTCGATATTCAGGACGTCGAGCTGACGGACGGCGCCAGCGGTCACGCGTTGATCCAGGTCGACGATGCCGGCGAGAACGCGATCATTCTCCACCCCGGGGCCAACCACGGTTTCGACGAGGCCCGGCTGAAGACGCTGGTCGGCTCGGCACGCGCGGGCAGCTGGGTCCTGATGCAGAACGAGTGCAACGCCGCGGAGTCGATGCTGCGTCTGGCGGTAGACAGCGATTTATCGATCGCCTTCAATCCGGCGCCGCTGTCCGCTGACGTGCCCGATCTGCCGCTGGAGCTATGCCGGATTCTGTTCCTCAATCGTGGCGAGGCCGCGGCACTAATCGAGCAACCGGAAACGGCCGACGTCGATACGCTACTCGATGCCCTCGCGGCGCGCCTGCCTGCCGTCGAGATCGTACTCACACTTGGCGGCGATGGCGTCTGTTATCAGTATCGGGGCACACGTGTCGCCATGGCGGCACACGAGGTCGAGGCCGTCGACACCACGGCCGCCGGCGATACCTTTATCGGTTACTTCATGGCCGCGCGACAGCGTGGCGACGAGATCGAGCAGGCTCTGCGCCTGGCGACGACCGCTTCGGCACTGTGCGTGCAACAGGCCGGTGCCGAGCCGAGCATCCCCACCGCCAAGGCTGTCGAATCCGCGCTGAACGCGTGGCCCGCGCTCTCGCTCGAGCCCCTCACGCCTTGATCGGCTCGTACGCCGATCATCGTGCATTATCCGAGTGACCGGTCTTGCATCCGGTCATGCCAACTGAATTGCCATGCAGGAATCCATCATGCCAACTCCGATCATTTTCGATACCGACCCGGGTGTCGACGACGCCCAGGCGATCGCCATCGCCCTCGCCCATCCGGACATCGAACTGCTGGGTCTGACGACGACTTTCGGCAACGTCACGATAGAAGTCGCGACCCATAATGCGTTGCTGCTGGCCGAGCTGGCCGGGCAATCGATTCCGGTTGCCCAGGGCGCCGCCGCGCCGCTGGTCAAGACCAAGAACCCGCCGCCAGGCCATATTCATGGCGACAACGGCCTGGGCGATATTTCACTGCCCCCTATCGAGACTCAGGCCCTGAAGCAGAGTGCGGCGCAGTTCATCGTCGATCAGGTCAACGCCCGCCCCGGCGAGGTGGTGCTGGTCGCCGTCGGCCCGCTGGGCAATCTCGCCGCCGCGCTGCAGCTCGATCCCGGCCTGGTCGACAAGGTCAAACGGGTCGTGGTGATGGGCGGGTCGATCCGGGAAGGCGGCAACGTGACGCCGGTGGCCGAAGCCAACATCTTCAACGACCCGCACGCGGCTGCCAAAGTGCTGGAAGCGAGCTGGCCGTTGACGCTGGTCGGACTGGATGCGACTCACCGCTGCGTGCTGGATCCGCAGAGCATGGCGCGGATCGTCGAGGCTCAAGGCGCGCTGGGGAAGGTGCTGGGTGAAAGCTACGCGTTCTACCGAAACTTCTACCAGCAGGCGCTGGGTATCGATGGCTGCTGCCCGCACGATAGCTGCGCGCTAGTCTGGCTGCTGCGTCCCGATCTGTTCAGCGTCGAACGGGGATACTTGAGCGTGGTGACCGACGGCCTGGCCGAAGGACAGACATTGATGGCGCCGGAATCACGCGAATTCGTCGATCCACGCTGGTCCCACGGCACGCCGGCGGATGTCTGCATGAATGCCAACGGCCCGGGCGTGATCGATTGGATCGTCGAGACGCTGACGACGCATAGGTCGCCCTGAACCGCCACTCAGACATCGCCCTGGCCCACCGCTCATACGTCATCCCGAACTGTTTCGGCTCGGCTCGGTTCGGCCGAATCAGTCCTGCCCGGGCCCGCCCGATCACTGTCGACGATCGGACGGGGCCGGTGGCTTTACCAAATCGCGGACGGTTGATTGGTAAAGTCGAGTAGCCGTGGGTTCAGCGACTCGTGAGTCTAGTGAGTCGTGAAACTCGCCGGTGCAACGAGCGTCGCTTCCTCGACACTGACGTCGCTGACGTCCGCCGCCGGGGAGCCTTCCCACAGCCGGTCGATCAGTTCGGCAACGGCGGTCGCTTCGCCGCAGGCGACGACCTCGACACGCCCATCCTCGAGATTGAGCGCATGGCCGGTGATACCCCAGCGCTCGGCGTGCCGCCGTACGTGCTCACGATAACTGACGCCCTGAACTCTTCCGCTCACCCAAGCCTTGATCGTTCGATGGGTCATCCGGTGTCTCCTTTCGAATCACTTCATGGCGAATCAGTACCGCCGTGTTACGCGGAACGATACGCTGCCCCTTGGCGACCGTGTGGGTGCGCGTGAACGCCGCCCCGAACAGTAGAATCAGCGATGAGTAATAGACCCATAGCAGCACCAATACCACAGAGCCGGCGGCACCGTAGGTCGATGCCGTCGCGGTATGGGCCAGATAAGCCGCAATCGCATTCCTGCCGATGATGAACAGTACTGCCGTTACCAGAGCGCCGAGCAGCACGTCGCGGTAAGACAGCACCACGTCCGGCAGCACCTTGAAGATCGCAGCGAAAAAGAGTGTCACCACGATGATGGACAAGAGGAACTCCGCTCCATCGAGCAGGAAGGCACTCCCCGGCACCCAGTCTCCCGCGTAGCTGAACGTCGTTCTCAGGATGACGCCCAGCACCAGCGACACCAGCAGAACGAAGCCGATGGCCAGTACGACTGCCATCGACAGCAGGCGCTTCTTGGCGAACAGCACGATGCTGTTGCGATCAGGATTGGGCGCTACGCCCCAGATGGTATTGAGCGAAAACTGCATCTGCCCGAAGACCGTAGTGGCCCCGATCACCAATGTGACGACACCGGCCAGTGTGGGCAGAATGCCGGAAGCCTGAATACTGGACTGCGCCACGGCATCTTCGATTGCGGTGGCCGCCGCTGGCCCCAGGGTGTCCTGCAGGCGGGTCGCGATTTCGCCACGAGCGGCGTCCTCGCCTAGCCAAAGCCCGACGACCGTGACGGCGATAATGATCGTGGGTGCCAAGGAAAACAGCGTGTAGAAGGCCAGCGATCCGGCATAGCTGAAGGCGTTGCGATCGAGCCACAGCTTGATCGAATCGCGCACGATGGCAGTCCAGTACTTCAGGAAAGGGACGACATTGGAAAAAGAAGCTCTCACGTAGCGTTCCTTATAGTTGGATTCCTCGTTGCTGGCTGCCACCGTCCGTGGCAGAAGCACACCTGGGGAAATCGATCGGCAATGACGCTTTCTCAAGTTATCAGCAGTCTAGACGACAATCCGCCGATATCCTGCCTGAGGCGCTGCTGATATCGCTCATGCACGCAAGAAATCGCTGGGGAGCTTCATCATGCGTCGCCAGAGTTTCTCGACCCCGGGCTTATGCACCAGCGAGCAGCGATAGAGGCGAATTTCCAGCGGAATGTCCCAGTTTTCGGCAGCCGCGCGAACCAGCCTGCCGTTGGCCAGTTCGTCACGAATACAGAAATCCGGAATCCAGGCCAGACCAAATCCCTGCAGCGCCATCCCTTTAAGCCCTTCGGCCATGGCCGTTTCGTAGACGGTCTTCAGGCGCATGCGTCCCGGCTCGTTCTTGAGCAGCATCCGTACGCTGCGACCGAGAAAGGCGCCTTGTGTGTAGGAGAGAAAAGGAATCGCTCCCTCATCATCGAAGGAAAATTTCGGCGCGCCGTCGGCGTCCGGCACGCTGACCGCAACCATCTTGACCTGGCCGATGGAGAACGACGGAAATATCTCGGCGTCCAGCTGCATGGTGGCGTAAGGATCGTGATACGCCAGCATCAGATCGCAATTGCCTTCGCGCAGCACATGAATGGCATCGCCGACGTTCATCGCCACCAGGCGTGTCGGCAGCTCGCCGACGCCCTTTTGCAGGCGTGATATCCAGGGCGGATAGAACGCCAGCGCCAGCGAGTGTGCGGCAACGATATCCAGGGCCTCGTTGTCCATCGCCAGACCGCGGAGATGGGCCAGGCTATCGCTGAGCTGCTCGACCATGTTTCTCGCGGTCACCAGAAAGAGCTGTCCTTCCGGCGTCAGACTCACAGGGGTTGTCGAACGATCTACCAGCGTCGCCCCGACCGCCTGTTCCAACGAGCGGATGCGCCGGCTGAAAGCAGGCTGCGTCACATGTCTCTGGCGCGCGGAGGCCGAAAAACTGCGCGTGTTGGACAAGGCGACGAAGTCCTCGAGCCATTTGGTTTCCAGATTCAATGAAGCCCCCTGACATCTCTAGTCTCGGCGCGATCTGCGCACGACCTGCGGTGCGATATCTTGTGCCATGAGTGCAAAATACGTTGTCTCGTCATTGGATGGGCGACAGCAGATAGGTGGCCCGCGATACCACTTTGCGCCATAACGGGCGGTCGGAAAGCTCGCGCTGGCTGACTTGCCGACTATTGGCGAAATCCTGCTCGAGCATATCGATGACCGTGGCAGCGAATGCCTTGTCGGGAATATAGGCTGTCACTTCGAAATTGAGCCTGAAAGACCGATTATCGAGATTGACGGTTCCGACCATCGCCGTGTGGTCGTCCACGAGCAGGACTTTTTGATGTAGAAATCCAGGTTGATAACGGTATATTTTTACCCCTGCCCGAATCATTTCCGGCAGGAACGCAAACGCCGAAAGGAAGACCAGCAGATGATCCGGACGCTCGGGAATCAGCACCCGAACATCCACTCCGCGCAAGGCAGCCAGAACCAGTGCATCCTGCACACCGTGATCGGGCACGAAGTATGGACTGGTAACCCAGAGTCGGTGTCGCGCACCGTGCATGGCATGCTGAACCAGCAAACTGGCGGTTTCCCGTCCGTCGGCAGGTCCGGAGGGCACGATCGCCACGTGCTGTGACGCCCCGGACGCCGGCTGAGGCTTCCAGCCCAGTGCCAAAATATCCCCCGTCGCCCAGTACCAGTCTTCCCAGAAAGCCTCCTGTAGGGCCAACACACTCGGCCCCTGGAGCTTGAGATGGGTATCACGCCATTGACCGTACCGCTCGACCCGGCCGAGATATTCGTCGGCGACATTGAGACCGCCGGTCCAGCCTTCCCGGCCGTCGACCACCACGATCTTGCGATGGTTGCGGAAATTGATCTGGAAGCGATGTCGCCAGCCACGCGAAGAGTTGAATGCCGATACTCGAGCTCCCGCCTCTTCGAGGTCGCGCAGATATCCGCCGGGGAGCCCACGACTGCCGATTTCGTCGTACAGGAAGTAGACATTGACGCCATGCTCGGCCTGATGGATCAGCTTGCGCTTGAAAGCCATGCCGATCTCGTCAGCGCGGACGATAAAGAATTGAACCAGGATGTACTCTTCGGCTCGATCGATACCTTCGAACAGACTATCGAACGTGGCTTCGCCATCGATGAGCAGATCCGCCCGGTTGCCGCGAGTCATCGGCATCTTCGCCAATGCCTCGACAGCGCGAATGCGACCGCTGACGGCCTCGGGCCGGGACACGTAGGATTCCATATGCGGACGATACCGCTGCAGTACCTGGCGGAGCACGGTATCGCGTTCACCCCGCGCGGAGACGTAGCCATAGAATCGGGGCCTACCGAACGTCCAGAAAATCGGGACCGCAATGTAGGGAAAGCTGACCAGGGTAACGATCCAGGCGACCGCCCCTTGAGAGGTGCGACTCGACATCAGCGCTACCACCGCGGTGATGATGCCGGCGACATGGGATACGAACAGAAACATACCGATCAGCCAGCTCATGTCTGCCATCTTTCCCCGCCCTTTCTCTCACTCTGCCCCATTGCAGCGCTCCCGCTTAAATCACCAAGCTAACCAATATCATACCGAAAAAAGGAGAGCCCCACCGGGACTCTCCTTTTTATCCGTGTTGCGACTTTCAACGGCCAGCGCCTCGAGCGGGATCCATCGCCGGCAGCCGACGGTTTGGTCCGATCCCGGAAGATCAGACGCGCTCGGCGATGATCTGTTTCCACTTGGCCGGCCCGGTCTGATGGACCGACGTACCGAGATGATCCACGGCAACCGTGACTGGCATGTCTTCGACCTCGAACTCGTAGATCGCTTCCATCCCCAGGTCGTCGAAGGCAATGACTTCGGCTTTCTTGATCGCCTGCGCCACCAGATACGCCGCGCCACCGACCGCCATCAGATAGACCGCCTGATTGTCGCGGATGGCCTCGATCGCCAACGGACCCCGTTCCGCCTTGCCGACCATGCCCAGCAATCCCGTCTCCTCGAGCAGGGTGCGGGTGAATTTGTCCATGCGCGTTGCGGTCGTGGGACCGGCCGGCCCCACGACTTCCTCGCCAACCGGATCGACCGGGCCGACGTAATAGATGAAGCGGTTTTTGAGATCGACAGGCAGGCTCTCACCCTTCGCCAGCATGTCGATCATGCGCTTGTGGGCGGCATCGCGGCCCGTCAGCAGTTTGCCGGAGAGCAGTACGGTATCGCCCGGCTGCCATTCACGTACCGCTTCCGGTGTTATCTCATCGAGGTTGACGCGTCGAACCCCTGCACCCACTTCCCAAGTGATCTCCGGCCAGTCGTCCAGCTTGGGGGCCGGCAGTACCGCCGCCCCGCTGCCGTCGAGGCTGAAGTGAACGTGCCGGGTTGCGGCGCAGTTGGGAATGATCGCCACCGGCTTGTTGGCGGCATGAGTCGGGTAATCCTTGACCTTGATATCGAGTACCGTGGTCAGGCCACCCAGCCCTTGCGCGCCGATACCACTGCGGTTGACCTTGTCGAACAGCTCGAGACGCAGCTCTTCGGCGCGGTTGGCGGCACCGCGAGCCTGCAACGCCTGAATGTCGATCGGATCCAGCAGCGCTTCCTTAGCCAGTTCCATCGCCTTTTCGGCGGTCCCGCCGATGCCGATACCCAGCATTCCCGGCGGACACCAGCCCGCGCCCATCTTGGGCAGCTGTTCCAGCACCCAGTCGACGACACTATCGGAGGGATTGAGCATGGCGAACTTGGACTTGGCCTCGCTACCGCCACCCTTGGCGGCAACGTGCACTTCGATCGTGTCACCCGGTACCAGTTTGTGATGGATGACGGCCGGCGTGTTGTCGCCGGTGTTCTGACGTTTGCCGTCGGGGTCCGCCAGCACCGAGGCGCGCAGAACGTTATCGGGCAGCAAATAAGCGCGACGAACGCCCTCGTTGATCATGTCGTCGAGACTCATGTCGGCTTCCCAACGCACGTTCATGCCGACATGGACGAAGACCGTGACGATGCCCGTGTCCTGGCAGATCGGGCGATGACCGGTGGCACACATTCTGGAATTGATCAGAATCTGGGCAATCGCATCACGCGCGGCGGGATTCTCTTCCCGTTGATAGGCCGCGTGCATGGCATCGATGAAATCTTTGGGATGGTAATAGGAGATGTACTGCAGCGCGTCGGCCACGCTCTGGATGAGATCCTCCTGACGGATCACGGTCATTACTAGTCTCCTGACTGGTCACGGTAACTGCCACCGGATCGATTGCCCGACGGTCGGTAACTTCAAGGCCGCCAATCATACCTTAGCGAACGTGAATTGGCAGTTGGCCGAAATAGAATTGTAAATTAGATAACGGTATAAAATTTAATGTCATCGATCCGAAACCTCAGGTGTCATTCTGGCTGGCATGTCGGACAGCGGTAGAGTCGGCGAGAAGCGATGGTCTCACGCAAAATGAGATCGCCACAGGCATGACAAGGCTGGTTATCGCGGTTAAACACGGCGAATCGCCATTGGCTGCGGCGATTCCCCTCCCGTTGCAGGCGTTTGCGCCATGTCGGGCGATTGGTAACACCCGCCTCGCGGTAAGCCTGCCGAATGGTCGTCAGAATGCAGTCGGCGAGTTTTTCCCGCTGTGCCTCGGAGAGCGTTTTAGGACGATTTCTGGGCGCAAGGCCGGCATAGAACAGGATCTCCGACCGCAGATAGTTACCGATCCCCGCATAGAAGCTCTGATCCAACAGCAATCCGCCCAACCCTCTTCCCGCGAAACGCGGTTCCGACAGACGAGCGACGATATCTTCGGCGGTGACATCGTGCGTCAATAGATCCGGGCCAAGGCGCGCCAGAAACGGTTGTTGTCGCAAGGTGTCGGTGGTCCACAACGAAATGTCCGAGGCACTGTAAAGGCTGGCGGTGTGCTCTCCGGCCACCAGTCGCGCCCGCAGCACCCTGCCCGTCGTCGGCGATCGCCCCCGACGATGAACCCGCCAGACGCCGTAAAGCTGGTTGTGAGAATAAAGCACGTGGCCATCGGCGAAGGTGATCAGCAGTGCCTTGCCCCAGCAGTCGACCGTGGTCACCCGACTCTTCACCAGGCGCCCTGCCATGCTTTCCAGCTCGGGAAAGGTAAACCAGACCTGGGTCAATGGCACATCTACCAGTACTTTTCCCAGGCGATCCGCAACGCGGCGTATTTCCGGCCCTTCGGGCATGACGCGATCATCCTTGATTCAGATTTCGACGATCCCAGCTTCAACTCGTCCCGACTCGATCTAGCCCAGTTCCAGCAGCCGCGATTTCAACGTTTGCAGCTGATCGCGCAGTTTCGCAGCTTGCTCGAACTCGAGATTCTGCGCGGCCTCATGCATACGATCCTCGAGCTTGCTGATCTCCTTGGTCAGCTGTGTGGCATTCATGGCGGCCAGCGATTCACGCGTATAATCGCCCGGCGCCTCGGCCACCAGCTGTTCGGTCCGCTTGCGACCGCTTTTACGACTACCCGGCGCTTGTGCACCTTCCATGATGTCCGCCACGGACTTGGTCACGGTCATCGGCGTGATGCCATGGCGTTCGTTGTGCTCGATCTGCTTGTTGCGGCGGCGCTCGGTCTCGTCCATCGCGCGGCGCATCGAGTCGGTAATTCGATCACCGTAGAGAATGGCCTTGCCGTGAGCATTACGCGCGGCACGCCCGATGGTCTGGATCAACGAGCGTTCGGCGCGCAGGAAACCTTCCTTGTCGGCGTCCAGAATCGCCACCAGCGACACCTCGGGAATATCGAGCCCTTCGCGCAGCAGGTTGATGCCGACCAGCACATCGAACTCGCCCAGACGCAGATCGCGGATGATTTCGACCCGCTCCACGGTATCGATGTCCGAATGCAGGTAGCGCACACGGATGTCGTGCTCGGCAAAATATTCTGTCAGATCCTCGGCCATGCGCTTGGTCAGCGTGGTCACCAGCACCCGTTCACCAACGTCGACGCGTAGACGAATTTCGGACAGCAGGTCATCGACCTGCGACGTAGCAGGTCGCACCTCGATCTGCGGGTCCACCAGACCGGTCGGACGCACCACCTGCTCGACGACCTGCCCGGCGTGTTCGGCTTCGTAATTCCCCGGCGTCGCCGAGACGAACACCGTCTGGGGGACGATGCCTTCCCACTCCTCGAAGGTCATGGGTCGGTTATCCAGCGCCGACGGCAGCCGGAACCCGTATTCGACCAGCGTCTCCTTGCGCGAGCGGTCACCGCGATACATCCCGCCGACCTGCGGCACGCTAACGTGGGACTCGTCGATGAACAGCAGCGCGTCGTCCGGCAGATAGTCGAAGAACGTCGGCGGCGCCTGACCCGGCGCCCGGCCGGAAAGATAGCGCGAGTAGTTCTCGATGCCGTTGCAGTAGCCCAGCTCCAGCATCATCTCGATGTCATACAGCGTGCGCTGCTCGAGGCGTTGCGCTTCGACCAGTCGCTCATGCTTGCGCAGGTACTCGAGTCTGTCGGCCAGTTCCTGCTTGATCGAATCGATCGCACCCAGAATGGTGTCACGCGGCGTGACGTAGTGGCTCTTGGGATAGATCGTCATGCGCGGCACCTGCCCCCGAACCTCCCCGGTCAGCGGATCGAACAGACGAATCGAGTCAATCTCGTCGCCGAAAAGCTCCACGCGCACGCCTTCGTCTTCGGCATCCGCGGGGAAGACGTCGATCACATCGCCACGCACGCGATAGGTCCCGCGCCGGAAATCGGCATCGTTGCGCGTGTACTGCAGCTCGGCCAGTCGCCGCAGAAACGCGCGCTGATCGATCTGCTCGCCGCGGTTGAAGTGCAGACGCATCTTCATGTACTGCTCAGGATCGCCCAGCCCGTAGATCGCCGAGACCGAGACCACGATCAGCGCATCGCGACGTTCCAGCAACGCCTTGGTCGCCGACAGCCGCATCTGCTCGATATGGTCGTTGATCGAAGCATCTTTCTCGATGAACGTATCCGACGACGGCACGTAGGCTTCCGGCTGATAGTAGTCGTAGTACGAGACGAAATACTCGATGGCATTGTCCGGGAAGAAGCTCTTGAACTCGCCATAGAGCTGCGCCGCCAGCGTCTTGTTGGGCGCCAGCACGATCGTCGGACGCTGCAGTTTCTCGACCACGTTAGCCATGGTGAAGGTCTTGCCGGAGCCGGTCACACCGAGCAGCGTCTGATGCGAAAGCCCCGCCCCCAGCCCGCGGATCAACCCCTCGATGGCGGCCGGCTGATCACCGGCGGGACGATACTTGGAGTGAATCTTGAAAGGTTTATTCATGGTCACTAATTAGGGTCCAAACTACCATCATTCAAGGGGCAGGCCGTTTTTCCGTTGCTTTCTATGCCTCGCCGGCGCGGAAATTGCCGGACGGCACGGTGCTGTACGACACAGTCATTGGGCGACACATTCACTAGACGACATATTCCTTGGCGACATATTCCTTGGCGACAAAATCACTGAGCAGAATAGCCGGCCTTCAACGAAGCGACGGCCTTGATCAGCGCCTCTCGGCTGACGCGTCCCTCGATCTCCGCCCACTCCAGTCCAATATCGACGGTATCGACTCCATTCACCATCATCAGTGCCGTCGTGACACGATTGAGATCTTCCGGGGTGGAGACCCCTTTCAGGGTCAGATTGATCCGGGCCATGCCGCTTTCTCCACGATGTTTTCCAGAACGCCGGTATGACGAACGGCGCTTTCTGATCAGTACTTCACAGCTGACAATTGACGGCGGTCAGCTCACGATAACGTCACACTCGGTTCATGACTGAGTTCATGACAGGGGCTTCCAGAACCGTGATTCGGGGAAAAGGTTCGAGCCAGCGATATAGCGTAGCACGCCGTTCGCCATCGCCGATGTTGCAATGGCGAGCGATCGACACCATCTTGACGCCAGCATCAGGCATAGACTGACATCAATGTCTTTATGGAGGGACCGGATGAACGATTGGCTGGCACATCTCACGGCAGCGGGCGGGCGCCAGGTCGACGAGCGTCTCTGGCAGTTTCCGCAGGACGATAGCCCCCTGGGCGCTACCCCAAGCTGCCTGTCGCCGCTGAGCCATCTCGGCATTCTCGAATGCGACGGCCCCGATGCGGCGCGCTTTCTCCAAGGCCAGACCAGCGCCAACGTCGAGCATGCGAACGGCGAATTCGCCCCGCTGACCACGTTCTGTACGCCCAAGGGGCGCATGATCGCCAACGCCGAACTGCTCAAGGTTGGCGCAGAGCGCTACTGGCTACTGCTGGATATTTCTCTGGTCGCCCCGCTGGCGACACAGCTCGGCAAGTACGCGCCGTTCTACAAGGTGACGTTGAACCCACGTGATGACCTGGCGCTAATTGGCGTCCTCGGTACCATGCCCTCATTGCCCAACGAGGCGCAGCTTCCCGCTCCGTCCGACATCGATTGGCACATGAGCCAGCAGGACGACACCGTGCTGGTGCGCCACCCCGGCGCCGGGTCACGCCTGCTGATGATTCTGCCCCAGGCGCGAGCGGTATCGATCTGGAACCAGATGCAGCCCAACGCCATCGCAGTCGGCAATGCGAGCTGGCAACGCGCGGATATCGACGCCGGGGTAGCCTGGCTCACGGCGACCCACAGCGACTCGCTGCTGCCACAGATGATCAACTGGGAAGCCCTGGGCGGCATCAGTTTTCGCAAGGGCTGCTATACCGGCCAGGAGATCGTGGCGCGCGCGCATTTTCGCGGACAGGTCAAGAAGCGGTTGCAGATCGCGGCCCTGGAGGGCGGCACTGCAGTCGAGATCGGCAGCGAGATCCGCAACGCCGAAGGCAAGCGCGTGGGCGAGGTTTTTCAGGCCACGCCTGCAGGCGACGCGGCCGTCTGCGATCTGCTGGTGGTGCTCAATACCAGCGAGTCCGAGGAATCCAGGCTCGTCGTCGGCGATCGCAAGCTGACGCTGCGCGAACTGCCCTATCCGCTGGAGCGCCTCGATCCCGAAAGCGTTGTTGCCGCTTAGACTTCGTGAGACGTCTCTCAACTACTCATGAGTCGGCGGCCAGCCGAAACAGTTGCCGCGTATTGGCCCAGGCGTTGGCGGCGATCCGGTCTCGCTCCTGGCTTCGCAACGCGGCGACGGCGTCCAATGTTCGGGGAAGACAGGATGGCTCGTTGCGCTGCCCCTGACGTCCGCATAGCGGCATGTCCGGGCTGTCGGTCTCGAGCACGAATCCGTCGTCGGGGAGCGACTGCACGGCGCGGTGCAATCGTTTCGCCCGATCGTAGGTGACTGCCCCGCCGAGCCCCAGCATGTAACCCAGATCCAGAAAGCGTCGGGCCTGCTGCGCACTGCCTCCGAAAGCATGAATCAGCCCGCCGGCCGGTAGATCGAGTAGCCTGAGCCGTTTGGCGACCTGGTCGTCGGCGTGCACACAGTGGACGATGACCGGCAGCCGGCGCTGCTTGGCCAGTTGGAGCTGCGCCTCGAACAGCGCCCACTGCTGGTCTAGCGTGGCCTCGAATCGCGCGTCGATCCCGCATTCGCCGATACCGACCAGGTGAGGATGCTGGTCCAACGCTTCCGCCAGCCGTTCAATGTCACCTTCGGCGTGCTCGTCGAGGAAGAACGGATGAAGCCCAAGTGACGCGACGACATCGTCGCGCTCACTCAATGCCAGCACGTTTTCCCACCGTCGCCGTGTCGTTCCCGGCACCATGAAACGCGAGACGCCGGCCGCGTGGGCACGTTCAAAAACGGCTTCGCGGTCGGCGTCGAAACTGTCAAAATCCAGATGACAATGCGCGTCGAACAGCATGACTCAGGCTATCGGGCTCTCTTCCGCCAGCGGAAGATCGGCGGTGCAGTGGCCGCACTTGGTCGCGTTGATCGGAATCGTCATGAAGCAGTGCGGACACGCCTTGTCCGTCGGCGCCTTGGGGGCGACCGCTTCTTCGCGCTTGAGCCGATTGATGGTGCGAACCAACAGGAACACGACGAACGCGACGATGATGAAACTGATCACGGCGTTGAGGAACAGGCCGTAATCCAGCGTCACGGCGCCGGCTTCCTGAGCCGCCCCCAGAGAGGCGTAGGGTCCCGGCGTCGCCCCTTCCTTGAGCACGACGTAGAAATTGGCGAAGTCGACGCCGCCAATGAGCAGCCCGAGCACCGGGTTGAAAATGTTCTTCACCAGGCTTTGAACAATCAGCGTGAAGGCACCGCCAATGATAATGCCCACCGCCATATCGACGACGTTACCTTTGACGGCAAACTCTCGAAACTCCTTGAGAAATTTGGAAGCCATCGGCTTTTTTCCTTTTTCTGATCTAACGGGTTGCTCTCGAATCTCGCCGGCCGCCGTGACGACTAGCCGGTTTTCAGAATGGCCTAAGCGCCGGGTGGCGGCAAGACGAAATCTCGCTGTGTCTCGCAAGATCCGTTGAACGGACGAGCGGCTTTGGCGGCCCCGAACGTCCGTGGAGGCGAGATATCCTGCAGCAACGACCTGACGGTAATCAGTGCTCGCGGGTGGCCCTGAACTCGATCTCCGGCCAGCGTTCCTGCGTCATCTGCAGATTGACTCGCGTCGGCGCCAGGTAAGTCAGATAGTCGCCGCCGTCCAGCGCCAGGTTGGCGCTCGCCTTGCGCCTGAATTCGTCGAGCTTCTTGGCATCCTTGCTGTAGATCCAGCGAGCGGTATTGACGTTGACCGGCTCGTAGATACAGTCGACCTTGTACTCCTCCTTGAGGCGATGCGCGACGACATCGAACTGCAACGTGCCCACGGCGCCCACGATCAGATCGTTGTTGTCCAGAGGTAGGAAGACCTGCGTCGCACCCTCTTCCGAGAGCTGCTGGAGGCCCTTCTGCAGCGCTTTCATCTTCAGCGGGTCACGCAGCCGAACGCGTCGGAACAGCTCCGGCGCGAAGTGCGGAATGCCCAGGAAGCGCATGTCCTCCCCAGCGGTGAAAGTGTCACCGATCTGGATCGTGCCGTGATTGTGCAACCCGATGATATCGCCCGGCCAGGCTTCCTCGACATGAGAGCGGTCGGAGGCCATGAAGGTCAGCGCGTCGGCGATCTTGACCTCCTTGCCGATGCGCACGTGGCGCATCTTCATGTTGCGCTCGTACTTGCCGGAACAGATACGCAGAAACGCGACTCGATCCCGATGCTTGGGATCCATGTTGGCCTGGATCTTGAAAACGAAACCGGAGAACCGGCCGTCGTCCGCGACCACTTCACGGGCATCGGTTTCCCGGGCCTGAGGCGTCGGCGCGAACTCGACGAAACCGTTGAGCATCTCGCGCACGCCGAAATTGCCCATCGCGGTACCGAAATAGACCGGAGACAGCTCGCCACGACGATAGGCTTCCAGGTCGAACTCATGAGAGGCGCCGCGAACCAGCTCGACTTCCATGCGCAGCTCTTCCGCCGCGCTTTCGCCCAGCACGCGGTCGACTTCCTCGCTGGCGAGGCCTTCGATGCGCTTGTCTTCCGGAATGCGGTTGCCCTGGCCCTGGGTATACAGATGAACCACATCATCGTAGAGATGGTAGACACCCTTGAACTGACGACCCATGCCGATCGGCCAGGTCATCGGTGCGCACTGGATGTTCAGTACCGTCTCGATCTCGTCCATGACCTCGATCGGATCGCGAGTGTCACGGTCCATCTTGTTGATGAAGGTCAGGATGGGCGTGGTCCGTAATCGGCACACCTCCATCAGCTTGATGGTTCGATCCTCGACGCCCTTGGCCGCGTCGATGACCATCAGCGCGGAGTCGACGGCGGTCAGTGTGCGGTAGGTATCCTCGGAGAAATCCTCGTGTCCGGGGGTATCGAGCAGGTTGACGATGCGGCCGTTGTAGGGGAACTGCATGACCGACGTGGTGACCGAGATACCCCGCTCCTGCTCCATCTTCATCCAGTCGGAGGTGGCATGGCGCTCGGCCCGCTTGCTCTTGACCGAACCGGCCAGCTGGATCGCGTTGCCGAACAGCAACATCTTCTCGGTGATCGTCGTCTTGCCCGCGTCGGGGTGACTGATAATGGCGAAAGTGCGACGAAGGGCCGCTTCCTGCGCTAGCTGGGCATCTGACATGAGTAATTTCACTGACTAGAGGCGACTCACACGCAACAGCAGTTGCAGTGCGAGAGTTCGCGGAGAATCGAAGATGGCGGCGATTGTACGCGCTGAACCGGCAGAGTTGTAGCCGCCGCAGCGGGACGGGAGAGGCCTTGCAAAGCCATGGCAGGGAAATCAGGCCGAGGACGCGATCAAACGGCAGCGTGTGTTCGTTACTACGATATGCCAGCGCATCCTTCCTCCTCTCCTCCGATCGCTTGCTTTCCGTATGACCACCCGAGTCGGGCTCACGTCACCTCGTGGCATGCGGTACCATGATCGTCGTACCCGCGGCGATGTCGAGTCAGCCGCGCTGCCCTCGTTCGCTTTTCGAACGTTCTGCCAACCCGACTCGATACCGGAGAGATCATGCTGCAGCCGCTTCCGCTTTCGACGCCGAACCGCAATCTGGTTCGCTTGACGATCGTTCGCGGTATTACCTGGACCGGATTTCTGGCCGCGATCATCTTCGGGATCGAAGTCCTGGGGTTCCAGCTCCACGTGCTGCCGGTCATCAGTGTCATCGTCGCCATGGGCCTGTTCAACGTGGCGACCTGGTGGCGCCTGGGTCGGCCGCGGGCCGTCACCAACACCGAATATCTGCTGCACTGGCTGGTCGACATCGCCGGGCTGAGTCTGCTGTTCTACTACACGGGCGGTTCGACCAATCCCTTCATCACCTATCTGCTGGTGCCGCTGGGAATCGCCGCCGCCACGCTGCCATGGCCCTACGCCTGGGTCATCGCGCTGGCGGCGACCGCCAGCTACACCACCATGATGCTGTTCTATCAATCCGTGCCGCAGTTGACCAACAGCACGATCGTCTTCGGTGTCCAGCTGCATACGCTCGGCATGTGGTTGAACTTCATTCTGTCCGGCAGCCTGCTCACCTTCTTCATCTTCAAGATGGCGCACACCTTGCGCCGACGCGACATGACGCTATCCCGGACCCGCGAGGCCGCCCTGCGCAACGAACAGATCCTGGCGGTGGCGACCCAGGCGGCGGGTACCGCTCACGAGCTCGGCACGCCACTGTCGACGATGGCCGTGCTGCTCAAGGAGATGCGCCACGAGGCCAGCCAACAGCCAGCGCTGCTGGAGGACATCGACCTGCTGCGCAATCAGGTCGACACCTGCAAACAGCGTCTGCAGACACTCGTCGCCAACGCCGACCGTCGGCGTCTGGAAAAGCCCGAAACACGGCGCGCGACACCCTGGCTCGAGAATCTGATCCAGCGCTGGCTGGTACTGCGACCGGACGTTCACCACCGGCTGGAAGTGCTCGGCAAACGTGGCCAACCCAGTATCGCCGTGGACGCCACGCTGGAGCAGGCGCTGATCAACCTGCTCAACAACGCCGCCGACGCCAGTCCCGAAGCCATCGTCACCAGTCTCGACTGGGATGCCGAGGAAGTGGTTATCGACATTCGAGATAACGGCCCGGGCGTGCCGATGTCGATCGCCGATCAACTGGGCGACACCTTCATCTCGACCAAGAGCAAGGGAATGGGGATCGGGCTGTTTCTGACCCACGCTACCGTCAGCCGGTTCGGCGGCGGCGTGAGTCTCTATAATCATGAGGAAGGCGGCACGTTGACCGAGGTCAAGCTACCCCGCGTCAAGGCAGGTGAAAGCCTGTGATACTTGCGCTCGTGTCCGCCGGGCAGGATTCAGTGACAGGAGGTTTCAGTGATGAGTGACTTGCAACGATCGGCCGATCAGGAGCGCCTGCTGATCGTCGACGACGACGAACAGCTCTGTTTCGTCATGGAGCGCGCCATGCGCCGACGCGGCTACGACGTGGTCGTGGCTCATACCTACGACCAGGCCCTGGCCTCGGCGCGGCAGACGCCGCCGGCGCTGGCGACGCTCGATCTCAAGCTGGAATCCGATTCCGGCCTCAAACTGCTGCCTGCGCTGCTCGAGGTTGCCCCGGCATGCCGCGTGGTGGTGCTGACCGGCTATTCGAGCATCGCCACCGCCGTGGAAGCGATGAAGCTCGGCGCCGCCAACTATCTTTGCAAGCCCGCTGACGCCGATGAGATTCTGCAGGCGCTCGAACGCGAAAGCGGCGATGTCGACGTGGAGATCGCCGACAACCCGCCCTCGGTCAATCGGGTGACGTGGGAGCATATCCAGAAAGTCCTGCACGAACACGACGGCAATATTTCGGCAACCGCCAGAGCCCTGGGCATGCATCGCCGGACGTTGCAGCGCAAGCTGCAGAAACGCCCGGTGAGGCACTGATCCGGCCGCTGATTTGACCAAAGCCTGACCAGACGGCACTTTTCAGCGACTCGACAAACAGACAGCTCATTCATCGTTGACGATCGCGCCCGGCTTTGGCGCGATCCTATCTTTCAGACAGGAGCCCATCGTGGACCACGCCCAGCGACTCGAACAGATAATCCGTATCGCCCGCCAGGCCGGTGAAATGATCGTTCAGGCCCGCGAGAAGCAGAATTTTTCGCGTCAGTACAAGGGCGGAGACGAGCTGGTAACAGAGGCGGACGTCGCCGTCGATCAGATGATTGCCGACGAACTGGAAGCGCTGTTTCCCGGAGAAGCCAGACTGACCGAGGAGCTGGCGCCGGATAGAAGCCAGCTCGAGCAGCGCGGTTCGCTGTGGGTCGTCGACCCCATCGACGGCACGGTCAATTTCGCCTACGGCCACGCCCATGTCGCGGTCTCTATCGCCTGGGCCATGGATGGTGAGGTTCAACTGGGCGTGGTTCACGCCCCGTTTCTGGGCGAAACCTTCACCGCCGTGCGCGGTCAGGGAGCCCGACTCAACGATGAGCCGATGCGCTGCAGCCAGGCGGATACCCTGGAGAGAAGCCTGGTCGCGACGGGATTCCCCTACGCGCGTGACAGACGCGCTCCGTTGGTCAGACGACTCGATCACGTCGTTCAGTCCTGCCGTGACATCCGGCGCAACGGCTCCGCCGCGCTCGATCTGTGCCACGTCGGTTGCGGGCAGCTCGACGCCTATTATGAAAGCGTCTCGCCCTGGGATTTTGCCGCCGGGCTACTGATCGCCCGGGAAGCCGGCGCGACGACGAGCCATCTCTACGAATGCCCAGACGGGCTGCCCGTCGAGCTCTATGGCGAGAACCTGCTGGTCAGCGCCCCCGACATTCATCGAGCGCTCGGAGATCTGCTGCGCGATGCCGATGCGGGTCAGCGGCTCGAGCCTTGAAGCCGGCGCTAGCGGCCCGTGGCGACGCGATAGCGGCCTGCAATAGCGAATGTAGCGAGACTCTATTGGTCCGCCCGGGTTTAATACGAAAGAATAAGCCCCATTCTATTTCCACACTCGTTCATTCGAAGCGAATCCATCATTCAGATCAGGAGAATCATTGATGCTGACCGTCATTTTTGGCCGCCCCGGCTGCCCGTTCTGCGTTCGCGCCAAAGATCTGGCGGAAAAACTGAAGGAAGCCCGGGACGACTTCGATTTTCGCTATATCGACATTCACGCTGAAGGCATTACCAAGGCCGACATGGAAAAGACCATCGGCAAGCCGGTCGAGACCGTACCGCAGATCTTCGTCGACCAGACACACATCGGCGGTTTTACCGAGTTCGATCAGTACGTTCAGGACAAGGCCTTGATGCCCGAAAACGCCTGACGCACGACACGATATAGCGACCGATATAACGACCGATATAACGACGAGAGCCGGCAGATGCCGGCAGATGCCGGCTCTTTTCGTTCGGAACTGAAGGTTTGGCTCGAAGTCTCGAGCCGCCTCGTCAAACTATCCATCAAACAATCAACCAGGTTGATAGGCCGGTTCGTCGTACTCCTCTTCCAGATCACCCTCCAGATTCAATTCATGCTGATAAGGGCCGTGGCGCGGATCCAGTTCATTGATGTAGTGGGTCGACTCCACCATCGGCACCAACGGCATGTAGGGCTCCTGCTCTTCCGGCGCCATGACGGGTTCGCGCCGCCACAGCCGATAGGCAATGAACAGTGCCAGACCCAGCGCCACCGCTCCCAGGAATAGCCACAGGCCATCCGGCCCCACGCTTTGCATCAATAGGGAAGCGCTGAACGGCCCCACCACGGACCCGACTCCATAGCACATCAGGATCTTGCCATTGGCCTGAATCGTCTCCTCTGGCTCCAGCCAATCGTGGGTATGCGCCAGGCTCAGCGAATAGAGGGTATGCAGCATCGCGGTATGAAAGCTGGCCACGAATACCAGCAACCAGTAGCTGGAACGCGCGGCAAACACGATCAGCACGCCCGATATCGCCATGACCACCGCCATGCACAGGATGACCTTGCGCCGATCGAAACGGTCCGAAACTCGCCCCAGCGTCCACTGGGCGATGAGGGCCACCAGCGTGGTTATCGACATGAACTTGGCCGTCTGAGCGGTGGTAAGCCCGATTTCCTGACCGTAGTAAGGCGTCATGGCGAAGAACGCCTGGACCATCAGACCTGCCACGAAAGCGCCGACGAGACCGACCGGGGCTCTCGCCAGCAGCGTTCGCAGCGATATCTTGACTGGCGCGCTCTGGCTGTTGCGCAGCGGGCCCTGGATGCGATGAATCGACAGCGGCACCAGCGATAGCGCGAACAACACCCCCGCCACCGAGAACAGCACGAAAGTGCCCGGATCAGCCATGTTGAGCATCCACTGCCCGCCCGCCAGCGACAGCGTCGAGATCACCAGATACCAGCCCAGCACTCTCCCGCGATTTTCATTGGTCGACTCGCCAGATACCCACGACTCCATCACCATCAGCAGCCCGGCGGTCGCCGCACCGCCGAAAAGCCGCCAGACCAGCCAGGCCCACGGGTTGACCCAAAGCCCATGCAGGATCGCGGTAGCCGCCAGCAACGCCGCACAAGCCGCGAATACGCGGATGTGGCCAACGCTACGAATGCGTTTCTCCAGCCAGTAACTGCCGGCAACGAATCCCAGCGAAAAGCAGGACATCAGCAGACCCGCCATCTGCGACGGAAACGCCTCCAGCGACATCCTTACGCCCAGCAGCGTCATGATCAGGCCGTGGCCGAGCAGGAAGCTGATTTCGCAGAGAAACAGGATGGGAAGGGTCGCGGGTAAGGAACGCAACGGCGATCTCCAGTAGCGTTGATAAGAAAGAGGCCAGGACTTGGCGTCGAGGCGAGTCGATAATCGGTACTCCGTATCGAACGGAGACGAAAGCGGCGGCATTCTATCAATTCATGGAGGATATTGCCGAGAATTGGCGAGATCGATGCATCGCGATCGTTGACCCGAATTATTCACATCTTCTGTGGATAACACTGTGCATTTCCCGTGATCCGCCTCGACCGTCGTCGGCCCCATCCACGCTGGTGTTGAATTGGTTAGTTTTTCGGCAATGAGAAATCTCACTCCGGCTCTCTGAGTGAATTTTTCCGGCGTCGATATCCGGGTTGACCATTGCCCAGGACTTCGGGGCGCTGGGCAGCTTTGCGACATTCCAGTAACATCTAGCCAAGTCGTTGATGGAGAATGGCATGTCGACCCTGAAGGGGGTAATCAGCGTCCTGTTGCTGATCCTCAATACGCTGTTCTGGGGAATCCCCCTGGTCGCGTTGACCGCAATGAAACTGGTCACTCCGACTCGACGCTGGCGCCTGCGTGTCCTGGGTGGGCTGCACCGCGTCGCGCTGGCGTGGATCAGGACCAACAACGTCTGGATCCGCCACTGGATTCGCCCCCAGGTCCGGACCGAGATTCCCGAGACGCTCTCGCCACATCAATGGTGGCTGGTGATCGCCAACCACCAGAGCTGGACCGATATCATGGTCATGCTCTACGTGCTGACCGGGCGAGCGTCGATGCCGAAGTTCTTCCTCAAGCGGGAGTTGATTCTGGTACCCATCGTCGGTTTGGCCTGGTGGGCGCTCGAGTTTCCCTTCATGCGCCGCTATAGCCGCGAGAAACTCGCCCGCAATCCCGGGCTGGCCGAGCGAGACCGCCAGGCGACGCATCGCATGTGCGAGCACGCCCGAGAAATGCCGATGACGATCTACAACTTCGTCGAGGGGACTCGCTTCACGCCGCAGAAGCAACGCCAGCAGGAGAGCCCTTATCGGCACCTGCTGCGCCCGAAGGCCGGCGGTATCGCTCAAGTGATCGGGCTGCTGGGTCCGCGCCTCGACGGCATACTCGACGTGACCCTGCACTACCGCCGAGGCTCTCCCAATTTCTGGGACTTTCTCTGCGGTCGCGAGTCAGAGGTGGCGCTGTCCGTCAGATGCCTCGACAGGCCGAAATGGATGCTGGAGGGCCGCTACGATGACGCCCAATACAAGGAACGTTTCTACACATGGTTGAATTCACTGTGGCAGGAAAAAGACGCGGCGCTCTCCTCCTACTGCTGGGACTGATGTTGATCCTGGGTGGCTGCGCCAGCGGCGGCGGCACCCGGGTCGCCGACGGCGGAGGCTGGGTGACGGTGCAGCGCGGCGACACGCTGGGCAAAATCGCTAACCAGGCGGGGATACCGCTGCTGCGCCTGCAACGTTTCAATCCGGGCGTGGATTCCCGTCGCCTCGCCGTCGGGCAGCGACTGATGCTGCCATCGCAGCAGGAACGCGCGCCGGGTGGCGGGCCCTATCGCTATCAGGTGCGTCGTGGAGACTCGCTGTATTCCATCGGACGCTATTTCGGCGCCAATCCGCAGCGCGTCCAGGCCGCCAACAAGGGCATCGATCCCTCGCAGCTCGAGGTCGGTCAGCTGATCCACGTCCCGCTGAACGGCGGACCGTCGTCGAGCGCCAGCCGTCGCACGGCTTCGGCGCCTGCGGCCTCCCGCTCGCTACCGGACCCCGGTCCCTTACCGTCGTCCGCCAGCCGATGGCAATGGCCGCTGGCGAACTACACCGTGCAACGCCGTTTTGGCCGCGATTCCCATGGCACCCTGCAACCCATGATGCTCTCCACCGCTACGGCGGCGAAGGCGAAAGCCACCACGTCGGGTCAGGTGCGGTTCGCCAGCGGGATGCGCCAGTTGGGCCAGGTCGTCATTCTTCACCACGCTGACAACATGCAGAGCGTCTATGCGTTCTGCGGCAAGCTGCTGGTGTCCGAAGGGCAATCCGTCTCGGCCGGAACACCACTTTGCGATATCGCTCCAGAGAGCGACAGCAGTCGCTACCACCTGCTGTTCGATCTTCGTCATGGCGGCAAGCCCGTGGATCCGGCGCGCGTGCTACGCTAATCCAGTGGTGTCATCTATTCGTCATCATCGTGACGCATTGACGTCATCGGTAACCCGGATGATCGAAGACCGAAGCAGACACGGTCGGTGACGAATCGAGTGCAGTGGCAGCTTCGCCAGCGTGCAAGGAGTAGTAACGATGCGCATAGCCCTGGTCAGTGAAACCTGGGCGCCGGAGGTCAACGGCGTAGCTCATACCCTGAGCCATTTCGCCAGCCACCTGGTGTCCAAGGGCATTCTGCTGCAGCTGATACGCCCCGACCCGGCCGATGGCAAGCGCGATGTGCTGGCCGAGCGCGATGTGCATGTACGGGGAGTGGCGCTGCCCATCTACGCTGACGTACACGTCGGCTGGCCTTGTCGGCGCCGACTGATGCGTCTCTGGCGTGAAGAGCGCCCGGATGCCATCTACATCGCCACGGAAGGGCCCCTGGGCTGGTCGGCGTTGAATGCGGCACGGCGACTGCAGATCCCCGTCGTCAGCGGCTTCCATACCAACTTCGATCAGTACGCCAGCAATTACCGACTCGGCTGGAGCATCCCCATGGCTCGCCGAGGCCTGCGCTACTTTCATAATCGCTGCGAAGCCACCCTGGTTCCCACCGCGGCCCAGCGTGACGCGCTGGAGGATTACGGCTACCGGGGCGTTTCGGTTCTCGCTCGGGGCGTCGACGCCAACCGCTATCAGCCGTCACGCCGAGACAACGAGCTACGACGCCAGTGGGGAGCCGCACCCGATCAGCCCGTCGCGCTCTACGTCGGCCGTCTCGCCAGCGAAAAGAATATCGAGCTGCTGGCCAGCACGATGGCGGCAATGCGCCGCGCCAACCCCGAACTGGTTCAAGTTCTGGTGGGCGATGGCCCGGCTCGCAAGACGATTACCCGACGCCTGCCGGACGCCATCTTTACCGGATTCCAGACCGGAGAGGCGCTGGCGCGTCACTATGCCAGCGCCGACATGTTCATCTTCCCGTCCCTTTCCGAGACTTTCGGCAATGTCGTACCAGAGGCGATGGCCAGCGGGCTCGCGGTCGTCGCTTTCGATCACGCGGCGGCCAAGGAACTGATAACCCACGACGTCAATGGCCGCCTGGTGCCTCCGGGCGATGACCAGGGCTTCATTCAGGCCGCCAGCGAGCTTTGCCAGCAGCCAGCGCTGTACACGAGCCTGGGCCGCGAAGCCCGCAAGCGCGCCTCGAGTCTGAGTTGGTCCCATATCGGCGACCGTTTTCTCGCACATCTAATCCAGGTTCAGGGAGCCCCGCATGCAGCCACGCACTCCACGTCTCACGTTTGAGCGTCTGGATCGCCTCGAGAGTCGGCTCAGTCACCGGCTGGCGGAACTCTCCCGCCATGCGCCGATGCTGTGGCTGTTCCGCTGCGTCAGTCGGCTGGGCGATTGGCCCGCCTGGGTGGCACTGGCATTGCTGCAACCAATCTGGCACGGCCACTTCGGATGGCTGATAGCGGTGCACTGGGGGTTGACCGCCAGCGTTGCCGCCCTGCTCTATCGCGTGCTCAAGACTCGCTTGTGTCGTGAACGTCCCTATATCACCTTCACCACCATTCGCTGCACCATGCCGCCGGTCGATCGCTACAGCTTTCCCAGCGGCCATACGTTACATGCAGCCATGTTCACCGGTCTGACCGCAGCCACCACGCCGCAACTGCTACCGATCGTGCTACCGCTGGCGGGGCTGATTGCCGCCTCCCGCGTGGTGCTGGGACTGCACTATGTGAGCGATGTCGTGGTAGGTGGCCTGATCGGGGCCACGCTCGCCTGGTGCAGCGGTCTCGTCGCGCTGTTCGCCTGGGGCTGAGCTCGCGCCGTGACCGACACGACGCCTATCGAATGGCAGCGTCTCGACGACTCTCCGGTGCTGACGCTGCTTCCCGGTTTCCTCTCGCCCGCGGACGCGACGCGGATACAGCACGCCCTCGATCAGGAAATCGTCTGGAGCTCACCGACCATACGACTCTACGGGCGGCTGCATACCATCCCGCGCGCCCAGTGCTGGATGGGAGATAGCGACGCCGGCTACCGCTACTCGGGGCAGACGTTTCAACCCCAACCGTGGCATCCGCTGGTACGGATGCTGCGAGACCGCGTGAAAGACGTCTTGCGAAGCAGTGATTTGCCGTCCGCCGACTTCAATAGCGTGCTGCTCAATCGCTACGCCAGCGGCGAACAGCGCATGGGTTGGCATAGCGACGACGAGCCCGAACTTGGCGATCGCCCCATCGTGGCATCGCTCTCGCTGGGCAGTGAGCGCCCGCTGCGCTTTCGTGAAAAGACGGGATCTCCCCGGCACGCCTTCAATGTCTGGCTACCCCATGGCAGTCTGCTCCTCATGGGCCCCGGCGCCCAGCAGCGTTGGCAGCATGCGCTGGCCCCACGCGCGATCCAGGGCTGTCGACTCAACCTCACTTTCCGCCGCATCGTATAACCTACGGCTGCGGCGCCTCGGGTTTGCAGCACTCGCCAGCCTGATCGGCATCGCGCGACTGGCCGACAACGAGGCTCGCTGGTAACCGCCATGATTCCGCCAAATGGCTGGCAAACAACAGTTCTGCCAAACAAAAGGCCTTCTCTCTCGAGAAGGCCTTTTTAAGATAACGGTATAAAGATAGAGCTTCAGGGAGCCTGACATTCACCCGCGATAGTAATTCGCTGTGACGAATGGCATCGGGCTGATGGTCATCGGCAATCGCTTGCCGCGAACATCGGCGTACAGCGTTGCACCTTTCTCGGCGGACTCGATGACGACGTAGGCCATCGCGACCGGTGCTCCGACGCTGGGACCGAAACTGCCCGAGGTAACGTGACCGACCTCGTGATCATCGGCGTCGAACAGCTTGGTCCCTTCTCTGACCGGTGCCCGGCCCTCGCCGATCAATCCCACCCGGCGGCGGCGATGATCCTTGGCCTGCAACTGGTGGAGCACCATGTCGGCTCCCGGGAAGCCGGCTTCACGCTCCCCGCCGACACGACGCGATTTGCCCACCGCCCAGGAGAGGCTCGCCTCTACCGGTGTAGTGGTCGTGTCGATGTCGTGACCGTAGAGACACAGGCCGGCTTCCAGACGCAACGAATCCCTTGCGCCAAGACCGATCGGCTCGACCTCCGGCTGCTCCAGGAACCAGTGCGCCAATGCTTCGGTCGCCTCGGACGGCGTCGATATCTCGAAACCATCCTCTCCGGTATATCCGCTACGGCTCACCCATATCTCATGCCCCATCACATCGAAACGAGCGTGCTGCATGAACACCAGTTCGCAGGCGGCCGGACACAGCCGCTGCATGACATCCCGAGCTTGCGGGCCTTGCAATGCCAGCAAGCCTCGATCCAGAACCTCGACGTCGTGTCCCGTCCCGAGGCCGGTGCGCATCAGCGCGATGTCCTGATCCTTGCACGCCGCATTGACGACCACGTACAGCGATTCGCCATGATTGACGATCATCAGATCATCCAGCACGCCGCCCTCACTGTTGGTGAACAGCGCATAGCGCTGGCCGCCCTCCACCAACCCGACGACGTCCGCGGTCACCAGAGTCTCCATGGCAGCAGCGGGCGACGGCCCCGTCACTTTTACCTGGCCCATGTGGGTGACATCGAACAGACCGCAAGCTCGGCGCGTATGCTCGTGCTCCTTCTTGACGCCCAGCGGGTATTGCACCGGCATGCTGTAGCCGGCGAACGGCACCATCTTGCCACCCAGCTGCTGATGCAGCGCAAACAGCGGCGTCTGTTTCGTGTTGGACATCAATGTCTCCCGTCTAGAGCAGATAAAAGAAAGTTACGCGTCTCGATCGCGGTCTTCCAGCGCTTCACCCGGCAGTACGGTCTTGCCGGCGAAGTGATCGCGAGTCAGCTTGAACACGACTGGGGACAACAGCGCCAGGGCGATCAGATTGGGAATGGCCATCATCGCGTTGAAGGTATCCGCCACCAGCCAGATAAAGTCGAGCTTGGCCATCGCGCCGACCGGCACCGCCAGCACGAACAGAATCCGGTAAAGCAGTATCGCCCGGTCGCCGAACAGATACTGAAAGCATTTCTCGCCATAGAACGACCAGCCCAGGATCGTGGTAAAGGCGAATATCGACAGCGCGATCGCCACGATGTGCTGACCGATACCCGGCAAGGCGCTGTCGAAGGACAGCGAGGTCAGCCCCGCTCCGCTCTCGCCATCCAGCCAGTGGGTCGAGGTCAGAATCACCAGCGCCGTCATGGTGCACACCACCAGGGTGTCGATGAAGGTACCCAGCATGGCGATGAGCCCCTGACGAACCGGATTGCGCGTCTGCGCTGCGGCATGCGCGATCGGCGCGCTACCCAGGCCGGCTTCGTTGGAGAAGATGCCCCGCGCAACACCAAAACGAATGGCCGCTGCCACCGCGGCACCGGCAAAACCGCCACTGGCGGCAATGGGCTGGAACGCATGCTCGAAAATGGTTCCCAGAGCGCCGCCGATCTGATCGGCGTTGATGATCAGGACAACGACACCTGCCGCAAAATAGGCGACCGCCATCAGCGGCACCAGTTTGCCGGCGACACTGGAGATCCGCTTGATGCCGCCGAGTATGACGGCGCCCGCCAGCACCATGATGATCACGCCGGTCAGCCACGCTGGCACACCGAAGGAGGTGGTCAACGCGTCGGCCACCGAGTTGGCTTGGACGGTATTGCCGATACCAAAGGCGGCGATCGCACCGAAGAACGCGAACAGCCCACCCAGCCAGGCCCAGCGTTTGCCCAGTCCGTTGCGGATGTAGTACATCGGCCCACCGACATGGTTACCGTTGGAATCGGTCTCCCGATAACGCACCGCCAGGACGGCTTCCGCGAACTTGGTCGCCATGCCCACCAGGGCGGTCAGCCACATCCAAAACACTGCGCCCGGTCCGCCCAGGGCGATCGCCGTGGCCACCCCGGCAATGTTACCGGTCCCGATAGTGGCCGAGAGCGCCGTCATCAGTGCGTTGAACGGCGATATCTCGCCCTGGTCATGGCTATCGGCTTCACTGCGGCGCCCCCGCCATAACAGGCTGAAACCCAAGCCCAGTTTACGGATGGGCAGCAACCTGAGGCCCAGCTGCAGATAGATACCGACCCCGAACAGCAGAATCAGCATCAGCGGGCCCCATACCACGCCATTGATGGCGCTAAATACGGCAGTCAATGAATCCACGGCGAACTCCATCGGCACGTTGTTGTGTATTGGTCAGTTATCGCTTATCGCTTATCGATCACGTTGTTGCATACAAAGCGGCGCCACATTAGAGGATTCGACTATCCACCCACAATTATCCAATAGCATTCTTTTGGCAAGCTGACTCGATGCCACACTGTCCATGGTCATGAAGCCGGTCTCGTTGACGCCCTGAATCCGGGTCTAATTCTAAGTATTGAATCCACGTACTGGGATCCACGTACTGGGATCCACGTACTGGGATCCACGTACTGGAATCCACGTACTGGAATCCACGCACTGGACTCTACGTACTGAGTCCAGTCACCGAGTTAGATAGGTTAAGACACCATAGCGAAAAGAGCCTTTGTTTCCAATAAGAAACACCGCCAGGGGATCGAGCACTGGGTACGAGTCGTCTTGTCGTCTCCCGAGCAGTATCCCGGTATCCATCGATAATGCGCATCCGCGCCGCGGGAAACGGCGTGGAGAAGCGCTGGTGCCGCTGTTGGTCTTCTTGGGACTGGACGTTTTCCGGATCTGGGGTCAACCTAGAAGCGCGATTCGCGAGAAGCTGCGATGGAAGCACGCGAGACTATGCCATTCGATCCCGTGTTGAGGCATAATGCTCGCCAAAATCCCCCGTATCGAAATTTGTTTCTTATAGGAAACCTCATGAGCGAAATCCCGAACAACCTGCTCTACACCGACAGCCATGAATGGGTGCTGGACAACGGCGACGGTACCGTGACCGTCGGCATCACCGATCACGCTCAGGAAGCCCTGGGTGATGTCGTTTTCGTCGAGTTGCCGGAAGCCGGCCGTGAGCTGGATGCTGGCGACGAGTTCGGCGTTATCGAGTCGGTCAAGGCAGCGTCAGATCTCTACTCTCCGCTGGCGGGTGAAATCGTCGAAGTCAACGAGGCTCTGGAAGACAGCCCCGAGACGGTCAACGACTCACCCTACAGCGACGGCTGGATTCTCAAGCTGCAGCTGGCCGATCAGGGCGATCTCGAATCCCTGATGTCGGCCGAAGCCTATAAAGAACTGGTTGCGGCCGAGGAAGATCAGGACGACAGCTGATCGCCCTCCTCTCTCGCCCGCCGATCCGGCCGTTCGGTGTTTCCATCACCGAACGGTCCGTCTCGCTTTCCCAGCAATCTCTTGCCAACCTCGCCGGATAGACTATGCCCACCGAGACTCGCCCCCTGACCGAACTGGCCAATCACGCCGATTTTCTTCAGCGTCACAATGGCCCTACCCGCCACGATGTCGCCGAGATGCTCAAGGCGCTCGACATGACCTCGATGGCGACACTGATCGACCGAACCATTCCCAAGGGAATTCGTCTCGAGGGCGAACTGGCGCTGGATGGCCCGCGGGGCGAGTCGGAATCGCTGGACTATCTGCGCGGCCTGGCGCGGCAGAACAAGGTGTTCAAGAGCTATATCGGCCAGGGATATTACCCCACCCATCTGCCGGCGGTAATTCAGCGCAACGTGCTGGAAAACCCGGGCTGGTACACCGCCTACACGCCCTATCAGCCGGAAATCGCCCAGGGTCGGCTAGAGGGTCTGCTCAATTTTCAGCAGATGGTGATGGATCTAACCGGCATGGCGATCGCCAATGCCTCGCTATTGGACGAAGCGACAGCGGCGGCCGAGGCCATGGCGCTGTGCCGGCGTTCGAACAAGAAACAGAAAAGTCAGCGCTTCTTCGTTGCCGATGACGTACTCCCGCAGACCCTGGACGTGCTGCGCACCCGTGCTGCCTACCTAGGATTCGAGCTGGTAGTCGCACCCGCGGCTCGACTGGCCGACGAAGAGGTGTTCGGCGCTCTGCTGCAATACCCCGGCGTCGATGGCGACATCGGCGATCTCGAGAATCTGGTGGCCACGGCGCGCTCGCGCCAGATCATGACCTGCGTGGCGGCCGACCTGATGAGCCTGATCATGCTCAAGGAACCCGGCGCCATGGGCGTCGATATCGTCCTGGGCAACTCCCAGCGTTTTGGCGTGCCGATGGGTTACGGTGGCCCTCACGCAGCATTTTTCGCGACCAGCGAGGCCCTCAAGCGCTCGCTGCCGGGGCGCGTCATCGGCGTGTCCAAGGATAGCCGCGGCCGTCCGGCGCTGCGCATGGCGATGCAGACTCGCGAGCAGCATATCCGCCGCGAGAAGGCGACCTCCAACATCTGTACCGCCCAGGCGCTGCTGGCCAATATCGCCGGCTTCTACGCCGTCTATCACGGCGCCGAAGGCCTGCAGACCATCGCCGGTCGCATTCACCGGCTGACCACGCTGCTGGCAGCTGGCCTCAAGCAGCACGGCATCGCACTCAAGCACGACAGCTGGTTCGACACCCTGACGCTGACAGGAGTCGACAGCCACCGGATTCAGGGACGCGCGCTGACCCGCGAGATTAACCTTCGCTATCCCGCCGATGGCGAGGTCGGCGTGAGTCTCAACGAGACCACGACCGCCGCCGATCTGGCGGAGCTCTTCGACGTGCTGATCGGTGAGGAGCACGGCCTATCGGTGAGCGAACTCGATCGCCAGGCCGTCGATCAGGGCTCCACCGGCATTCCCGCCGCCTATCGTCGTGACAGCGACTTCCTGCAGCATCCCAACTTTCAGCGCTTCCGCAGCGAGACGGAAATGCTGCGCTACCTCAAGCGCCTCGAGAATCGCGATCTATCGCTCACTCACGCGATGATCCCGCTGGGCTCGTGCACCATGAAACTCAACGCCACCAGCGAGATGATTCCCATCACCTGGCCGGAGTTCGCCAACATCCACCCCTTTGCGCCTAGCGAACAGGTGAGTGGCTATCGCCAGATGATCACCGAGCTCAGCGATTTTCTGATCGAGATCACCGGCTACGACAGCATTTCGATGCAGCCGAATTCCGGCGCCCAGGGTGAGTACGCGGGTCTCGTCGCCATTCGTCGCTATCAGGCCGCGGTGGATCAGGGGGAGCGTGACATCTGCCTGATTCCGAGCTCGGCTCACGGCACCAACCCGGCGTCCGCGGCGATGGCGCAGATGAAAGTCGTGGTGGTCGAATGCGATCGTGACGGCAATATCGACATGGCCGATCTCGAGGCCAAGGCGACCCAGCACCGTGACAAGCTTTCGGCGATCATGCTGACGTATCCCTCGACTCACGGAGTTTTCGAGGAAAACATCCGCCAGGCCTGTCAGATCGTTCATGACAACGGCGGTCAGGTCTATATCGACGGTGCCAACATGAACGCCCAGGTCGGCCTCTGCCGACCCGGCGATTACGGCGGCGACGTCTCGCACCTCAATCTGCACAAGACGTTCTGCATTCCGCACGGTGGCGGTGGCCCGGGCATGGGCCCGATCGGCGTCAAGGCACATCTCGCCGCTCACCTGCCCAATCACGTGATGACACCGCAGGAAGGCATCGCCAAGGATTCCGGCGCGGTATCGGCGGCCGCCTTCGGCAGCGCTTCGATCCTGCCGATCTCCTGGGCCTACATCAAGATGATGGGCGCTCGCGGGCTGCGCGAAGCCACCGAGCTGGCGATTCTCAATGCCAACTACATCGCCAAGCGGCTGGAAACGCATTATCCGGTGCTGTATCAGGGTGCCAACGGGACGGTGGCCCACGAGTGCATTCTCGACGTGCGCCCGCTCAAGGCGGCCTCCGGCATCAGCGAGGAAGATATCGCCAAACGTCTGATGGACTACGGATTCCACGCGCCCACCATGTCGTTCCCGGTGGCCGGCACGCTGATGGTCGAGCCCACGGAGTCCGAATCCCGCTATGAGATCGATCGATTCTGCGATGCCATGATCGCGATACGCGAGGAGATCGCACGCGTGGAAGCCGGCGACTGGCCGAAAGATGCCAATCCGCTGGTGCTGGCGCCGCATACCATGGCGGACGTGACCGAAGAAGAGTGGGATCGCCCCTACTCTCGCGAACGGGCCGCCTTTCCGACCCAGGCCGTGCGGGAGGCCAAGTACTGGCCGGCGGTCAACCGCGTCGATAACGTATTCGGCGATCGGAATCTGATCTGCAGCTGTCCGCCAATCGATGCCTATCGGGATGCCTCATGAGGCTTGGTGGAATACTAAGTCTTGGTGGAATATCAGCCCTGGTGGACTGATAGAAACGACAACGGCCGCTCATTGAGCGGCCGCTTTTCGCTTCCTGACTGACATGATGAGCCACGGTATCGTTATTGCCGACGGAGCGAACAGCGACAATCGAAGACCTGAACGTCAGCTCTTTTCCAGCGTGGGTAGTTCGCTATAGCCGTAGAGGGCATTGAGACGCTGCTGACGGAAAGATGACAGCAGTTGGCGGTAGCGCTTGGGCAGCTCCACATCCTTGCGCGACACCAGGTGCAGTGTTTCGTAGACCGGTTGCGCCAGCGGCATCTCCTTGACCTGACGCTGCCAGGGTGAGGTTTCCAGAACCGGGCGAGACACTACCGTGAACCCCAGCCCTCGGGCCACCGCATCCAGAACCTGTCCCACTTCGTTGGTGAACCCCTGCCGCGGGAAATGGCTCATGCTGCGAAATTCGCTGCCGAAGTTGCTCCGCAGCAGCAGGCCCGCGTTGGCATTGCCGTCGTTATAGTTGAGGAATCCCAACGCCACCAGCTCGCTCAGCGTGGTTCCGGTGAAATCGGCCGGCACGACCAGGCAAAGCGGCTCCTGATGCCAGGCTTCGAAATTGAGATCGGTCTGCTTGCCGATCTCGGTGACGATACCGATATCATAGCGACCGGCTACCACGTCCTGAGCGATCTCATGATCGAAGGCGAAGCTGTAGTTGACCGTCAGCCCCGGGTGCATCTGCTGATAGCCCAGCAGGAAGGGGTAGAACATCAATCCCACGCTACCGGGTGATGCGATACGGCACTCGCCGCTGTCCGGCGAATCGTCATCCAGCGAATGGCGAAAATGTTCGTGCTCGGCAAACAGCTTGACCGCGTAGTCATAGGTGCGGCGACCGGCATCCGTCAGTGAAAAGCGCCGACCATGGCGATTCAGCAGAGATCGTCCGAGATACTCTTCCAGCTTGCGCACGTGCTGACTGACGCCGGGCTGGGTCATGTCGAGCTTACCCGCAGTCTGGGTGAAGCTCCCCGTTTCGACGAGCATCATGTAAGTACGAAAATACTGAGCGTTGAACATGGAAGCGCGGATCACTCACACTGTACGGCTGATAAAACGTCTCGAAATGGCCTGAGCTGTCTGTCGCACTTCGATAACGTCTCGTTGTCGCCCACGGGCGTTCAAATCATAGCAGATTATGGAGATCGTGGCATTGTCCGCGCGAGAAAGGCGCGGACAAATCGTCGGCCAATCAGCGTCGAGCGCTGTCATCGCTCACTCTGGCGACGAGCCTGGGGACGGGCGTTAACGACGCAGGGCCGAGGTGAAAAACGCCTGCCTGTTCAAGCCCTACGCGTCAGGTCCTACGCGTCAGGTCCTACGCGCCCCGGGGACGCCCTTCACCCATTGTGCCGGTCTCCGCCCGGCTCGGCGGTGAGCGAACGCCCATGTTAGAATCGACCCACTTTCACCCAGGATTGAAGAACGCTATGTCTGATCCCTTCGCGCAGCGCGCCAAGGCCGTGCAGCAAACGCTACTCGTGATGGAAGAGAATGCCGATGACGGCGAACTTTTCGCCCTCGGTTACATGATTCCGCAAATCGGTCTGGTTCAGGAACTGGCCGAATACGATCCCGCCGAGGTCGACGCCGACGACTTCGACGCGACCTACTGGCAGTGGCTGGAAAGCACCTTCGCCCAGGACAACATGAGCGAAGCCGACCGCGAGCAGATTGCCGCGCTCTGGCAGACCGCCGCCGCACGTGCCGCGCACTAATTTACCGATTTCATTGCCACAAGGATGCCGTCCATGCCTGAGACGCTATCAACCATCGTCTCCCCCGAGGGGAGTCTCGAGGTCCTGTCCCAGTCCGAAGTCAACCGGCTGAGAGATACGTCGACGAGCGGTCTTCACGATCTGGTCAGGCGCTGTGCGCTGGCCGTTCTCAATTGCGACACCCCGACCGACGATGGCCTGGCGGTCATGGAAGCGTACAAGGATTTCGATATCGAAGTCCTGCAACAGGATCGCGGCATCCGGCTCAAGCTTTCCAACGCTCCGGCCTGCGCGTTCGTCGATGGACACATGATTCGTGGCGTACGCGAACAGCTGTCCGCGGTGCTGCGCGACATCGTCTATGTCTACAACGAGATCCAGAACAACCCCAGGTTCGATCTGCGGACCAACGAAGGCGCCACCAACGCGGTATTCCATATCCTTCGCAACGCCAGCACGCTGCGCACCTCACAGGAGCCGAGCCTGGTGGTGTGCTGGGGCGGCCATTCGATCACCCGCGAAGAGTATGACTACACCAAGGCGGTGGGTTATCACATGGGGCTGCGCGGGCTGGATATCTGCACCGGGTGCGGTCCCGGCGCCATGAAAGGCCCAATGAAAGGCGCCAACCTCGCCCACGCCAAGCAGCGGCGCAAGGGCAATCGATATCTGGGGATTTCCGAGCCGGGCATCATCGCCGCCGAATCCCCCAATCCGATCGTCAACGAACTGGTCATCATGCCGGACATCGAGAAGCGCCTGGAGGCGTTCGTGCGGATCGGCCATGGTATCGTGGTGTTTCCCGGCGGCGTGGGGACAGCGGAAGAGATCCTCTATCTGCTCGGCATTCTGATGCACCCGGACAACCGGGATATCCCCTTTCCGGTCATCTTCACCGGCCCGGAGAGCGCCCACGACTATTTCCAGCGCATCGACGAGTTCCTGCGCTATACGCTGGGCGAGGAAGTTCGCCGCCACTATCGCATCGTGGTCGACGATCCGGTCAGCGTTGCGCGCCTGATGCGCGACGGCATCCAGGAAGTGGCGGAGTTTCGGCGCGAAAAGAATGACGCGTTCTACTTCAACTGGCGTCTCAACATCGCCGCCGGTTTCCAGCAGCCCTTCGAACCGACGCACGAGGCGATGTCCGCGCTGGCGTTACATCACGACCAGCCCAATCATGAGCTCGCCGCCAATCTCCGACGGGCCTTCTCGGGCATCGTCGCTGGCAACGTCAAGGAACCCGGCTTGCGCGCCATCGCGGCTCGCGGCCCCTTCCGGTTGCATGCGGAGCCTGAGTTGATGACTAGGCTGGATACACTGCTGACCTCATTCGTGGCCCAGGGCCGGATGAAACTACCGGGCAGCGAGTACGTTCCCTGCTACACCCTTGGCTGACGTCGTACCGCGGGCCGACTGGGCCGTTGGCGCTGACGGCGCTTGATCGCAGAGCACGAAGGCCCTGCGCAAAGAGACAAAGAAATAGCGAAACGAAGACGGCGGGCCCTTCATAGGGCCCGCCGTCTTCGTTTTCATGTCCCATTGATGGCAATCTGAGTGACGCCGCAAATGCTATCTGCTCGACGACTCTCAATTCCAGATCCCGCCTCGCCGAGTGAGCAATAACGGCTTCAGCGACGACGCCAGATCCGAGCCACCACGTGCAGCAGCAAACCCAGCGCTGCGCCTTGGGACAAGACGACCGCCCAATGATCGGCGGCCGTATCGAACCAGCGCCAGACCATTATCAGCACTATCCCGCCCAGCAGACAGGTAGCGAGATGTTTGATCGCTCCAGGGCAACGACTGCGCGCCTCCGGCCCCATTACCCGCCAGAATCCGATCAGCGCGACAACGATTGCGGCCGCCAGAATCAGCAGAAGCGTCAGCCGGGGAGTGTCGTGCAGGAACCAGTAGCGCGGCAGTGACAGCAGCATGACCAAACCCAGACCCAGCAGCGTGCTCCAGCGCGTGGCGGTCAGCGTTCGGGTCAAAGGCATGCGCGAAGGCCCGCGCGACTCATTCACGTCCTCAGCCCCTGGGATTCGATCCATGATTCGACCCACGGGAGTGCGGCGTCGTCCGCCATGAAAGTTTCCATGGCGTCGATCTCGAGCCGCTCCCCCAGACGCTGCGCGCCCAGATCCGCCAGAATCTCGTCCAGCGCCCGGCCGGAACCGCAGAACGTATCCCCATACGAGCTGTCGCCGAGCGCGATCAAACCGTAGCGAAGCGATGCGAGGCTGGGCGGCTGGGACTTGAGTTGACGAACGAACGGCACGAAGTCGCCCGGGAAATCACCGCTCCCGGTGGTCGACACGCAAAACAGGGCCAGATCCGGCGGCTCGTCGATCAGGTCGTTCACCGACGGCTGCTCGATGATGACAACGTCGTAACCCGCCTGTTCGAACACCGGGGAAACCTGTTCCGCCACGTCGAGCGCCCCCCCGTAGACGGTACCGACGATAATCTTTAGCTTGGGCATAACACTCTGTCAGCAATTGATTTGCGCGGGAGCTTAGCATAGACCTCATGCGGGCTCACGGGGCAAAGTCCAAAGCATGACAGCCCGCCAGCGAATCGCTGGCGGGCTGTCATGGCGATCACGAGAACGGCTCAGTCTTCCTGCAACTCGCCGTCGAAACTCTCGACCTTGGCCTTGAGCTTCTGCCCGGGCCGAAAAGTCACGACCCGTCTGGCGGAGATCGGAATCTCCTCGCCGGTCTTGGGATTGCGCCCGGGCCGTTCCCGCTTGTCGCGCAGGTCGAAATTACCGAAACCGGATAGTTTCACCTGTTCGTTCTCGCGCAGACAGCCGCGAATCTCTTCGAAGAACGTTTCCACCATGTACTTGGCTTCCCGTTTGGAGAAACCGAGTTCGGTGTGAAGATGCTCCGCAAGCTCAGCTTTCGTCAGCGCTCCCATGATCGCTCCCTTCGCGCAGGATGACGGATCAACTTCGCAGTGTGGCCCCGAAACGAGTTTGTGCCACTTCGACCACGCCTGCGATTAACTGATTGATTTCCTCGTCATTGAGAGTGCGCGAAGGATGCTGCCAGGTCAAGCCCAGGGCAATGCTCTTGAAGCCCTCCTCGACCCCTTTTCCCTGGTAGACATCGAACAACTGCCACTGCGTGAGCCATTCTCCTGCCCGGGCGCGGATGGCGTCCAGCAGTGGCGCGACGCCCACGTCATCGCTGACCACGAAGGCCAGATCCCGACGCACTTCCGGGAATCGCGACAGCGGTGTGAAGCGCGGAATCACGCCGCGGGTCAATGCCTCCTGCTCCACTTCGAACAGATAGACTTCGGGTTTGATACCGAGCTCCGCGCGAACGGCCGGGTGCAGTGCCCCAAGCCAGCCCACGGCTTTACCCTGGCGATAAAGGCGTGCCGACCGCCCCGGATGGAGGGCAGGATGCGTTTCCTCGATGAAGCTCCACGCATCTGCCTCGCCGCTCAGCGCGATCAGGCTCTCGAGATCGCCCTTGAGATCGAAGAAATCGACACCGTCGCGGGAAGAAAACCAGCCTTCCACTTCCCGCGAACCGCAGATCAGGCCGCCGAACATCGAGGTCTGCACCAGCGCGTCCAGCTCGCCCTGGAAGACCAACCCGGTCTCGAACAGTCGCACGCGCTGCTGCTGACGATTGAGGTTGTGTATCAGTGCCTTGATCAACCCCGGAAAGAGGCTATGTCGCATGACCGACATGTCGCTGGAAATCGGGTTGGCCAGCGTCGGAGACAGTGCGCCCGGCGTGATCAACGCCTGCAGCTCCGGCGACACGAAACTGTAGGTCACCGCTTCCTGATAGCCGCGCGAGACCATATGGCGGCGCAGACGGCGAAGCGGCTGGGACGCCTCGTCGTCCGGTGTCAGGCTCAGCCGCGCCTGAGGCCGGCGCACCGGCAACCGGTTATAGCCATGGATACGCGCGATTTCCTCGATCAGGTCTTCTTCGACCGAAATATCGAAACGCCAGCTCGGAATCTGGACGTGCCAGCTTTGCCCCGGCGCAGAACTCGTCATCCCCAGGGATCGGAAAATCCGCTGGATGTCTTCATCGGGCAGACGAATTCCGAGACAGGCCGATAGTCGCTCTCGACGCAGCTCGACATCCGGACGACGAGGAAGATGTGCCGGCTGCCTGACTTCGGTGATCGGGCCCGGCGAACCGCCGACGATGGCGGTCAGCAGCTCGGTGGCGCGCTCCATTGCAGGGCGCGTGATATCCGGGTCCACGCCGCGCTCGAAGCGGTGCGACGCGTCCGTGTGCAACCCGAACTCGCGTGCCTTGCCAGCGACGGCGAGCGGTGAAAAGTAGGCGGCTTCCAGAAACAGGTTGCGCGTTTCGCCACTGACTCCGGTTGCCTCACCCCCCATCACCCCGGCGATCGCCAGCGCACGATCATGGTCGGCGATGACGAGAGTGTCCCCGTCCAGCACCACCTCCTGTCCGTCCAGCAGCGTCAGCCGCTCGTCCGATCGCGCCCGACGAACCTCGATCCCGCCGTTCAGGGCATCGAGATCGAAAGCGTGCATCGGCTGTCCCAGCTCGAGCATGACGTAGTTGGTGACATCGACTGCCGGATCGATACTGCGAATACCGCTACGGCGGAGACGCTCGCACATCCACAGCGGCGTACTCGCCGTGATGTCCACGTCGCGAATGACCCGGCCCAGATAGCGCGGGCAACGTTCTCCATCGCTCACGACGACCGGAAACTGCGCGTTGTTGCGGGCCACGACCGTCGCGATGCCCGGCTCGTTCACCTTGGTCCCCGTCACGCAACCGACCTCACGCGCCATGCCACGCAGGCTGAGGCAATCCCCGCGGTTGGGCGTCAGATCGACCTCGATGGTGTGATCATCCAGTTGTAGCCAGGCCCGGAAGTCTTTCCCGACAGGCGCATCCGCCGGCAGTACGTAGATACCCTCGGAGCGCCCTTCTTCCAGACCGAGTTCGGAGGCCGAGCAGATCATGCCTCGGGATTCGACGCCGCGGAGCTTGGCTTGCTTGATCTTGAAATTGTCGGGCAGCACCGCGCCGACCCGCGCGAACGGGACTTTCTGACCGGTGTCGACGTTGGGCGCGCCGCAGACCACCTGCACCGGCTCGCCGGATCCATCATCCACCTGACAGACATTGAGCTTGTCGGCGTCGGGATGCGGCGCCTTGGCGATGACCGTTGCCACGACCACGCCCTCGAAGATGGCACCAACGGGCTCGACCGCGTCGACTTCCAGGCCCGCCATGGTGATGGCATCGGCCAGCGCCTGGGTGTCGAGAGCCGGTGACACCCACTCGCGCAGCCACGCTTCGGAAAACTTCATCGGGATACTCCTTGACTGGGCGAGGACATCAGTTGAACTGACTCAGAAAACGCAGATCGTTATCGAAGAACAGGCGCAGGTCGTTGACGCCATAGCGCAGCATCGCCAGCCGCTCCGCCCCCATGCCGAAAGCGAAGCCGGTATAACGTTCGGCATCGATCCCCGAATGTCGAAATACCTCAGGATGAACCATGCCGCAGCCCATCACTTCCAGCCAGCCACTGTGCGAGCACACTCGGCAGCCGTTGCCCTGGCACATCACGCACTGGATATCGACCTCGGCAGAGGGTTCGGTGAAAGGGAAATAGGAGGGCCGGAAGCGCACATTCAGATCGTCGCGCTCGAAAAACGCCTGCAGGAAATCCGCAATGGTGCCCTTGAGATCGGCGAAGCTGACCCCTTCATCGACCAGCAGACCCTCCACCTGATGAAACATCGGCGTGTGAGTCAGATCGGAATCGCTGCGATAGACGCGCCCGGGACAGACGATACGAATCGGCGGTTCCTGGGACTGCATGGTGCGCACCTGCACGGGCGAGGTATGGGTGCGCAGCAGCCGCGTGGCATCGAAGTAAAAGGTATCCGCCATCCCGCGGGCCGGGTGATGCGCGGGAATATTGAGCGCTTCGAAATTGTGAAAATCATCCTCGATTTCCGGCCCGACGGCGACCTCGAAACCGATGTGCTGAAACAGCGACTCGATCCGCTCCAGCGTCCGCGTCACGGGATGCAGGCCACCGTTGACCTGGCCTCGCCCCGGTAGGGTCACATCGATGCGCTCGGCCTCGAGCCGACTCTGCATCGCGGCTTGCTCGATGATCTGCCTGCGCTGTTCGAGCTCACGCTGCAGGGCCTGTTTGGCCTCGTTGATCCGTTCCCCGGCGGCAGGGCGCTCCTCCGCAGACAGCTGCCCTAGCCCTTTGAGTAGCGCTGTAATCTCGCCTTTCTTGCCCAGAAAGCGAACACGCACCTGATCGAGTACCTGGGCGTCTTCAGCGGCGGCAATGGCCGCTCTCGCCTCGTTGACCAGGGCAGGAAGATGATCCATCCGTCGAGCTCCGCTTGTGATTCATGGCGCAGCGCCGTCGGTCACGAACGACGCGGCGATACGATATAAAACCTACGCTAAAAAAACAGGGGAAGAGCAGCTGCTCTTCCCCTGGATCGGTCATGCGACTCGTCACCCCGTAAGGTGAACTTGACTCGCTTATGCAGCTTTGGCTTTCTCGACAAGCGCCGTAAAGGTCGCTTTCTCGTGAACGGCCAAATCAGCCAGCACCTTACGGTCGATTTCGATGCCGGCCTTCTTCAGACCTGCCACGAAACGGCTGTAGGACATGCCATTAATGCGGGCCGCCGCATTGATACGCGTGATCCACAGAGCGCGGAACTGGCGTTTCCGTTGGCGGCGGTCGCGATACGCATACTGACCGGCTTTGATGACGGCCTGTTTGGCTACGCGGAAGACACGCGAACGCGCTCCATAGTAACCCTTGGCCTGCTTCATGATCTTCTTGTGACGACGACGTGCGACGACACCACGCTTGACGCGAGACATAGTTTTCTCCTGACGTTAAAGACTGACTACCAAGTGTTACAGATTGGGCAGCATGCGAGTTACGAGCTGCTTGTCGGCAGCGTGTACCTGCTTCATGCCACGCAGCTGACGCTTACGCTTGGTGGACTTCTTGGTCAGGATGTGACTACGAAAAGACTGTTTGTGCTTGAAGCCGTTACCAGTCTTCTTGAAGCGCTTAGCAGCGCCACTGTTACTCTTGATTTTCGGCATGGGAAAAACTCCACTCCGCTTTTTTTAGAAAACCCGAGGCCGGAAACGGCGGGCGCCATTCGCTCGCCGTCTCCCGTTCGACTTGCCCGCGGATCACTTCTTCTTGGGCGCAAGAATCATGATCATCTGTCGGCCTTCCATCTTAGGGAAGGATTCGACAGCGGCCAGCTCTTCCAGGTCGGCGGCAATCCGTTCCATCAGTCGACGACCGATGTCCTGGTGTGCCATTTCGCGACCGCGGAAACGCAGCGTGACCTTACCCTTGTCGCCACCTTCGAGGAAACGTATCAGGTTCTTGAGCTTCACCTGATAGTCACCCTCGTCCGTACCAGGACGGAATTTGACTTCCTTGACCTGGATCTGTTTGGTCTTCTTCTTCTGAGCCGACTTCTGCTTCTTCTGCTCGAAGAGGAACTTGCCGTAATCCATGATCTTACAGACGATAGGATCGGCATTGGAAATCTGGACGAGATCCATTCCGGCTTCCTCGGCGCGCTGAAGAGCCTCCTGCATGGGAACGACTCCCAGCTGCTCGCCCTCGGCGTCGATCAGGCGAACTTCGTCTGCATGAATACGGTCATTAATGGGCGCGCGCTTTTCCTGAGGGCGCCCGCGCTGATTATTACGCTTGATCGTTAGATCTCCATTTGGCGATTAACGTTGCTGCTCCGGCTGATTGGCCTGCTGAAGCTGCGCTAGCAGCGCATCGACAGTCACAGATCCTAAATCCTCACCGGACCGGGTACGTAATGCAACGGCACCCGATTCGACTTCCTTATCACCAACAACCAGCAGATAAGGAATCTTCTGCAGCGTATGCTCGCGGATTTTAAAGCCGATCTTCTCATTCCTCAAGTCCGACTCGACCCGAAAACCGGCTTCACGCAAGCGTTTGGCAAGATTTTCGGCATAATCACGCTGTGCATCCGTGATATTGAGCACGACAGCCTGGACCGGGGAGAGCCACAAAGGCAAGGCCCCCGCGTAATGCTCGATCAAAATACCGATGAACCGCTCCATCGAGCCGACGATCGCCCGGTGCAGCATGACCGGCACCTGACGAGAACCGTCCTCGGCGACGTACTGCGCGCCCAGACGACTGGGCATCATGAAGTCGACCTGCATGGTACCGACCTGCCACTCGCGACCGAGGCAGTCTTTCATGTGATACTCGATCTTCGGGCCGTAGAACGCGCCTTCGCCGGGCAGTTCCTGCCACTCGACGTCGCAGTTGCCCAAGGCGGCCCGCAACGCCTCTTCGGCACGGTCCCACGTTTCATCGCTTCCGAGACGCTTTTCCGGCCGGAGGGCGATCTTGACGGCGATGTCCTCGAATCCGAAATCGCCGTAGACCTTCAGCGCCTGACGATGAAACGCCGTGACTTCGGGCTCGATCTGGCTCTCGGTACAGAAAACATGACCATCATCCTGCGTGAAGGCCCGAACGCGCATGATACCGTGTAATGCGCCCGAAGGCTCGTTTCGATGGCAGCCGCCGAACTCGCCGTAACGAATCGGCAGCTCGCGGTAGCTTCGCAGACCGGAATTGAAGACCTGGACATGGCCCGGACAGTTCATCGGCTTGAGCGCGTATTCACGCTTTTCCGATTCGGTGAAGAACATGTTGTCGGCGTAATTGTCCCAGTGTCCGGATTTCTTCCATAGCGACACGTCCATGATCTGGGGACATTTTATTTCTTGGTAGCCACTACGCTTGTAGACGCCACGCATGTACTGCTCGACAGCCTGCCAGAGAGTCCACCCGCGAGGGTGCCAGAACACCATCCCCGGGGCCTCTTCCTGCATATGGAAGAAATCGAAGCGACGAGCCAGCTTGCGATGGTCGCGTTTTTCCGCTTCTTCGAGGCGCAGCAAGTAGGCTTTCAGTGCCTTCTTGTCGCCCCAGGCCGTGCCGTAAATCCGGGTCAGCATCGGCTTCGAGGCATCTCCACGCCAGTAGGCGCCTGCCAGCTTGGTCAGCTTGAAGGCTTTCAGGTGGCGCGTGTTCGGCACGTGTGGGCCGCGACACATGTCGATATATTCCTGGTGGTGATAGAGACGAATCGTCTCGCCTTCAGGGATACTCTCGACGATTTCCTGCTTGTAAGGCTCGTTTCTTGACGCGAAGGTAGCCAACGCTTGCGATCGACCCACGTACTCCCGAACGACCTCGTACTCCTGATCGATCAGCGACTTCATCCGCGCCTCGATTGCTTCCAGATCCTCGGAGGAGAGAGAGGTTTCGAAGTCGATGTCGTAGTAGAAACCATCGTCGATCACCGGGCCAATCGCCATCTTGGCGCCCGGGTACAGCTGTTTGATGGCGTGCCCCAGCAGGTGCGCACAGGAGTGGCGAATGATCGCCACGCCTTCGTCGTCTCTGGCGGTCAGGATAGCCACTTCGGCATCGCGATCGATGATATCGGCAGCATCGACTTCAACCCCGTCGATCTTGCCGGCAATACACGCCTTGGCAAGACCAGGACCGATGGACTCGGCCAACTGCATGACCGTCACGGGTTCTTCGAAAGTTCTCTGACTGCCGTCAGGCAGTGTCACAATAGGCATGAAACATTCCTTACGTTCAGTGGTGGTCCACACCAAGGATCACATGAACTCGTTTATGAAGCAGAAGCACCACTTGTCACCGGTTCGCATACGGGCGAACCCACTGTTGCTCGAAAGATGCCGTTTCGCGTGATATGGCAGTAATCGCGAAAACGTAGATTAGCAACGAGAAAACGCCTTCGCCATCGCTGGCAAAGACGCCGATTTCCAGCACTATTTTCTCTTGCCAAACCAGTTTTCTTTTGCCCAATAATAAGGGCGCCCGAAGGCGCCCTCATCATCACATCAACTACGTGTAGTGGAAAGCTTACTTCCACTCACCCAGTTCGACGCGACGGTTCTGAGCACGACCTTCAGCAGTGTTGTTGCTGGCGATCGGCTGCTCTTCACCATGACCAGTGGTCTTGATGTTGTCGCCGGAGAATCCTTTGTTAACCAGGTAGGATTTCACGGAGTCCGCACGACGCTGTGACAGATCCTTGTTGTAGGCTGCTGAACCGACGGAGTCAGTGTAGCCTTCAACGCGGATGCGCAGCTTGTCGTTGGTCATCAGCTTGTCGGAAACGCCATCCAGAATGGATTCTGCGCTGGAAGTCAGCTTGGCGGAGTCGAACTCGAAGTTGACGTCGCGAAGGACGACATCTTCTTCACAACCCAAGGAGTTGACTTCGGCACCGGCCGGGGTGTTAGGGCACTGGTCCTGATAGTCCGGCACGCCGTCACCATCGGAGTCCAGCGGGCAGCCCTGAGCGTTGACTTCAACGCCAGCCGGGGTTCCCGGACATTCGTCCATGTAATCCGGCACGCCGTCACCATCGGTGTCGAGCGGGCAGCCAACAGCGTCAACCGCTACGCCAGCCGGTGTGTTCGGGCACTGGTCACGATCGTCCGGCACGCCGTCGCCGTCGCTGTCCATGACGTCCGAAGAGTAATCGGCACACAGCAGAGCACCGGCAGTTGCACCAGCAACGCCGCCAATCGCAGCACCAGTATCTTCATCGGAGCTGCCGCTAGTTGCGTAACCGACACCGCCACCGATCAAACCGCCGGCGATACCGCAGACGAACGGGGACTGATACCAAGCTTGGTCGGACGAGCTACCAGTAGATTCCATACCGGAACTGGCACAACCAGAAAGACCGACTACCAGAGCAGAACCTAGTAGCAAGCCAGTCGTTGATTTTTTCATGTAAGACTCCTTCTTAACACAGCGCTAGTCGTAACGGGCGTTACCCAGCGGCTTCGAGTATAGAAGCCGAATTCGCCAAGAGGAAGGGGTCCCTCCCTCCTGATAACAAAGAAAACTTTGGCTGGCGTCATCAACACCGCTATGAACGGCGGTCAATGCCCCTTGCCTCTTTCCTTTGCAGCTCCGCAACAGCATTATCGATTCCAACCCGAGATACAAACCGGTGTCGGGAAACACTGTTCTGTTTTAGCACCATTTCCCAGATTGGCAAAGCGGATTAGCGAAAACTTTGCACTTTTTCTTTATGCCTCCGCATTTTGAAACCCGCATTCCCGTGGCGAGATAGCTCCTGCCACCCAGATCCATGAACCCATTCTTCTCGGATGCCGGAAGCGATTTTCAACGAATAACGGCAGACCCGCTGCGTCCTTTCCACTCTCGACAAAATTGCCGAAGCTCGGTCGCTGCGAGATTCAGCCGATGCTCGTGGCGCTGAGCCATTTCTTCTCGCTGGCGATCCTCGCGATGGCGTTCACGCGGAGACAGCTCGCGGCGGGCCTGATGGGTATGCAAATGTTCGGCTTCGGCTTGCACTTCAGCGAGCACCCGCCAGGCTTCACGGTCGACGAGGCGATTATCGATGATATCGAGCAGTACCTTGCACCGTAACGCCCCTTCCACCAAATCCACCTGACGCTCCGTCATCGCTTGCGACAACGCGTCCAGACTGTCGATGCAGTTCTGATTGGCACGATCGATTTCAGCGACTCGAAGCGCTCGCCGGCGCTTGACCTCGCTCCACAGCCGCCAAGCATAGATCGAGAGCGCGGCGATGATCACAAGGGCGAGAATCGCGAATCCGGCTACGTAGGGAAACGACATGACAGTCAACGCCACCTTATAAGGGAAAATGTTCGACCGCGGTCAAAGGTTCGAGACCAAAAGGGTAACAGCATCTCGAATAGCTCACCTATTTCTGCTTCTGCCACCTAATCCGTGAACGTTGATCCACGAACTATGAACATAGCGAAGACAGCTCCAACGCAGGAATGCAAGGCACCGCCAGATCGGAGAATGTGCGGCCGCCTTATCGATTAGACCAAAGGCTAAGATACGACACCATCAGGGCGCCTACATCTTAAGTAGAATAGACAGGACTCAAGCCACCCGAAAAGGAATTCACCTGATGGCGGAAGCTACAGATCAAGCGCCAAGCGCCCCGTCGATGGCCGCGCGCATCGGCCTCGTTCTCGGTCCGATCTGGATTATCCTGACACAGGTCTTGCCGGCACCAGCCGGCATGGAACCCGCCGCCTGGCACTGCGTCGGACTGGCGCTATTGCTGGCGACCTGGTGGGCGACCGAGGCCATCCCGATCCCGGCGACCTCGCTACTTCCCATTCCGCTGGCGCCCGCGCTCGACATCGCCGAGCTCAAGGGTACTGCCGCCAGCTACGCCAACCCCACGATATTCCTGTTCCTAGGCGGCTTCCTGCTGGGGATCGCCATGCAGCGCTGGAATCTGCATCGCCGTATCGCGCTGCGCATTCTCAACGTCGTCGGCCAGAAACCCAAGCAACAGATTGCCGGTTTCATGCTGGCGACGGGGTTCATCAGCATGTGGGTTTCCAACACCGCGACCGCCATCATGATGCTGCCGATCGGCATGTCCGTGGTTTCCCTGTTCGCCAGCGCGGATTCCGGCGAGGTCAAACGCTACGCTACCGCCCTGCTGCTGGCCATCGCCTACTCCGCCAGTATCGGGGGTATCGCCACGCTGATCGGTACGCCGCCCAACGCCATTCTCGCGGGCTACCTGTCGAGCGAACAGAATATCGAACTGGGTTTCGCGCAATGGATGATCGTCGGGCTGCCGGTCAGCATCGCGATGATGGTTGTCGCCTGGTGGTGGCTAACCCGCGGCGGCTTCAAGTTGAAGCTCGACGACGGCAGCGGCAATGTCATCGGCGATGAGCTGGCTAAATTGGGCAAGCTCAGCGCGGCCGAAGCCCGTGTCGGCATCGTCTTTCTACTGGCGGCCCTGGCCTGGGTAACTCGTCCGCTACTCAACGACTGGGGCGTCGAATGGCTTTCCGATACCTCTATCGCTCTGCTGGCCGGTGTCGCACTTTTCCTGATCCCCAGCGGCAATGAGCGCCACCGCCCGCTGTTGCTGTGGGAAGACGCCAGGGACCTGCCCTGGGGAATCCTGCTGCTGTTCGGTGGCGGCCTCGCTCTCGCCAGCACCATCAGCGGCTCCGGGCTCGCCGACTGGATCGCCAATCAGCTGAGCGTGTTTGGTGCGCTACCGTTGTTGTTGCTGATCGGAATCGTGGTACTGGTGATCATCTTCCTGACCGAACTGACATCCAACACGGCAACGGCCGCTGCCTTCCTGCCGCTGCTCGGCGCACTGGCCATGTCGCTGGGCGTCGATCCATTGCTGATTACCGTGCCGGCCGCCATCGCCGCCAGCTGTGCATTCATGATGCCGGTAGCCACACCCCCCAACGCCATCGTCTTCGCCACCGGACACATGAAGATCCAATCGATGATTCGAGCCGGCTTCCTGTTGAATATCGTGGGCACGGTACTGGTCACATTGATCGGGATGGGCCTGATCGAACTGCTCTGGCTATGATTCGGATCGATCCACGACCTGCGGCCTAGCATCCCTATCGAAAGCGCCTGAAAAGTCGACACAAAAAAAATGGCCATCAGACAATGTCTGATGGCCATTTTCATATTTGGTCGGAGCGACAGGATTCGAACCTGCGACCTCTGCAACCCCATTGCAGCGCGCTACCAAGCTGCGCCACGCTCCGGTTTCGATCAGTCGCCGAAGTTCGGTCCCTGCGAAACGCTGCGTATACTACCTTGCACCCCGAGAAATGAAAAGCGCTTCTTAAGGCTTTTTTTTCAATTGCTTGCGAAGGCATGCGGTTCCGCGTCCGGTCAATCCGGATACGGCTTCCCTATCGCTTTGATGATTTGCAGCGAGCCTCGTCTCCTGCTGGAGCCGCAGGTACAATTCATCAGCGCCAAGACCAAAGTCTAAGGATACTGCCATGGCACTGATCATCGGGATGAGCATTCTGCTCGGCTGCCAGTTTCTCGGCGAGATCATCAGCCGCGCCCTCGCGCTCCCCGTTCCCGGGCCGGTTCTGGGCATGCTGATTCTGTTGATCGGTCTGATGATACGAGGCAGCGTTCCCGCCAGCCTACGGACGCCGGGCGAAGGGTTACTCAAGTATTTGACGCTGCTGTTCGTCCCCGCCGGCGTAGGGCTCATCCAGCATTTCGGTCTGATCAGCCGGGAATTCGGGATTCTGATCATCACGCTGATCGTATCGACATCGGTGACCCTTCTGGTGACCAGTCAGATTCTGCAGCGTATCGCCAGCAGAACCAAACCCTCTCGGGAAGGCAAGACATGAACGGTTTGGGCCTTGCACAGGTCTGGGTCTATCTGTCCGCCAGTCCGCTGTTGCATCTATTCGCCACCCTGCTGGCTTTCATCGTGGCCACCAGGATCAACCGCTGGGCGGGCGGAACTCCGCTTCTGCATCCGGTCATCGTGGCCATCGCCCTGTTGATCGGATTCCTGCTTCTGACCGACACGGACTACGCCACTTATTTCGACGGCGCTCAGTTTCTGCACTTTCTACTCGGCCCGGCAACCGTTGCACTGGCCATCCCGCTCTACGATCATCGCGAACGCGTGCGTCGCATGCTATGGCCCATCGTTATCGGCACCCTGGCCGGCGTGGTGACCGCAGTGATTTCTGCCGTCGGCATCGCCATGGTTCTGGGGGCCGAGCCCGAAACGGTGCTGTCGCTGGCACCCAAATCGGTCACGTCTCCGATTGCGATGGGGATTGCCGAGAAAATCGGAGGGATTCCTTCGTTGACGGCCGGGCTGGTGCTGCTGACCGGCGTGGTGGGGTGCATCGTCGGGCCGTGGATTTTCCGACTGACCCGGATCACGGATCCCACCATCCAAGGCTACTCGATGGGGCTGGCAGCCCATGGCTTCGGCACGGCCTACTGCTTCGCCTCCATCGGCGCCGTGGCCGGCGCCTTTTCGGGATTGGCAATGGGCTTGTCCGGCCTGGTCACGGCCTTCGTGCTGCCGGCCATGGTTCATCTCTTCGGTTTCTGAGAGTCCGCCGTCAGGAGACGACGCCGGCTGACGACGGCTTCACGACCGCTTACCGCCAGCGCTTCGCACTACTGATCACCAGCCGCGCGCACTACTGAACAATGCCATGCAGACCGTGACCGTCATCCAGCATGTGCGCGTACATGTCGGCCAGATCCAGCCCCCGCGCGAGCAGCAGGTCCTCGGCGATCTCGCGGGCGACGCCACGGCCGCCGTTGGTTTTCATCACGTGATCGGCGGCGGCGAGAACCAGAGGATGCGCATCGGCCGGCGCGTAGGCCGCGGCGACTTCCCGCATCACCGGAATATCGATGATGTCGTCCCCCGCGAAAGCGATACGATCCGCAGCAATGCCCTGCTCCTCGGCAATCTGACGAATGGCCTCGAGCTTGTGGCTGAAACCGATCTTGATCACGTCCATGCCCAGCTGTGTCGCTCGGGTGATCAAGGGTCGACTCGATTTGGCCGACAGTACACCGCTCTTGATACCGTGATGGCGCAGCAGGCCGACTGCGACGCCGTCGCGGACGTTGAACGGCTTGAGCGCTTCCCCTTCCGGCCCGATCAACAGCGTGCCATCCGTCAGCACCCCATCGACGTCGAACAGCACCAGCTCGACACGATCACGACGATCCGGGCGCGCCATCACTCGATCTCGGCTTGTCATCACTCGATCTCTAGCGGGGGCAGACTCTTGATCAGATCATCGACCGCCTTGACCTGAGCCAAGAACGGCTCGAGCTTGTCCAGCGGCAATGCACTGGGGCCATCGCAACGCGCATTGTCGGGGTCGGGATGCGCCTCCAGGAAAAGCCCGGCGATGCCCACGGCCATTCCGGCACGCGCGAGTTCCAGAACCTGCCGACGTCGACCGCCCGACGCTTCACTGGTCGGATCGCGGCGCTGAAGGCTATGCGTCACGTCGAAGATCACCGGCGCGTTGCCGCTAACGTCCATCATTTCCCGGAAACCCAGCATATCGACGACGAGATTGTCGTAACCGAAGCAGCTGCCGCGCTCGCACAGGATCACCTGCTCGTTACCGGCTTCGGCGCACTTGGCGACGATGTTCTTGACCTGGCCCGGGCTCAAGAACTGCGGCTTCTTGATATTGATCGGCTTGCCCGTCCTGGCCATGGCAACCACCAGATCGGTCTGGCGCGCCAGGAACGCCGGTAACTGAATCACGTCCGCGACATCGGCGACCGCCTGTGCCTGTTCTATCTCGTGCACGTCGGTGATCACCGGCACGTCGAATTCGCGCTTGACCGCCTCGAATATCTTCATCCCTTCATCGAGCCCGACACCCCGGAAGGAGTGAATCGAGGACCGATTGGCCTTGTCGAAAGAGGCCTTGAAGACAAAGGGAATGCCGAGTTTTCGCGTCACTTCGACGAAGGCTTCGCAGGCCTTCAACGTGCTGTCCAGATCCTCGAGCACGTTGACACCGCCGAACAGAGTAAACGGCGAATCATTGGCTACGGATAGCCCGCCTACCGATACGGATTTCATCGAGTTTCCTCATTTCGGCCCATAAAATACAACTTTCCACGTCCCGCCAGCTTAGCGAATTCGCTTCGCGGATGGGAGTATCATTGAGTGCCGGATCCGGCCAGCCAATCCGTGGTCAGGCGTTACAATGGCTTCGAGACGATGATCAGGACGCACGCCATGCTCGATCCACGACAGTGCCGAAGTGCACGCCTGGCCCGCGACGCCCGCTTCGACGGTCAATTCTTCATTGCCGTCAGCAGCACCGGGATCTTCTGTCGTCCCATCTGCCCGGCGACGCTCCCACAGGAACGCCACGTGCGCTACTTCGAGTCGGCGGTGGCAGCGTCCAGCGCAGGTTTCAGGCCGTGTCTACGCTGCCGACCGGACAGCGCCCCGGATTCTCCCGCCTGGATGGGCACCAGAACCACGCTGACGCGAGCCACACGCCTGATCGACGACGGCGCGCTGCAGAGCGGCAATATCACCACGCTCTGCGAGAGGCTGGGGATCGGTGAGCGCTATCTGCGCCAGCTTTTTCAACAGCGTTTCGGCGTATCGCCCAAGGCCTACTCCCTCTACCGCCAGTGTCTGTTCGCCAAGAAACTGCTTCACGAAACGACCCTGCCGGTAGCCGATATCGCCCATGCCAGCGGGTTCGCCAGCCTGCGCCGCTTCAACGACGCCTTCAAACGCCAGATGTCGCTGACGCCTTCCGCTATCCGACGCCGTCGTAGCCAACCCGGTGCCGCACTCAACCTGAAACTGGCCTACCGCCCGCCTTATGAGTGGGAACGGCTACGCCATTTCTACGCGCTTCATCTCATCGAAGGTCTGGAATGGGTAGGCAAAGGCTCGTTCGGCCGCACGATCCGCTACGGCACGACGACCGGTCACTTCGAGGCCGTGCACGATCCCGAGCACCATCAGTTCGACGTGACGCTAGAGCTCAGCGAGCTAGGCGATCTCAACGCAATCGTTCGCCAGATCCGCCGCATGCTAGATCTGGATGCCGACACCCGCACCATCGAAGATCATCTGCGGCAGTCGGTCCCCGGGATGGCACTGGCCGAGGGCCTGCGTCTGCCGGGCGCATGGCACGTGTTCGAGGCCGGTATCCGCGCCGTCCTGGGGCAGCAGATTTCGATCGCCGCCGCCAACCGGCTGATCCAGCAATTGGTCGATCGGTTGGGTGAAGTCGACGGCCATGGCCACCGACGCTTTCCCACCGCCGAGACCATTGCCGCCAGCGATCTGAGTTTTCTCAAGTTGCCCGGCAGTCGCCGCGACACCGTTCGCCGGTTGGCAACTGCCTACGCCAGCGGGGAGATCGGGGATGATCCTCATCATTGGCTCTCGCTCAAGGGCATCGGGCCCTGGACGGCCAACGTGGTCGCCTTTCGCGGCAACGGCGATCCGGATGTCTGGCTGGACGGCGATGTCGGCGTGCGCCGCGCACTCGCCGCCATGGATGCATCAGTGCCGTCGCCGATCGACACCGCTGCCGCCTCGCCCTGGCGCAGCTATCTCACCCTGCAACTGTGGAATCAGATCCTATGAAACGCTTCTCGCCCCTCGATGATCCACGCCTTCCGGCCCGCCATGAAGACTACGTCCAGATCTATCATCCGCCGGCGTCGATCCCGCTCGGTCCCATCGTGATACGCGCAACCGATCGCGGCCTGACCTGGCTGGCATTTTCGGCAAGCAGCGATATCACCGAGCACCCCAACGCCATTACCGAGCGCTGCGCAGAGCAGCTCGAAGCGTATTTCCGAGGTGAGCTGACCGCCTTCGATCTGCCTCTCGCACCACGTGGCACCGAGTTCCAGACTCGCGTTTGGCAGGCGCTTCAAGCCATTCCTTTCGGCCACACGCGGAGTTATCGCGACATCGCCGTCGCCGTCGATGCGCCGCTCGCGGTTCGGGCAGTCGGTGCCGCGAACGGACGCAATCCGCTGTCGTTGATCGTGCCCTGCCACCGGGTCATTGGCAGCAACGGCAAGCTGACCGGTTACGCCGGCGGCGTCGACAGAAAGCGCTGGCTGCTCGAGCACGAGCGAGCGAAAGTCGAGACCGTGTCGGCCCGACAGGACTTCACTTTGAGCGTGACGTCGGGTGCGACCTGGGGTGCGACATAACCCCACACCCGGCCAGACAGGATTGGCGACAAAACCGCCAACGGGTAGAGTCGCGGACTGACGATGGCGTCCTGGAACGGATATGACGCATTTCTGGCACCGCTGGTACCGCCCGCTGACCGCGCTTGCGCTGTTCGCCATGCTGATGGCGTTCACCGGGCCGTTGATCAGCCAGATGCAGCGGTTGATGGAGATGCCGACCGGCGGCATGACCGAGATGGCCCACCAGGGCGATGCCGGGTCTCACGGCCACGATCATCCCCGGGCAGTCGGTGATGCCCAGTTCGTCCACCACTTCGACATGGCCGCGTGCGGCTATTGTGAGCTCTTCCTGCATGCCCCGGGGATCGAACCACCTCGAGTGATGCCCCCGGTGACGCCGCCGCCAGCGGCTCGCCCACTGCTGGCGATCGAAACGTCGCCGTCCACTGCACCGGTCTACCCCCGCTACGCCTCGCGAGCACCGCCCCGAGCCTGAATCCACTCGTCTCTCATCGCCGCTGCCTGCCGTCTCGCGAGATAGAAATCTTCGCGACCGGATTCCCCGAGACTGCATTCTTCGAGATTGCAGTTTCGTGGGATGCATGGCCGGCGACGTTCCGTACGCGCTCGATGCTTCGGCATCCTGGCGCTGCATACTGGCTCAGGCTTGGAGTTCCACCATGGACACCGCTCCCCCGGCGGCCGATCGCCGCACGTCTTCCGCATGGGTCGCACTGATCATGCGCCTTCATTTTTACGTCGGCCTTTTCATCGGCCCTTTCCTGCTGGTAGCCGCGCTCTCCGGCATTGCCTACGCGCTGACCCCGCAACTCGAGAACTGGCTCTATCACGACGCCCTGACTACGCAGAGCAGCGGCGAAGCGCAGCCACTGTCACGCCAGATCGAGGCCGCGCAGCAAGCCGTTGACATCGCTTCCCCGCCCGCGGCCGTTCGGCCCGCACCAGAAGCGGGGATGACGACACGGGTGATGTTCGGCGGCGATGACTACGGTGCTTCGGGACATCGCGCGCTGTTCGTCGACCCGGTGACGCTGGAGATCCGAGGCGACATGCCGGTCTACGGGACCAGCGGGGTGTTACCGCTGCGCACCACCATCGATCAGTTCCATCGTAGCCTGCTGCTGGGCGATGTCGGCCGTCTCTACAGCGAGCTGGCGGCCTCCTGGCTGTGGATCGCCGCGCTGGGTGGCGGCTTTTTGTGGTGGCAGAGACGACGCGCCGTGCGGCGGGCGAACGGACCGCAGCGCTTGCGCCAGCGTCATGCCACCCTGGGGGCCTTCGCGCTGATCGGGCTGCTGTTCTTCTCCGCCACGGGATTGACCTGGTCTCAGTGGGCCGGCGGCAACATCGCGCAGCTGCGCCATGCCTGGGGCTGGGGCACGCCCAGCGTCTCCACCGATCTGGCCGGGCATTCCGGCTCGGCGCAAAACGCCGATCCTCACGCCGCCCATCATGCCGCGAAGCAACACGCCGGGATGGACATGACCGACGAAACGGCACGGTCGCTGGACGACTTCGACCAAGCCCTGCATGCAGCCAGAGCCGCCGGCATCGATGCCGACAAGATCGAGATCGTGCCGCCGGATTCGCCGCAGAAGGCCTGGCAGATTCGCGAGATCGGCCGGGAATGGCCGACCCAGGTCGATCAGGTCGCACTGGACCCGCAGACCTTTGCCGTTACCGATCGAACCGACTTTGCCACCTTCCCGCTGGCCGCCAAGCTGACCCGGTGGGGGATCGATCTGCACATGGGGGTACTGTTCGGACTGGCCAATCAGTTGGTGCTGGTCGCCTTCGCTGCGAGCCTCGCGACACTGATCTGCTGGGGCTACGTGATGTGGTGGCGTCGGCGAGCCACGGCTTCCCGCGACACGCAGACGCTGACCGCGCTCTTCCGGCGCATGGGACGACGGTCCCAGATCTGCACCATTCTCATCGCGCTGGCCTGCGGCTACGCGCTGCCGGTAATGGGAGCCAGCCTGGCGTTGTTCGTGATCGTGGACTGGCTGCGCTGGCGATTCGGCACCTACCGCGAAGTCGCGCAGACGGCGTGAACCATGGGCCCAAGGCGAGCGTCTGTGTTAAAACGAGCCCGTGTTAAAATGAGAACCTCGCCACCACCATGATGCCGCCATGACCCGAACGCACCACCCGTCGCCGCGATTTCAACTTCGTCTGGTTGTCGACAAGGAGATCGTGATCGGCCCCGGCAAGGTCGAGCTGCTGGAGGCGATCGGGCGGCATGGCTCGATCGCCGCGGCGTGCCGGGAAATGGGATTGAGCTACAAGAAGGCCTGGCAGCTTCTCGAGACCATGAATCGCCATCTCGCTGCGCCGGTGATCGATACCGTCACCGGCGGTACCCAGCGCGGTGGCGCCACGCTGACCGCTCATGGCCACGCGCTCATCGAGGAGTACCACCGGCTAATGGCCGATCTGGCCTGCAATCGCCACGGCGAAGCGCTGCTTAATCATCTCTCCCCCCGGCCTCCGGCCGAAGAAAACGGCGCCGACTGATAACCAGCCCTCGGTTTTTCTGTCGACCAATGTATCGCCTGCGTCTATAGTGACTTCCCGTTATTTCCATTCAGACATAGCGAGAAATCCATGACCTCTCCGGCCCATCGAATTCAGCGCCACTGGCTGGCAGCACTCTTTTTCCTCCCGGTTGCGGCCCATGCCGGCGATTCTGGAGCACAGGTCCAGGTCTACGCCGCGGCTTCGATGACCAATGCCATGGACGACGCAATTGACGCTTATGAAGCCGATCATGACGTCGATATCGTCCCGGTCTACGCGTCGTCGTCGACGCTGGCGCGCCAGATCGCCAGCGGCGCGCCGGCCGACATCTATATCTCCGCCAATGAACAGTGGATGGACTGGCTCGACGACCAGCACGTAACGCTCGGCGAGCGCGTAGACCTGCTCCGAAACCGGCTGGTGTTGATCGCGCCTGCGCAAAGCGATATCCAGACATTCACTCCCGGCGGCGACACCCCGATCGCGTCGCAGCTCGAAGACGGCCAACGCCTCTCGGTGGGCGAGACCAGTCATGTGCCGGCCGGCATCTACGCCAAGGAGGCGCTGCAGTCGATCGGCGAATGGAACGCGCTGGAATCGCGCCTCGCCAACGGCGACAATGTGCGCGCTGCCATGGCGCTGGTCGAACGTAGCGAAGCGCCGCTGGGTATCGTCTACGAAACCGACGCCAAAGCCAGTGACAGAGTCAAGGAGGTCGGCGTTTTCCCCGACGACAGTCACGATCCGATCACCTATCCCCTCGCCGTGGTCGACCCGCAGCCGAGCGATGCGACCCAAGCGTTTCGGCAATGGTTGACCGGCGATGATGCGCTCTCGATCTTTTCCCGCTACGGGTTCACCCCTGCGAACGCCGACTGAGTCACAATCCTGATGTTATTCGAGTCGATAGCGCTCTCCGATGCCGAATGGCAGGCCATTACCCTAAGCCTGAAGATCGCCGGCAGTGCGGTCGGCTGGATTGTGCTTCCCGGCATCGCCGTCGCCTGGCTACTGGCGCGCCACAAGTTTCGTGGCAAGGCCCTGCTCGACGGTCTGCTTCATCTGCCGCTGGTGCTGCCGCCGGTCGTGGTGGGCTATCTGCTGCTGCTATCGTTGGGACGCAACGGCTGGCTGGGCCAGTGGCTCTATCAAGGCTTCGGCCTGTCGCTGCCCTTTACCTGGCAGGGCGCCGCGATTGCCGGCGGCGTGATGGCGTTTCCGCTGCTGGTTCGCGCCGTGCGGCTCTCGCTCGAAGCGGTCGACCCCAAACTGGAAGCGGCCGCCGGGACGCTGGGCGCCAATCGCTGGCGCGTACTGTTCACGATCACGCTGCCACTGGCGATACCGGGACTGTTGACCGGGACGGTGCTGGCGTTCGCCCGGGCGCTGTCGGAATTCGGCGCCCCCATCACCTTTGCCTCGAACATTCCCGGTGAAACGCGCACCCTGCCGTTGGCGCTCTACACGTTGATCCAGACTCCCGGCAAGGAAGCCGCCGCGGCGCGCCTGTGCGTGCTGTCGATCGTGATCGCCATGCTCTCGCTGATGGCCTCGGAATGGCTGGCTCGCCGGGCACGGCAGCGTCTCGAGGAGCGTGATCGATGAACGATGTTTCGCATCATCACGCCTACGGTGCGAGCGACAGCAACGCCCTGGCCTGCCGCGTTTACAAGCGCTTGGGAGATTTCGATCTGGATGTCTCGCTCGCAGTACCCGCCAGCGGAGTGACCGCGCTGTTCGGCCAGTCCGGCAGCGGCAAGACCAGTCTGTTGCGATTGATTGCCGGTCTCGACCGCCCGGATGACGGATACGTCCGGCTCGGCGAGCGTACGCTGAGCGATATCCAGCAGAAGATTCATGTACCGATTCATCGACGCCAGCTGGGCATTGTGTTTCAGGAAGCGCGGCTATTTCCGCACTACCGCGTTCGCGGCAACCTGACCTATGGCATGCCGCCGGCCGCTCGCTCGCGCTTCGACGATCTCGTGACGCTGCTGGGTATCGAACCGCTTCTGGAACGTTTGCCGGGGACGCTGTCCGGCGGCGAGGCCCGTCGCGTCGCCATCGGTCGCGCCCTGCTGACTCAGCCACGAATGTTGCTGATGGACGAGCCCCTGACCGGGCTGGATGGCGAGCGCAAGCAGGAACTGTTGCGTTATCTCGTGCGGCTGACCCGGGAGATCGACATCCCCGTGGTCTACGTCAGCCACGACACTGCGGAAATCGTCGCGATCGCCGACCATCTCGCGCTGATCGAACAGGGACGGCTGGCAGCTCATGGACCATTGGACGAGCTGATGATGCGGCTCGACCTCACCGATCGGCTGGGCGGCTTCGATGCCACCACGCGGCTGAGCGCCAAAGTCGTCGATCACGATCACCGCTATTCGCTGACACGGGTCACACTCGATGACGGCCAGACGCTACGCATCCCCGCGGTCGACCAGCCTCCCGGCACGTCGATACGTCTCAGCGTCGGCGTCCGTGATGTGGCCCTGGCACACGCCATGCCCCGGGGCACCAGCTATCGCAATGGTCTCGACACTACCATCGAGGCGATTGAGCCATCGCCGCAAGAGCCCAGCGCCAACGAAGTTCGGCTGATTTTCGGCCGCCAGCGGCTTCGCGCCCGACTCACTCGCCAGGCTTGTGACGAAATGCAACTCGAAGTGGGCGATTCCATCGTCGCGCTGATCCGAAGCGTCGCGTTCGACTCCCAATTATAGTCTACAAAACAATGACTTGAAGAAAGCTAGCTAGCGAACTAACAAGCAGGCGTATCACTTTGTAAATTAACGGTTTTTAGCGGATTTCCGGTTCGCTTTGTCGATCCCGAGTCGGCTACACTGGCAACGGCAGGATGCCGCTGCGGCAAGGAGGCACCTTCACGGATGATACGCACTCGCAAGGAGCGCGTTCAGGGATCGACAGCAGTGCAACAGGACGTTGCCGGCCCTCAAGGTTGAGACTCGACAGGAAGTCGAGCGCGAAGGGACTCGCATCCGAGTTTGAATCAGTGATTATGGTCTTCGCGTTTCTACCCCATCATTTTTCATTCTATCTTCCTTCCCGTATCGATAGTCGTCGCCTCTCGCCAATACCGATCAACGGTCCCGTTAACGCGCCCCGCACCCCTTGATGATGACCTGACAGAGGAAGTCGCTGGCCGACTGGAAGTCCTCTTCTCCAAGCTCGTCGCGAGGCGTGATGCCGACGATCTGGGTTTCGAAGTCCGCGTAATGCTGGGTCGCCGACCAGATCAGGAATATCAGCCAGACGGGATCCACCGGATCCATCAGACCGCGCTCCGCCCACTGACGGAAAACCCGGGTGCGTGCGTCCATCCATTCCCGCATCTCGTCGAAGAGCGATTCCTTCAGAAACGGCGCCCCCTGAAGTATCTCGTTGGCGAAAAGCCGTGAACTCTGGGGATGGGTCTGACTCAGCCGCATCTTGCTGCGAATGAAGGACTCGAGCACTTCTGCCGGGGAATCATCGACATCGATATCGCTCAACATCTCGTTCCACCGCCACATCGTGCGTTCCAGCAGCGTGACGTAGAGCCGTCGCTTGCTGCCGACGTAATAGAGAACGTTCGACTTGGGAATGCCGGCCGCCGCCGCGATCGCCTGGATGCTGGCGCCACGATAACCGTGCCGGGCGAAGATGGTTTCCGCAGCCTCGAAAATGCGCTGCTCGTTACGCTCCCGAGCCGTGGTTTCGGGAAGATCGTGATTATCCACCTGAGCTCCTTGCACACATCTATCTGCACACATCTATCAAAATGAAATCGCCCGCTCCGGGACGCGCCCTAGTGGTCCACGGTGCCGATGCTATGCTGAATCGGGTGGGTTGTCTGCCGGCGGGTCGGTTCAGACGCTGGTAGAGAGCACTTGCCATCGCGGCTGGAATCGAAGACGCTGTTCAAAGTTGACCGATCGGTCAGGATTTTGACGAACCGCTTTCTCGCATTGACCAAGACAATGATAACGACGGGTCCCCGATGATCGAATTCTTTCTCAACGGCCAACCCCAACGAGTGGCCGTCACCCCCGACACCAGCGTCCTCGAACTGCTACGGGGTCCGCTCGGCCAGTGTGGTACCAAGGAAGGCTGTGCCTCCGGCGACTGCGGTGCCTGCACCGTGGCGATCGCTCATCCCCAAGACGGCCATCCCCAAGACGGCCATCCCCAAGACGGCCATCCCAAAGGCGCCCCCCGAGCACTCGCCTATCGCACGGCCAACGCCTGCATCACGCCGGCTCACCAGCTTCAGGGCGCGCACCTGATCACCGTCGAAGGTCTCGCTCGAGGTGACGCGCTGCATCCGGCGCAGGCCTCGATGGTGGCGTGCCATGGCAGCCAGTGCGGCTTCTGTACGCCCGGCATCGTGATGTCACTTTTCGCCCTGCACGAGCAGCAGCGCAAGACGCCGGATGCAGCACTGGATCCTCACCGACTCGAAGCCAGCCTGGACGGCAATCTCTGCCGTTGTACCGGCTATCGCCCGATTCGGGATGCCGCCTTGAGCATGGGCGACCGCGCCGACGTTCGGCCGCCCTGGGCCGACGATCCGGCGCTGGAGAAGCAGATTCGCGCGCTGACTCGCCAACCCGCAGAAGCCGATGACGACTCGTCGACTCCCGGCTATCAGACCCCGGCCACGCTGGCCGAGCTCATCGCCACGATGCAACGCCATCCCGAGGCGCCGCTGGTGGCCGGTGCAACGGACCTATGGCTCGACGTGACCCAGCGCCTTGAGCGGTTCGATACGTTGATCGATCTGCGTCAGGTACGGGAACTGCGCCAGATAGAGGAGGAGGCCAACGGCTGGTGGATCGGTGCGGCGGTTACCTATCGCGAATGGGAGCCGCTGCTGGCCGAGCACTATCCGGCGTTCGCGCATCTGCTGACCCGGCTGGGCTCGGACCAGATTCGCAACCGCGCTACCGTGGGCGGCAATATCGCCAACGCCTCACCGATCGGCGATACCCCACCGGTGCTGCTGACGCTGGATGCCAGGCTGCGTCTGGCCGGCCCTGAGGGTATCCGCGAATTACCGCTCGAATCGTTCTTCCTCGATTACAAGAAGACTGCGCTCGAGCCCGGCGAGTGTGTTGCCGCCATCTATCTGCCCCAACCCCGGGCCGATCACGAGCTGCGGGTATGGAAACTCTCCAAACGCCGTGAGGACGATATTTCGACACTGCTGGGCGCTTTTCGCTGGCGATTGAGGGACGGCGTTCTCGCGGACGTACGCGTCGCCTTCGGCGGCATGGCGGCGACTCCATTGCGGCTCCAGGCCGTCGAGGCGGCACTGGAAGGCCAGGCGCCCGGCGAAGACGCCTTCGAGATCGCCAAACAGGCGCTGCGCGATTCACTCACGCCCATGAGCGATGCCCGCGGCTCTCGTGAGTATCGCCTCACCGCCGCGGTCAATCTGCTCGAACGCTGGCGGCTGACGCTGGCCCGGGCCGACTCGAACGTTCCGACGCCGGAGGTGGCTCTCGATGCGTACGCTCACTAAACGGCTGTTCAACTCCTCACGTGCCACGACCGTAACGGCTGGGTCCGAGTCTGAAACCGCAGCGCCACGGAAAGATACCGCAGCGCCACGGAAAGATACCGAGGCGTCGCTGGAAGCGCAGATCGAATCCGAGTTATCGGAGCCGGATCGGGAGACCGGCCGCCTCGAAGGCGACGAGCCGGTGGCCCGTGACACCGTCACGCCGCGCCCATCAGCCAAGGCCAACAAGCACGCCCAAGCTCATGAAAGTGGTACCCAGCATGTCACCGGTCGCGCCCGCTATATCGATGATCTGCCGGCGCCTCACGGTACGCTGAACGCCATGGTCGGTCTGAGTCAGATCGCTCATGGGCGGGTGACGCGACTCGATCTCGACCCGGTACGCGAGATGCCCGGCGTCGTCGACGTCATCGCGGCGCAGCATATTCCCGGGCATCGCGATATCGGCCCGGTGTTCCCAGGCGACCCGATGTTCGCCGACGAGACAGTGAGTTATGTCGGGCAACCGCTGTTTGCCGTGGCCGCCACCAGCTATGCCGAAGCACGCCGCGCCGTCCGGGCGGCCGTCGTCGAAATCGAGCCGCTGCCGCCCCGCTTCGATCCGGTTGCCGCCGCCGAGGCCGGCGAATTCGTGCGCCCGACCCACGTGCAAGTCAGCGGCGACTGGCAGCAGGCACTGACGAACGCGCCCCACGTGCTCGAGGCCGAGCAGTTCGTCGGCGGTCAGGAACATTTCTACCTCGAAGGCCAGGCCTGCCTGGTCGTGCCCAGCGAAGATGAAGGCGTCACCGTCTACACTTCCAACCAGCATCCCAGCGAGACCCAGAAACTGGTCGCCGAGGTGCTGGATATCCCGTTCCACGCGGTGACGGTGGAGAATCGCCGCATGGGCGGCGGCTTCGGCGGCAAGGAGACTCAGGCCGCGCCCTGGGCGTGCATGGCGGCGCTGCTGGCCCGCCGCACGGGACGCGCGATACGCCTGCGCCTGCCGCGGGCCGACGACACCCGCGCTACCGGCAAACGCCACCCGTTCCACAATCGTTACCGGCTGGGCTTCGACAGTGACGGCGTGATCGTCGGCGGCGATATCACCCTGATCGGCGATTGCGGCCATTCGCCGGATCTCTCCGAAGCGGTGGTCGATCGCGCCATGTTCCACGCCGACAACGCCTACTCGCTGGGCGAGGCACGCGTGACCGGCCATCGTGCCCGCACCCATACCGCCTCGAATACCGCCTTCCGCGGCTTCGGCGGCCCCCAGGGCATGATGATCGTCGAACGGGCGATGGACGATATCGCCCGCCATGTCGGCCAGGATCCACTGACCGTACGCAAGCGCAATCTCTACCGCGAAGGGCGTGACACCACTCACTATGGCCAGCACGTCGACCAGCATCCGCTGATGGTGGAGATTATCGAACGACTGGAGCGCAGTAGCGACTACTGGCAGCGCCGGGACACGATTCGTGAGTTCAACCATCGCAGCCCGATCATCAAACGTGGCCTGGCTCTGACGCCGGTCAAGTTCGGCATCTCGTTCACTGCCAAGCATCTCAATCAGGCCGGTGCCCTGCTTCACGTCTATACCGATGGCAGCGCGATGATCAATCACGGCGGAACCGAAATGGGCCAGGGTCTGCATACCAAGGTGTGTCAGGTCGTCGCCCGGGAGCTCGGTATCGATTTCGACTCGGTGAGAATCAGCGCCACCCGCACCGACAAGGTACCCAACACCTCGCCCACCGCGGCCTCCAGCGGCGCGGATCTCAACGGCATGGCCGCACGCGATGCCGCTACCCAGATCCGCCAGCGCCTGCTCGATTTCGCCGCCGAGCACTATCAATTCGACCGCGAAGGGCTGCGTCTCGAGAACGGCAAGCTCGTCACCGACACCGGCGCGTCGACGCCCGTGGTGTCATGGGGAGAACTGATCCAGGCCGCCTATCTTGGCCGGGTCTCGCTGTCGGCGACCGGCTTCTATTCCACCCCGCTGATTCACTACGATCGCGACAGCGGGCAGGGGCGGCCGTTCTACTATTTCGCCTACGGCGCGTCGGTCAGCGAGGTCAGTATCGATACCCTGAGCGGCGAGTACCGCGTCGAGCGCGTCGACATCCTTCACGACGTCGGCGATTCGCTCAATCCGGCGATCGACCTGGGCCAGGTCGAAGGCGGCTTCATTCAGGGCATGGGCTGGCTGACCAGCGAAGAGCTGAAGTGGAACGACGACGGCCGTCTGCTGACCGATGGCCCCGCCACCTACAAGATCCCAACGTTCGGTGACCTGCCACCGATCTTCAACGTCGAACTGCTCGAAGGCCATCCCAACTCCCAGGCCAGTATCTATCGCTCCAAGGCCGTGGGCGAACCGCCGTTCATGCTGGGCATCTCGGTGTGGTCGGCGCTGCGCGACGCGCTCTCGAGCCTCACCGACTATCGCGTCAGCCCGCCGCTGGATACCCCGGCCACCCCGGAACGCGTATTGATGGCCGCCGAAGCGTTGCGCGCCCAAAAGCCGAGCGCCCAAAAGCCGGAAGCCGAAAACTCGAACACCGGAGCGACGCCATGAGCGCTGGCGACTCGCTCGAGACTCGGGGCTCTTTCGACCCCCTGGACCATCCCGAAACCTGGCACGCCGCGCTGCATCGACTGCAGGAAAGCGCGGCACCCCACGCCCTGGCTAGCGTGGTCGGCGCCGCCGGCTCGACCCCGCGCGAGCCCGGGGCCAAGCTGGTCGTCACCCCGACGGAGGTCATCGACACCCTGGGCGGCGGCCACTTCGAACAGCAGGTGATCGAGACCGCTCGCCGGCATCTGAAGGCGATGCCCGTGGCGGCAGGCACCTATCTCGAAGCGTTTCCGCTGGGCGGTCGCTCCGGTCAGTGCTGTGGCGGCTTCGTCCACGTGCTGATCGAAATCTTCGCCGGTGCGGAGAGCCATCTGACGCTGTTCGGCGCCGGGCATGTCGGCCAGGCGCTGGTGGAACTGCTGGCGCCGTTACCTTGGCGCATCGACTGGTACGATAGCCGGGCCGAGGCGTTTCCGCTGCAAGATGGCCACAACGGTTACCCCACCCGCGTTCGGCCGATGGAGCTGATCCCGAATGCCGAAGACATCGACCGCGCCGTGGCGGCGATTCCGCCCGCCAGCCATGTACTGGTGATGACCCATGATCACGCCCAGGATCGTGCGCTGATCGCGGCACTACTATCTCGAACAAACTCGAGCCAAGAGGCATGGCGATCCATCGGCATGATCGGCTCGCGAAGCAAATGGGCCAGCTTTCGCTCGCGCCTGGCCGCCGCCGGGTTCGACGATACCGCGCTGGCCCGGGTTCGCTGCCCCATCGGCCTGGGTTCGACCGTCAACAAGCGTCCGCAGGAAATCGCGATCAGCGTTGCCGCTGAGCTGCTGGCCCAGCCACGACCGTCGAGCAAACCGGCCCAGCGAGGCATCGCACCGGCAACCCTGCGTAATACCTTCTCCGCTTTCGAACCTCTCGAGAGCGCCCCATTCGTCAAAGATCCTGCTAGAGAATGACCATGAACACTCACCAACGTCTGCTGCGCGGCCCGCTTTTCACCTGCCTCGACGATCCCGGCGAGGAAGCGACGCCGCTGGCCGCCACCACGCGCTATCTCGAGGATGGCGCGATCTGGATCGTCGACGGGCATATCCGGGCTGTCGAGCCTTTCGAGGTACTCGCCGACCAGCTGCCTCCCGGTATCGAGGTCGTCGACTATCGCGACAAGTTGATGATGCCCGGCTTCATCGATAGCCACGTCCATTACGTTCAGCTCGACATCATGGCGTCCTACGGTCGCGAGCTGCTCGACTGGCTCAACGATTACACCTTCCCGGCCGAATGCCGGTTCGCCGATGCCGCTTATGCCGAGGCCGGCGCCGAGCGATTCCTGGACGAGATGTTGCGTGTCGGCACCACTACAGCCCAGGTGTTCTGCTCTTCGCATCCGGTGTCGGTCGACAGCTTCTTCACTGCCGCTCAGCGCCGTCAGCTCCGCATGATCGCCGGCAAGGTGCTGATGGATCGTCACGCGCCGGACGCCCTCACCGACGATACGCTGGGCGGTGTACGTGACAGCGAACGTCTGATCGCCGACTGGCACGGCCGCGACCGCTTGAGCTACACGCTGACGCCACGTTTCGCGCCGACCTCCACCCGCGAGCAGCTCGACGCCGTGGGCGGCGTGCTGAACAACGCCCCCGATCTCTATCTACAGACCCATCTATCGGAGAATCGTGGCGAGGTGGCCTGGGTCGCGGAACTGTTCCCAGAAAGCCGGGACTATCTCGATGTCTACGAGCGTTATGGCCTCGTCGGCCCGCGCAGCACTTTCGCCCACGGCATCCATCTGAATGACGATCAGCGCCGCCGCCTGGCCCAGCGTGGCGCCAATATCGCCTTCTGCCCTACATCGAACCTGTTTCTGGGTAGCGGACTGATGGATCGGCTGGCGTGTCGTGATGCGGGTCTTACGACATCGCTTGCCAGCGACGTCGGTGCGGGAACCACACTATCCGGTCTCGGCACCTTACAAGGCGCCTATCAGGTCGGCGCACTACTCGGTCAGGCATTGACCGGCTGGCAGGGGTTCTATCGGCTCACGCTAGGCAACGCGCGGGCACTGCACCTTGATGACAAGATCGGCAGCCTGCAGGCGGGCTTCGAGGCGGATATCGTCGTGCTCGACCCGGACGCGACGTCATTGATGTCACGCCGGCTTTCCCAGACGGAGACGCTCTCGGAGCGCCTGTTCGCGATGATGATGCTGGGCGACGATCGCACCGTCGCGGCGACCTGGGCCAACGGTCGTCTGGTTCACGAGCGCGATGCGGTAGCGGCATGACACCGGACGAAATCAGCCGCCAGCCGCTTCCGGTAATGGATATCGCCGATCCGAAGTGCCGGCCTTGACCACCTGCCCCGGCACCTCATGGCCGATCATCGCCGGCAGCAGCTCGGCGGCCGCCATCAGACGCTCGAGATCCACGCCGGTGTCCACGCCCATCTGCTCGAACATGTGCACTAAGTCCTCGGTGCAGACGTTACCGGTGGCACCCGGCGCGTAAGGGCAGCCGCCCAGGCCGCCCAACGAGGCATCGAAGCGGGTGACACCGTTCTGCCACGCCACCAGCGCATTGGCCAGCCCCATGCCGCGCGTGTTGTGGAAGTGGAGCGTCAACGGCAGCCACGGCCAGCGGCTCAACGTTTCACGACACAGGTCGGCAACCTGGCGCGGATTGGCCATGCCGGTAGTGTCGCATAGCGAAATTCCTTGAACGCCCAGTGCCAGCAGTTTTTCGGTAATCCCGAGCACCCGCTTGAAGGGCACATCACCCTCGAACGGGCAGCCAAATGCCGTCGAGATCGAAGCGTTGACGAAGACGTTACTGCCTCTGGTGATCTCGAGAATGTTGGCGAAGCGTTCGAGTGACTGTTCGGCCGTCATGCGCAGATTGGCGCCACCGTGGCTGTCGCTGGCCGACAGCACCAGATTGATCTCGTCGACGCCGCAGGCCAACGCGCGTTCGGTACCCTTCTCGTTGGGCACCAGCACGACGTAGTCGACTCCGGGTACACGCTCGATCCCCCGCATCACCTCTTCGGCATCGCGCAGGCTGGGAATCGCCTTGGGCGAGGTAAACGACGTCGCCTCGATCTTGGCCAGGCCAGTGCGGGAGAGCGCATTGATCAGCCGAATTTTCTCTTCCGTCGGCACGAATCGTGATTCGATCTGGAGACCGTCCCGCGGCGCCACATCGTTGATGGTGACGCGGGACTGCGCGTTCGTCCCGGTCGTCGAACCAGGCATCAAATCGGTCATCAGATCACTCCTTTTTCACGCATCTTGGCCTGGGTCTCGCGGTCGATGCCCAGTTCGTCAAGCACATCCTGCGTGTGCTGACCCAACGCCGGTCCGCCCCCGTCGATGCGACCCGGCGTCCGGCTCAGCTTGGGCAGTACGCCCGGCACCTTGAGCGTTTCGCCACCGCCCAGCTGGATGGTCTCGATCATCTCCCTAGCTAAATAGTGCGGATCGGCCACGATGTCCTTCGCGGTATACGGGTAGCCGACCGGCACGTGGGCGCTCTCCAGCACGTCGAGCACGTAATCGCGCCGGTGCTGTCGGGTCCAGTCAGCGATGGCGCCATCGATCAGCTCGGCGTGACGACTGCGGCCGTCGTTATGCACGAAGCGTGGATCGTCGGCGAGATCCTGACGGCCGATCGCCGCCATCAAACGCTTGAAGATACTGTCGCCATTGCCGGCGATCAGCACGTATTCCTCACCCTCACCCTCACCCTCGCCCTCACCCTCGGCCGACGCACAGAGATAGGCATTGGAGGGCGTGATCCCCGGCAAGGCGCTGCCGCTGGGTTCGCGGATCACTTCGGCGCCGTCGTACTCGGGAATCAGACTCTCCATCATCGCGAATACCGATTCGTAGAGCGCGACATCGATGTACTGGCCCCGGCCGCTGCGATGACGCTCCTGCAGCGCCAGCAAAGCGCCGATCACGCCGTACAGCGCCGACAGCGAATCACCGATGCTGATCCCCACACGCACCGACGGCTGTCCGGCATGGCCGGAGAGGTACCGCAAGCCGCCCATCGCCTCGCCGATCACGCCGAATCCCGGACGGTCTCGATAAGGGCCGGTCTGACCATAACCGGAGATGCGCACCATGATCAGGCCCGGGTTGCGCTCGCTCAGCGCCTCCCAACCCAGCCCCCACTTCTCCAGCGTGCCGGGACGAAAGTTCTCGATCACGATGTCCGCCTCATCGACGAGACGCCGCACGATCTCCTGGCCCTCCTCGGCGCGCAGATCGAGCGCCAGCGAACGCTTGTTGCGGGTCTGGACGTGCCACCACAGTGACGTGTCATCCTTGAGCACACGCCACTTGCGCAGCGGATCCCCCGTTCCCGGCGGCTCGATCTTGATCACGTCCGCACCGAACTCGCCCAGCAGCTTGCTGGCGAAAGGGCCGGCAATCAGCTGACCCAGTTCCACCACCTTGAGTCCCGCTAGCGCCTGCGCATTGCCGTTGACTGCCATGTCGTTGCTGGCCGCCATGTCGATCTCCTTTATCACTTAAGATCCGCTACTCATCCAGCAGACCTCGCCCGACCAAGATTGACTCAGTCAGAGGCGAGCAACAATTAGGCGATCGTCAAGCTAGGCTTCGCCGATCGCGAACGCTAGAGTGAGGCGATCATTGCCGCACGCAGGCGCCATCGCCATGAAACGACTCGACTTCACGACGCTCAAGCTGTTCGTTGCCATCGCCGACTCGCGAAGCCTGACCCGCGCCGCCGAGCGCGAGCATCTGGCACTGGCGGCCGTCAGTAAACGAATCAGCGACCTCGAGACCCAGTTATCGACGACGCTACTCTACCGCCGTCCTCGCGGCGTCGAACTGACGCCCGCCGGCCATGCGCTTCTGCATCATGCCCGACACATGCTCGACAGCCTGGACCATCTCAATGCCGATCTCAGCGAGTACAGCGTGGGCATCCGGGGGCACGTGCGCCTGCATGCGAATACCTCGGCGGTGATCGAGTTTCTCCCCGATGACCTCAGCGACTTTACCTGGCGCTATCCGCAGATTCGCATCGACATGCAGGAGCGCCTGAGCCACGAGATCATCGCGGCGGTGCGCGACGGCCTGACCGACATCGGCATCTTTTCGGGACATACCCCCGCCGAAGGACTACTGATTCGCCCTTACCGAAGGGATCGGCTGGTACTGGTTACCGCGCGAGATCACCCGCTAGCCAGCCGGACGAGTCTGGCATTTGCCGACACGATGGATTACGACTTCATCGGCCTGGAGCAGGACTCTTCACTTCAGGCGCTGCTACACCAGGACGCTCAGCGCCTGGCGCGACCGCTAAGAATGCGCATTCAGGTGCGCAGCTTCGAAGGCATCTGCCGGATGATCGACCGTGGCATGGGGATCGGGATTCTCCCCGCCCGCGCCGTTGCGGCCTATCGCGAAAGTCTGTCGCTGGCGACGATTCCGTTGGTCGACGCCTGGGCGGAACGCGAGCTGGTCATTGGCGTGCGCGACCTGGAGGCGCTGCCCCTGATCGCCCGCCAGATGGTCGAGCATCTGGCCGGTGTCAGTACGCGAGACGCTGAACCCCCTGGCGATTCGGGATCGTGAAGGTTACGACCAAGGTGCAAATCCTTCGGAAACCGCGAAGGGTCGCTTGTTCAAATAACAATTTTGTCTCCTGACGCCGCTCGCTACAGTCTTCATCGACCACGGCCTTCATCGACCAGGGCTCTGGGCCAGTTGCTCTTTGCCGAGCGATATAGACCGATAACAAGACGAAGGAGAACGCCATGATTCGATCCACCCTGATCACTTTCATTGCTGGAGGCCTACTCTGGGGTGTAGCCAGTACATCCCAGGCTTTCGAACAGACCGGAAAGATCGACTGCATCGCTCCGGCCAACCCGGGCGGCGGCTGGGATTTCACCTGTCGCTCCGTCGGACGCGTTCTCGCCGATCTCGGACTGGTCGACGGCAACGTCCAGACCATCAACATGCCTGGTGCCAGCGGCGGCGTCGGTTTCTCCTACGTGGTGCAGAAGCGCGCCGGCCAAGAGAACGTGATCGTTGCCGCCAGCACCGTGACCACCACCGGTCTGGCTCGCGGCCAGTTTCCTGGCATGGAGGCCAGCATGGTCAACTGGATCGGCACGCTGGGCGCCGACTACGGTGTGATTGCCGTCGCCGCGGACTCTCCCTATCAATCGCTGCCCGAGGTGATGAAGGCGCTCAAGAAGGATCCTCGTGCGGTGAGCTTTACCGGCGGCACCGCCACCGGCGGCTGGGATCATCTGAAGCTGCTGATGGCCGCCGACGAGGCCGGGGTGGACGATCTGGCGCGCATTACCTATCTGGGATACAACGGCGGCGGCGAAGCGGTGACACAGACGCTGGGCGGTCACGTCGACGCCTTCACCGGTGATATTTCGGAAGTCATCAGCTTTATCGAGTCCGGTGACCTGCGGCCATTGGCGATCCTTTCCGAAGAACGGTTGCCCGGCAAGCTGCACGAATGGCCGACGGCGCGGGAACAGGGGATCGATACCGTCGCCCCCAACTGGCGTGGCTTCTATATACCGGCGGATGTCTCCGACGACGCCTACGACTGGTGGGTCGACACCATCGATACCCTGTACTCCAGCGACGAGTGGAAAGGCGTAATGTCTCAGAACGGTCTGATGCCCTTCGAGATGCATGGCCAGGCCTTCACGACGTTCGTCAACGACCAGATCGCCCAGATCACTGATATCTCGCGCCAGATTGGCCTTTCCCAGTAACCGGGACATCCCGCCGGACGCGCTCGCTCGAGCCCCGAGCGAGCGCGTTTTCCATTTGCGGCGATCAGAGAAATGCAATTTGCGACGAAAGTCGTAGCCAAAGCGCCTAAGCTGGAATGAGTCGACAACATCAATAACAGGCTCATCCATGAACGAATCCGTCCTCAATGCGACGTTCATCAACACCCTCATCGCAAGCTGGCTCGATGCGCTGCCGTTCTGGATCACGGCGGCAGCCATTCTCGGCGCGACCGTCGTTGCCCACGCGCTGCTCAAATATATCCACTTTCGCTTGCGGCGGCTCGATGATGGCCGCCTGCACCTGCTCGGCACGACGGCAAAAGCGGTACATCCGCCGTTAGTGGGCGTGCTGTGGATCTATGGATTATTCGGCGCCGGCTACTTCCTGATTCCCGATGAAGTCGAGGGCCACTCGTTGATCATGACCGTGGCGCATTTCGGCGCCGCGCTGCTTGGCGTCTGGCTACTGATCCGCCTGGCTCGGCGGCTGGTCAACACCATGGACCGCTGGGGCGATTCGCGTACTTCGATACTGGAACGCTTCCTGGTGCCGTTCATGGCGCGCTGCCTGGCCGCGCTGATTCCTATCCTCGTGCTTTTCTCCCTCTTTCCGATTTTCATCACCTCGGTCAGTCTCGATTCGGCGCTGCACGATCTCACCAGTCTGATTCTGATCGGCGCCATCGCCGTGGTGTTGATTCACGGCGTGAATATCAGCGAGCGCGCGCTGAGCGAGCGCTACAAGTTCGACGACGAAGATGCCATCGCGCGCAAGGTCCATACCCAGATCACGGTGCTGCGCAAGCTGATCAATTTCGTGATCATCATTCTGGCGCTCGCCTCGATGCTGATGGTGTTCGACAAGGTTCGTCAGTTGGGCGCCAGCATTCTGGCCTCGGCGGGGATATTGGGCGTGGTGCTCGGCTTTTCGGCGCAGAAGGTGCTGGGCAACCTGATCGCCGGCATCCAGATCGCGCTGACCCAGCCGATCCAGTTGAATGACTCCGTCATCGTCGAGAACGAATGGGGCTGGGTAGAAGAACTGACGCTGACCTACGCCGTCGTGCGCACCTGGGACTGGCGGAGAGTCGTCCTGCCGATCACCTATTTCGTCGACCACCCTTTCGAGAACTGGACCCGGCGCGACAAGGATCTCATCGGCGTGGTCATTCTCTACGCCGACTATCACCTGCCGATGGCGCCGCTGCGCGCCGAGTGCCAGCGGATCGCCGAGGCGTCGCCGTTCTGGACCGGCCGGGTCTGCAAGGTGCAATTGCTGGAGATGACCGAGCGCAACAAGCAACTTCGCGTGCTGATCAGCAGTAGCGGCGGCCCCAATACCTTCGATCTACGCTGCGAGATCCGTGAAGGTCTGATCGACTTCATCTGCCGGAATTATCCCGAGCACCTGCCGACCGTGCGCCTGGATATGCCACAACGCGACGGCGGCAATGCGCCGCAACCACCGCTATCGGATTCGGCCGCTTCGCTGGTGAGGGGCTAGGCACAGAGCGACACTCTGGCGATATTCTGAGCAATGCGCAGGGCGTCACACAGGGCGATACACCGAATCAGGCCCAGGGCGACGGTCAAGGCCACGCTGTTCAGCCAGGATCATGATCGAGACTAGTGGTCACTCCCGCCGGTAGACGTCATCGAACCGCTCGATATCGTCTTCGCCGAGATAGCTTCCGCTCTGGACCTCGATCAGCTCCAGTTCGATCTTGCCCGGGTTCTCGAGCCGATGGACAACGCCCAAGGGTATATAGGTCGATTGATTCTCTTCCAGCAGGAAGGTTTCGTCGCCACACGTCACTCGCGCTGTGCCGCGAACCACGATCCAGTGTTCCGCGCGATGGAAATGCTTCTGCAACGACAGCCGGCCGCCGGAGTTCACGCTGATACGCTTGACCTGATAACGCTCGGCGCGATGCACGCCGTCGTAGCTACCCCATGGGCGATGCACACGGCGGTGATGGTCCCACTCCGGCCGATTTTGATGCCTGAGCGTCTCGGCGATCCGCTTGACTGCCTGGGCGGCATCGCGATGGGCGACCATGACTGCATCCGGCGTCTCGATCACCATCAGATCACGGACGCCGACCGCCGCCACCAGTCGGCTTTCGCTGTGGATCAGGCTGCCGTAAACGTCATCGACGATCACATCGCCGCGCAGCGCGTTGTCGTTGTCATCCTTGGCCGATATCTCCCACAGCGACTGCCATGAACCCACATCCGACCAGCCGGCATCCAGCGCTACCACGCTAGCATCCGCGGTATTTTCCATCACCGCGCAGTCGATCGACTCCGCCTCGCAGGCACTAAAGGCCTCGACGCCGACTCTCAGGAAGTCGAGATCGGCTTGACGGCCTTCCCAGGCGCGGGTCACCGCCGCCAGCATGGCCGGCCGATGCTGCTCGAGTGCTCGTAGGTAGCGGTCCGCACGCATCACGAACATGCCGCTGTTCCAGAGATGCCGACCGCCATCGAGATACCGCTGCGCCGTCTCCGCATCGGGCTTCTCCACGAAGCGCTCGACCGGCACCGCTCGCTCCGCGCTATCGTTACCGAGTGACTCGCTCGTCCCGGGGGCGCTCCCGGTATCGGTATCGGTGCGTTTTTCGATATAGCCGTAGCCGGTTTCCGCACGCGTCGGCTTTACACCGAAGGTCACAAGCTTGCCCTGCTCGGCCGCTGCCTGCGCCGGGGTCATGGCACGGATCAGAGCCTCGGGGTTGGCGATGGCATGATCGGCGGGCAACACCAGCATCACCGAGTTCGGATCACGGCTCATGGCTTGTAGCGCGGCCAGGGCAATGGCCGGCGCGGTGTTGCGCATCGCCGGCTCGAGCAGGATATCCGCCGACCAGCCGGCCTCTCGCAGTTGCTCGGCCACCACAAACCGGTGCGCCTCCTGACACACGACGATTGGCGCCCCCGGCGCCAGCGGTTCGAAACGCGCCAGGGTTTCCACCAGCATGCTGCGCGTTCCGGTGATCGGCAAAAACTGTTTGGGATAGCTCGCCCGCGACATCGGCCACAAGCGAGTGCCGGAACCACCGGCCAGAACAACGGGGATCAGCATGCGCGCATCCTTGGCTTCGCTGGAACAGATAGCTGCTGCATCGAGCTCTCTCCTACAGGCCACGATATCTAACTCGATGCATCCAGGCACCGCCAGGCATCGCGCCCAGTCGTCAGGGTAAACGGTTTTGGCCCTCAAGACGCTACAGCATTGGCGTTGGTTGGTTCGGTCGATTCGGCTCAGAGCAACAATCCGACCGGTCAAGCCAGCTAAGTTAACTTCGATTATAGACATCGAGTTGATTCGTCCGAACCCGATTGCGCTCAAGGACGACCAACGAAAAAAGTAGTTTGGCTGTGTATCGTCGAAATCGATAGCAAAATCCATATACCTATCTTCCCTATGCTTGAGGGAGTACCTAGAATGCGGATTAGGCAGCGGACCGCTGACCGGCATCACCAAACTATACTTAAGCGGCTTTGCTCAAGAGCTATTAAAAAAAGAAAATACACGACCAACGCAGGGTGACTTATGAATGGCAACTCACGCGCCCCCAACCTCTCCGCCCGAGTCATTCGGTCACTGACGCAGTACCAGCACAAGCTATCGGTCTATTCGGAGAACGAAGATTATTCCATTGAAGCCGACATCCTCGATATCGATCAGGATTCCGGCCGAATAGTCTTGAAAGTCCAACTCAATGATATAGATATCGAGAGGTATGCCAACGAAGGTAGTTTCAATTTCGATATCGAAGCCGCCAAGCCCACGGCCCCTCAGAACCGAGAGGTCTACAGCGTTTATTCGGCACCGGCGAAGATATTGAAAACCGATACTTTCAGCTACCGACTCGAATGCCAGTTACCTGACGCTATTGCCGGCGCGGGTATCGGCCGCTCTGCTCGCGTGCCTTTCGTGTTAGGAATGCATGCCGACGTCAGGCTGGAAGTCTATCGTCACAGCCTGAGTATCAACGGCTTCCTGCATAATCTGTCCATCGGCGGTTGTCTGTTGGAGATTCCGATAGCCAACAGTATTGCCCTGACGGTCGATCAGGTACTTCCTGGCATTACCCTGGAATTTCCTAACGGTGAGACTTTTTTCTCGGAAGGCAAAATCCGGCACATTCGGCCTATCGGCAGCCAGGGCTATACCGCCGTCGGCATACAGTTCATCAACATGAACTCCGAGCAGCAGGAAGCCATCTATCAGCACGTCAGGGATGCTGAAAGAGAAGCCGCTTACCGCTGTGGCACCAACCAGAAAATCACGAATCATTCGCCCCTGTTCATCGCGAACAACAAGGACAAGGAATTTCGTCAGTCCCATAGCCAAGGCGGTAAAATGAAACCCTCTATCCAGCGTGGCGTGGCCGAAATCGCCAATCAGATTCAAATAGGGTTTCTTTTCATCAAGGCCGGAACCAATTTCCGCGAAAAGATATTCTACGACAGTGCTGACCGTTTGATCGATATGGCGATGCGAGATCGCAAGGCGCTGCTATATGATCTGGCCTCGCTACTGATGGAGCCGGACTGGGTCAGGCATGCCGTGCAGGTAGCGGGGCAACTGGCGGATATGCTGATCACGCAGGATCCCCACTCTCCGCAGATCAGGGAGGCCGTTGTCGGCGCTCTCATGCATACGCTGGGCAAACCGCTGCTTATCAGTCCCGAGCTGCCCTCTCTCGAAGCCCACATGACACCCAGCCAGAGAGCGATACTCAAAGGCCATTCGACCACGCTGTTGAAAAGACTCTCGGTCCTGGAATGGTCGCCCAGCCCGGTCTGTCACGATATCCTCGAAAATGCCAATGAACGGCTGGATGGCACCGGCTATCCTCAAGGCAAATCGTCCGAAGATCTCTCCAGTCTCGTCAAGACGATTTCGGTTATCAAAGCCGTCAACAAACTGACCCACGGTCGCAATGGCAACCCGGGAAGGCCGCCACTGGATGCTTACCGCTGGATCAACGACGCCTCCGGCGCCTACGATAAAAGCCTGCTCGTCGAGTATATCCAGCAGTACGGGTTGTATCCGATCGGCAGCCTGGCGAAGTTTTCCAGAGGATATCTGGCGTGGATCATGGAAATCGACGCGAAGGGTATTCCAATGAAGGTCGCCGTCGTCAAGAACTTGAATTTCCTGGACATGAATCTTAACTACATACTCGTAGCCGATGATTTTCCGCAAATAGGTAAACTGGAAGAAATCGTCAATCCACTGACCTACGGACTTACGCCCCTCAGAGTCTAAAGCCGTGAAAAATCCTTTAGTGACTATCTTTTTAGGTCCTTTATAACTTCCGAAAAAGCCATCAAACCATCAAAGCCACTAACGAGGCGACAATCAGCACGGAAAATAAAAACTTATTATTTTCGGATAACATTATCACTCAGACGACACTTATCGATGACCAGTGCGAAATGGTCATCGATACGACTTTCGATTATTAAAAGCAGTCATAAAACGGGGAAAGCCTGTTTCTGCTAGACAATCTTCTTGAATTCCAAAAGCGTGCTGAGCATGGTGTGCACGCAGCCTTGGCTCAATGCGTACTCGTCCATCAAACCTTGCAGGCGCAGCTCGAACTCAGGGTGAGCGGCCGGCGCTTCCGGTTTGCTCGATGCCGGGCGGGAGCCGCCATCCATCTCACGAAGGGCCTGTGCAAAGGCATCATCGAGTTCCCGAAACTTACGAAGTTTTTCACGTTCATCCATCATACGAGACATAATAGGTTATTAAACATCCTGAAAAACGACCCGATCGCGGGTCGATAAAGTCTGATGAAAAACGGCCTGAGCCAGCGTTGAACGGGATGATAAATTTGCTGGCGGGAAATAGTGCCGTGGCTCTCTAAAACAGCGCATGAGTCTAGCGAAAAACACCCCAGAAATCATCAATACCGCCACCCTTCTTTGACTACCAACGGTCACGGCAAGCATTGAAAGGCATTGCATGGCGCTGAATGCTTGGAAATAGTCACCAAAAATACCAACCGGCGACAGCCATCACTACATCTCGGACCACGAGAATCGCTCAAAATTCCCCACCCTGGACTCATCCGGCCCACGGCCACTGTCGCGATAGCTTTCGCGGCCACTATCGTGGCGGCCGTCCGGCCAGCGCTGCCAGGCATTCATAGCGGTACCTCGCCGACGCAGCCAGGCACGCAATATCATCCTCCCTGCCTCCCTTCTCTTTCTCTCTTTCTCTCTTTCTCTCTTTCTCTCTTCCGCTCTTCCGCTCTTCCGCTCGTAGCTCGTAGCTCGTAGCTCGTAGCTCGTAGCTCGTATCTCGTAGCTCGTAGC
>NZ_MSDP01000039.1:0-6939 GCF_001937155.1 Salinicola sp. MH3R3-1 | reverse complement strand
CAACGACCTCGTGCAATCCACGATACGGCGCTTGTCGAACAGCTTGTGCAGTCCGTATCAGAATCTATTGCTTACCATGGTTCGCTGATCGGGGCAGGTACGTCGCGAGGGGTGGACTTATTTTGTACGCGGCTTTGCCGTCTGTAATGTATTGATCTAACATCTGTCACAACTCTTTTCGTGAAGGCTGCTGCAGGGACGTGACCAAGGGACTTGCGCGTTGCGCTGGTTAGTGGCATGGGCCAGGGAATGAGTCGCAAGGCTCAGGGCTTGAAAAGAGTTGGCGCGTAACCGGCTGATGTGTTGTGCGCCCTCTGTCCTCAGACATTGGGTTTCATGGCGCGGGTATGGACAGGTGCCTCGAAAATCGGCGTCCTTCCGTCGATTTTCCCCTCCTATTTAACAAAGAGTTGAACGGTTCGATGATCGTTCGCCATCGTTTCTTATCTTCTCACTTCAGTCAGCCGGCCCTCTGCACATGGCAGGGCCAGTGAACCGTGTCGGGGAAGAGGTCTAGTGGCAGGACGGCTTTACAAAGGGTCATCCGGCAATAAAGTTTCGCAAAAGTCTTGACGCAAAAACAACTCTTGTATAACTTTGGCTTCGTTAGCTGACTCATCACACCCAAGGATGGGTGAAGGGATACACGGATGAGTTGGAGTCGCAGTCAAGGATGACTGCCGGCCTGTCGGCATCAGGACGATGGTGGTCAGGCTCAAGTATTACCGTTAGCCGCTTTTCGTCAGGAAGACGTCATGGAAGGACAGGAGTCCGGGCTTGAACGGGTAAGTAGAAGGCGGGCCTCCAGGCCCGCCTTTAGTGTTTCAGTGTTCCTGATATCAGGATTTGTATCTAGGGGCCTGAGTCGATCGGCCATTCCATCGATCCCGTCATGCAAACTACGTTATATCGCTTGTCAGCGCTGTCGCTTACATTAGCGTTTTTCGTCACGCAGGTAGGGGTTAATCACGACCATGGAATGGTTGTCCGCACATAGTCAATCCATCAGCGCCATCACGAGCATACTGACGCTTTTCGTCTGGTTTTTTTACGCCCAGATTCTTTATCGAAACTTTGCCCGCACCCGGCGTCCGCGGATCATCATCAATCGTGGCCACGGTAACGATCTCTCCGCGCTCTGTCTGATCAGTAACATGAGTTCCGAGCCAATCTTCCTGGAACACATCATCGTGACCTTGCACACCAGCAAGGGGTCGTTGACCAACGACATGATCGATTTCGAGGCTGATCATCGGCAGAACGGGTCCGACTCCGAGGATTCTGATTCTTCCCCAGCAAAGAGCGAGGAGGGTGAAGAAGGGATGCGTTCCAGTCAGGGCCCTATGCTGCCCGGCAGTTTCAGTCATGTTGGAACGTTCGAAACGATTCTGAGACGTCTGTGCAGCGTCCATGACGTAGCACTCGATCATGATCGGCCCACGGACGATACGGTCTTCCACTTTCTCGATATCCGCGTGGTGGCCATCTACGGCAGTGAAGATCATCCGATCGGTGCCGAGCGTCGTTTCCGTCTCCATATGAGCGACGACGAGGCTTGCACGCTGGTGCCGGTATCGCTGGATACCAAGCGCTACGCCAACCGATTGCAACGCTGGCGCGTACGCCAGTGGATCCGGCATCTCGACGGTTGAGCATCATCCCGGCCGCCGAGCCTACCCGTATTAATCTAGGCACTTCCCATATACGAGCCGACACCGCGCTAGCCGGCAGTGTGCGAGTCTCCGATGACAAGCCTCGAATGTACGAGCCGGTTTACAGGCAGGGAGCTGTGAGCGGGGCACGCAGAGTTGGATCCGATGAAGGGAGTTGGATCCGGTGAAGGGAGCTGGAGCCGTCAAAGAAAGCCGCGATGCCGCGGACTTTTGGTGCTGGGGAAACTGCTCGGGGGAGATAAGAAAGCTGCCTTGGTGCGGATGGGGAGACTCGAACTCCCACACCTTACGGCACTAGAACCTAAATCTAGCGTGTCTACCAATTCCACCACATCCGCATGTCGACAGGCGCGCTTATTCTACTGACGCCTTCCTCGATGTCAATCGTCGTTCGACGTGCGCGAACAATCCGTCATTCTGGCTTCAGTTTCCATCGATGCGGTCGACATCATGACTGAATGGTTCGAGAGAAATGGTCATGCGGCGAGGCGCAAAAATCCTTCCACCGGTGGCGCGCGGGCTACTGGCCTGGATCAATGCCCAACTGAAGAGGGCGTTGCCGGGCTACTGCGCCTTTTGCTGGGCGCCCGTTGCCGATGGCGTGCCCTGGTGTGCCGACTGTCATGCCGAGATGCCGTGGAATCGCAGTGCCTGCGGGCTGTGCGCGGAACCATTGCCAAGCGCTTTGCCGGGATCGATGGTATCGCTTCGATGCGGGCGATGTCTGCGGCATCCGCCGGCGCAGACGGCTGCCTGGGTGCCGCTGCGCTACGAGGGGCGGATGATACGTCTGATTCAGCGCTACAAGTTTTCGGCAGACGCGCGCGCCGGCGAAGTGCTGATTCGACTGATGCTGTCATCGTTCGGCTCATCGATCGAACCCGCCGGGGCGTTGATCGGTGTGCCGGGTCAGCGCGAGCGAACCCGGCAACAGGGATTCGATCATACCGCGTGGCTGACGCAACGTCTGGCTGCGCATCTCGAGCTTCCGGTGATCGAGGCCGAGCGCTCACGCGAGACGCCTTCCCAACGGGGCCTGGATCGAATCTCCCGGCGGCGCAACGTGAAGCGGGCCTTCCTCGTGGCGGGTCGATTGCCGGCCTCTGTGACGGTCGTCGACGATGTCATGACGACCGGCGCCACGCTGGAATCGCTGGCCATTGCCTGCCGCGAGGCGGGAGCCGAGAACGTGACCGTCATGGCGTTCGCGCGTACGCCGTCGACCCGAATCTGATAGCATGCGCGCAAGCATTTCGCCGTCAGCCGAGGTCCGTATGAGCGCCGTTTCCCTGCATCCGTTCGAGACCTTGACGCCGCAGCGGGTGGTCGAGGCCGTCGAGTCTCTGGGCCTGTGGTTGCCCGGGGAGCCTTTCGCGCTCAACAGCTACGAAAACCGCGTCTACTCGCTGACCGACGACGACCGCCGACGCTGGGTGGTGAAGTTCTACCGCCCCGAGCGTTGGAGCGACGCCCAGATCCTCGAGGAGCATGAATTTCTCCTCGCCCTCGCGGCGGAGTCGATCTCCGTCGGCGCGCCCTGGCAAGACGCCAGCGGCAACACGCTGCATCACTTCGAAGGTTTCCGTTTCACGCTGTTCGCCAATGTTGTCGGGCAGGCGCCGGAACTCGAAAATCCCGCACATCTGTTTGCGCTGGGTGAACTGATCGGTCGCGTGCATGAGGTCGGCGCACGCAAACCCTTCCATCATCGGCTGCGATTCGATCCAATCCCGATGATCGAGGAGAGTCGCACGCGCGTGCTCGAGGCGCGCTGGCTCGATACCCGACAGCGCAAGATCTACGGCCGGACGCTCGACGCCCTGTTGCCGCTGCTGGCCGATCACGCCTGGCCGGAAAGCGCGTTGCAGCGGGTCCACGGCGACTGCCATCTCGGCAACATGCTGGGGCGGGACGAACAGTTCTCGCTGGTCGATTTCGACGACTGCGTCATGGCCCCGGCGATACAGGATCTGTGGATGCTGCTGACGGCGCAGTCCCCCGAGGAGTGGCAGATGCAGCTTTCCGAAGTCATCGAAGGTTACGAGATGACTCGCGAGTTCGATCGCCGCCAGCTCGAATGGATCGAGGCGCTACGCACTCTGCGGCTGATCCGGCACAGCGCCTGGGTAACGGCGCGTTGGCAGGATCCGGCCTTTCCGCGCGCCTTCCCCTACGTTGCCGACAGCGGCTACTGGGATCAGCACATCCGTCATCTCGAGCAGCAGCGGATCGCGCTCGATTCGCCGCGCTGGCTGGCCTGAGGCTGTGGCCTGACGCATGGGTGTCGCACCGGGAGATCCAGGCAGGACAGTATCGAGATAGTGGTGTCGGGGGAGTTTCGCTAGAATCAGCGGATGACCGATAGGGGAGCCGGATGCGATCGCCGTGGCGAACGCATTCGGTCGATGACACCGATAGATTGATACCGAAAGACAAGGCAGCAACATGACAGAGCAATTGGCAGGCCATTATCACGGCATTCTCGAGAAGCTGGGAGAAGATCCCGAGCGCGAGGGCCTGCGCGATACCCCGATGCGCGCCGCCAAGGCGATGCAGTTTCTGACCCAGGGCTACCATCAGTCCCTGGAAGAGCTGATCAATGGTGCGGTGTTCGCTTCCGATACCGACGAGATGGTGCTGGTCAAAGATATCGAGATGTACTCGATGTGCGAACATCACGTGCTGCCTTTCATCGGCAAGTGTCATATTGCCTATCTACCGCAGGGTAAGGTGCTGGGGCTGTCCAAGTTTGCGCGAATCGTCGACATGTATGCCCGGCGTCTGCAGATTCAGGAAAATCTCACCCGTGAGATCGCCGAAGCCGTGATGCAGGTGACCGAGGCCCGCGGCGTGGGTGTCGTGATCGAGGCACAGCACATGTGCATGATGATGCGCGGCGTCGAGAAGCAGAACTCCAGCATGACGACCTCGGTGATGTTGGGGAGCTTCCGCAAGAATCAGACCACGCGTCAGGAGTTCCTGATGCTGGTCAATGGCCGCTGACAGGCGTTTCGGCCGGCCTCGTCGCAGGTCGGCCATCTCGACGCGTAAACCCATCCCGCCAGGAAAGACGCATGGACGGTCGGCTGTACCAATTCGACGATGATACCCAGATCGGCGAGATCGAGGGCGACGACGGCCAACGCTATCCGTTCGATTTCTCGCAGTGGCGTGGCAGAGGATTGCCGAGCGCCGGCATCGCGGTTCGCTTCGCGCTGCGCGACGGTCACGCCATTCAGGTTTTCAATCGACCGGAAACGCAGCGCCGTGCCAGCAGCACTCGTGACGTCCACGGCAAGACGCGGCGAAAGCAGCTTTCGCATTGGGCCCTGGCCGCCTTCGTGGTGTCGATCGCCGGATTGAGTGCGGGTCGCTACGCGCCGATAGCCGAAGTCCTGGCCCTCGTGCTGGCGTGGGCGGGGCTGCATCAGGTGCATCGCAACCCACAGCGCTTCAACGGCTACGCATTGAGCGGCACGGCAATCGCGATTGCCGTGGGGGTGACGCTATGGTCTCAGTGGTGAGCCGGCCGTGCCGAGAGTGTTTGCTGCTGTCGGCGCGGTTCCACCACCCTCGGCAAGGACATCACGATGGCGGGCGCGATCGACGACTGGCGAAGGCGACGTTAACCCGCCATCCTGTGCTGTAGAATCGTCAGCCTGGAATCGTTGCCGCAGATCGGCGTCATTCTCGATTTCCCGGCATGGGGCATTGGCCGGATCGGCGAGAGGCAACAGCCCGCCGCCGGCAAGCACATCAAGGAAGGAGTGATTCATGCAATCCGTCAAAGCGCAGTCCGACAAAGCACAGTCCGTCAAAGAGAGCGCCTTGTTCAGGCCATTCGCCTATATCGATGGTAACTGGGTCGCCGCCGACAGTGGCGAGCAGATCGAGGTCGACAACCCCGCCAATGGCGAAATCCTCGGACGCATGCCGCGGCTGGGGCGCGCCGAGACCGAACGTGCCATCGAGGCCGCCGAGGCCGCACTGCCGGGATGGCGCAACCATACCGCGCTGGAGCGGGCGGACATCCTGATGAAGTGGTACGAGCTGATGCTCGAGAACAAGGATGAACTGGCCGCGATCATGACCGCCGAGCAGGGCAAGCCGGTGAAAGAGGCCGCGGGCGAGATCGTTTACGCCGCGAGCTTCATGCGCTGGTTTGCCGAGGAAGCGCGGCGTATTTACGGCGACACCATCCCCGCCGCGAGTACCCAGCAGCGTATCGTGGTCACCAAGCAGCCGGTTGGCGTCGTCGGCGCGATCACGCCGTGGAACTTCCCGTCTTCGATGATCACGCGCAAGGCCGCCGCCGCGCTGGCAGCGGGTTGTACCATCGTGATCAAACCGGCCAGTCAGACACCGTTTTCGGCCACGGCGCTGGCCGCGCTGGCGGAACAGGCTGGCGTTCCGCGTGGCGTATTCAACGTGGTGCCGGGCAAGGCCAGCGAGATCGCCAAGGCGATGACTGACTCTTCGGTGGTGCGCAAGGTAACCTTTACCGGCTCGACCGAAGTCGGCAGTTCGCTGATGGCCAACGCTGCCCAGCATATCCAGAAAATTTCGCTCGAGCTCGGCGGCAACGCCCCGTTCCTGGTGTTCGAGGACGCCGATCTCGACGCAGCGGTCGAAGGCGCGATCGCCTCGAAATTCCGCAATGCCGGGCAGACCTGCGTCTGCACCAATCGCTTCCTGGTGCAGTCCAGCGTGGTCAATGCCTTCAGCGAAAAGCTGGCGGCGGCGATGAACAGCGAACTCAAGGTCGGCGACGGCTTCGAAGAGGGCGTCAATATCGGCCCGCTGATCGATGATGACGCCGTGGCCAAGGTGGCCGACCACATCAAGGATGCGACCGACAAGGGCGCGCAGCTGCTGCTGGGCGGTCACGAGCACTCGTTGGGTGGGCGGTTTTTCTCGCCGACGCTGGTCAGCCACGTGACACCGGACATGAAGGTCGCCACCGAGGAGACTTTCGGGCCGCTCGCAGCGGTGTTCCCCTTCGAAACGGAAGAGGAAGCGGTGCGCATGGCCAACGATACCCAGTTCGGACTGGCGTCCTACTTCTACTCGAAGGATCTGGGTCGCGTCTGGCGGGTCGCCGAAGCGCTGGAATACGGCATGGTGGGTATCAACACCGGCTTGATCTCCAATGCCAGCGCCCCCTTCGGCGGCGTCAAGGCTTCAGGCCTGGGTCGCGAGGGCTCCAAGTATGGCCTCGACGAGTACATGGAGACCAAGTACCTCTGCATCGATCTGGGGGAAAAGT
>NZ_MSDP01000038.1:0-39538 GCF_001937155.1 Salinicola sp. MH3R3-1 | reverse complement strand
GGAAGCACGGGCGAGAACGCTACTCTCAATATCGCCGCGGCCCAGGGCGTGTTGGCCAACGACAGCGATGTCGATGGCGGCATCCTGAGCGTCAGCGCTGTCAACGGCGTAAGAGGTAGCGTGGGGCAGGCGATTGCCGGCTCCAACGGTGGGACCTTCACGCTGAACGCGGATGGCTCCTACAGCTTCAATCCGGGCACGGCGTTCGATCGCCTGGCCGCGGGTCAGACCGACACCACTAAAGTCAGCTACACCGTCAGCGACGGCCAGGGCGGCACGGCCACCTCGACGCTGACCGTAACGGTGACCGGTACCAACGATGCGCCGGTGGCTCAGGCCACCACGACCACGACGGAAGAGAACAGCGTTCTCAGCGGGCGAGTACCGGTCGCGACCGATGTCGATGGGACGATCGCCGGTTACGACCTGGCGACGGATGTCGGCACCGGCAACGGCAGCCTGACGTTCAATGCCGACGGCAGCTACAGCTTCACGCCCGGCATCGACTTCGACACTCTGGCCGCGGGCGAGAGCCGCGACGTGACCTTCAGCTACACCGCCACCGATAACGATGGCGGCGTCAGCGCACCTAAGACCGTCACCATCACCGTGACCGGCACCAACGATGCGCCGGTGGCGACGGATGACAGCTATGCGAGTCCCGGCAAACTCGGCGGATTGTATTCCGAGTACTTCGCTTATCAAGAAGGGCCGAATGCCGACGGTCCGAATCTATCGAGTATCGCCCAGGCCTATGCGTTCATCTCCGCCAAGGGAACACCTGACGCAACTTTTGTGGCGAGTTCCCTTTCCTATCAATACATCGATGGTGATCTGGCTCACCCCGATACATTGAAGACATTCCTCGGGGATGATGCCGACTCACTGAATACCGACTCACCGACGACCGGTAGCGATGCCATCCTTCGGATGCGCGGCGTCGTCGAGCTCGATGCTGGAACTTATACCTTCAAGGTGCTGGCCGACGATGGCTATCAGATTCTGATCGATGGGAAGGTGGCCGCAGCCGTCGACCACAATCAGAGCCCCGCGACCAACTACCATAGCTTCACCGTTGACCAGAGTGGCACGCACGCCATCGAGATCATCTATTGGGACCAGGGGGGCAACGCTATTTTCCAGCCCTCGCTGCAGTTCGGTGGGCAGGGGGACTACGTACCGCTTGGCCAGTATGTCGTGGATGCGCCGTTGACGACGGCGGAGGACACGCCGGTCTACCTGCGGCCGGAAGATCTTCTCGTCAACGATTCCGATCCTGAAGATGACACGTTGACTGTCGTTGGGGTTGGCAACGCCGACCACGGCAGCGTCACCTTCGAGAATGGCGTGATCACATTTACGCCGGATGCCAACTACAACGGCACTGCAACCTTCGAGTACACCATCAGCGATGGCAAGGGTGGCACCGATACCGCGACGGTGACGCTGTTCGTGACGCCGGTCAACGATGTCGCGGTAATCACGGGTGCCGCGAGCGGTGGAGTCACGGAAGACACGAACACGCTCGATGGGCATCTGGTGGCCACCGGCACGCTTGGCGTTGTCGATCCCGATGAAGGGGAGGCCCATTTCCAGGCTGGGGCGGGCACGCCATTGGGGACCACGCTTGGCAGTCTCGCCATCGGCAGCAATGGCCAGTGGAGCTACAGCGTCGACAACGCCAAGGTGCAGTATCTGGCAGCGGGCGAGACCAAAATCGAGCAGTTCACGGTTAAGACCTCGGACGGCACCAGCCAGACGCTGAGCGTCACCATTCAGGGCACCAATGACGCTGCGGTGATCAGCGGTACGGCTTCCGGTTCAGTGACCGAGGACAGCAACGTCTCCGCGGGAAGTCTGACCGCCAGCGGCGCGTTGACGGCGAGCGATGCGGATAGTGGCCAAAGTGCTTTCGTGCCCGGCAACGCTGCGGCGGCGAGCGGTACGTTGGGAACGTTGGCCATTACGGCGGGAGGTAACTGGAATTACAGCGTTGCCAACAGTGCCGTGCAGTATCTCAAGGCGGGCGAAACCAAGGTCGAGAACTTTACGGTCGCGACACTCGATGGCACCACGAAAACGATCGCTGTCACCATCGTGGGTACCAACGAACTGCCGGAAACCTCGAACGTTACAGTAACCGGCAAGGAAGATCCGTCGTCGTTGATTGCGGTCAACCTCGGCGGTACCGACGTCGACGGCAGCATCGGCAGTTTCGAAATCTCGAGCCTGGGGGCCAATGGCATTTTCTACCGCGATGCGGCAGGTACTCAAACACTGACGCCAGGCGCGTCGATCACGGCCAGCGGCAATGGCGCGACGGTTTACTTCAAGCCGACAGGTGATTGGGCCGGCACGACCTCGCTCCAATACGCGGCTATCGATAACAACGGAAGCAAGGATCCGACGCCCGCCACGGCCACGATCAATGTTGCCGCGGTCGCCGATGCGCCATCGATTACCCTGGCTAGTAACACTGCCACTGGCGCTGGTTTAACGCGCGACACCTTCTCCATTACGACGCTCGGAACCAACGGCAATGGCGCCGACCCGGCCGTCATGCAGGCAGCAATCGACCGCGCCGGCACGCCAGCTAGCAGTGGCAATGTCACGGCAGCGGCCAACACCAACGTGGCTGCCGGCACTGGGACGCATCTGTCGGGATTGATCTATCTGGAAGCTGGGAAAACCTATGCTTTCAGCGGCTCTGGTGATGACAGTATCCGCGTGCTGATCGGCGGTAACGTGGTCGGACAGGGGACGTGGGGTGGCAGTTCCGGCAACTATTCCGGCAGCTACAAGCCGGCGGTAAGCGGTTACTACACACTCGATCTTTACCATCACAACCAGGCGGGGGCCGGTAACTACTCGCTCAATGTCGGCGTCAACGGTGGTGCGTCGATCCCGCTAAACGCGAGCAACTACGTGCTGATGCAGGACGTCAGCGCGCTCGACGCCGCCAACGTCAACCACTCCGGGCTGCTCGGCGGCGACGGTAATGGCAACGGCTACTATCAGCTCTACGCCATGAACGAAGGCGACGAGGACTCGGTAATCCACCTGTCCAAGATCGCCGCGGCACTGACCGATACCGACGGCTCGGAGACGCTGGGCAGCGTCAGGCTGAGCGGTATTCCGGCAGGTGCCACCCTGAGCGATGGCAGTCATACCGTCGTTGGCAGCAGCGGGCAAACCAGCGTGGATCTAAGCGGTTGGAATCTCAACACGCTGACGCTCAAGCCGGCCGCCAACTACAACGGTACGATCAACCTGACCGCCGCAGTCACCTCGACCGAGGGCAGCAACGGCGACAGCGCGACGACCAGCGTGGCGATTCCGGTCACCGTGCATGCGGTCAACGACGCGCCGGTGGTCGCGGCCCAGGGATACAGCGCCACCGTTTCCGAGGAGGGGCTGCCGGGCGGCGTGCCGGATACGCTGGGGACGTCCGATACCACGGATTCCGCGACCGCCAGCGGCCGCGTGATAGCCACCGACGTCGATGGCGACAAGTTGACCTATACGCTGACGGCGCCGACCACGGTGCTGAGCTCGGGTGGTGCGGCAATCACCTGGAGCGGCAGCGACAGCGGCACACTCATCGGATCTGCCGGTGGCAAGGAGGTGATTCGCGCCACCATCGATGCCAATGGCCAGTATCAGATCACCCTGAAGGCTGGTATGGACCACCCCGGCAAGGGCGAGGACACACTGAGTTTCAACCTCGGTGTCAAGGTCAGCGATGGCAGCCTGAGTGCCAATACCAGCATCGGCATCACCGTCGAAGACGACTCTCCGGTTACCCAGCCACAGTCGATCAGCTTCGTGCAGGGGGCAATCAACACCAATGTGCTCCTGATCGTGGATACCTCTGCCAGCATGAACGACAAGGTGACCGTTGGTGGCGTCGAGCAGACGCGTCTCCAGGTGCTGCAGCAGTCGATCAAGGAAATGTTGACGAAGTACGATGACATCGGGAACGTCAAGGTGGCGCTGGCGCCGTTCTCGGATCAGCTCGATAGCTCACCCAAGCAGTGGATGACGGTCTCCGATGCACTCAAGGCGGTGGATGCGCTGCAGGCCAATGGCGGTACCAACTATGACTACGCGCTGAGTAATGCCCAGACTGCCTGGAACGGCAGCGGCAAGCTGACCGGTGAGGTGCAGAACGTCTCGTACTTCTTCTCCGATGGCGAACCCACCTTGTCGAGCGCCTATCCGACGGCATCACAGACCAACCCGGGCAATACCGTGGATGTCAATCGGGGTGACGGTATCGATGCCAGCGAAGAGGCAGCCTGGAAGGCGTTCCTTGGCAAGAATGCGATCGACTCGCTGGCACTGGGGATCGGTGGTGACGTGAGTCAGACCTATCTCAATCCGGTAGCCTACGATGGCCGCACCGGCGATAACACCGATGCGGTGGTCATCACCAATCTCGATACGCTCTCCAGTGTCGTGAGCGGCACGGTGCAGATGCCGCTGCTGCAGGATGGCGTGTTGAGTGGTACCGCGCATGGGCTGTCGTCACTCGGCGGGGATGGCGGCTACATCAAGAGCCTGGTGGTCGACGGCGTGACCTACACCTTCGACAAGAGCAGCGGCACTGTCTCTGCCTCGTCGAGCGGAGCCACCTATACCTACGACGGCAGCTCGCACAAGCTCGGCATCACCACGGAGCTGGGCGGCCAACTGGTCATGGACATGGACGACGGCAGCTACCGCTACACGGCCAAGTTGGGCAGCTTCGGCACCGACGCCATTCGCTACACCCTGAGCGACGCCGACGGTGACACCGCCATCGGGGTGATGAACATCAATGTCAAGAACGGTGTCACCTCGGCACATGACGACCACATCATCACCAATATCCTGAGTCCGAGCCTGAGCATCGGCGCCGATGTGCTGCTCGCCAATGACGCCATTGCGTCAGGTAGCACGGCGACCACCAACGGGCTGACGCTGACCACCGGCTGGAAGGATCGTGCGTCCGATTTCACCGCGGCCAGCGTGCAGACCCAGGACAAGCGCAACGCCGACAGTTTCGCCCTGGATCGCGGCAGCTTCTCTACCGCTGCCCAGGCGGCCAACACCGCGGCGACCGTGGTGCGCGGTAGTCTGGCCGGTGGCGGCTGGCTATCGGGATTCGGTAGCAATGCCAACGATCTCATGACACTGACCCTGCGTGCCGGAGAATCCCTGACACTGGCGACCACCGTCGCTGGTAGTGTGGCGCTGGCCTACAAGGGCGCGGGGGATAATGGCTTCACGGCGCTGGCCAACGGTGGCACCTTCACCAACTCGAGCGGCGGGGACAAGAGCTACACCGTTGCGGTCATGAACGTGAAGGACAGCGGCACCGGGCTCTTCGACGGCTATGGCGCCGAGACCTACGACCTGTCGATGAAGATCGGCTATGCCAACGCCGCCGACACGGCCTCGACGCTGAGAACCGACTACACCCTCACCGATAGTCAAGGGAGCACCGACACGGCTTCGGTAACCGTCGACTACCAGCGCGGGCAGACGTTGATCGGCAGCGACGGCGACGACACCCTGATGGCCAACGACAGTGGCACGACGCTCAATGGGGGCAAGGGCGACGATGTGCTGATCGGCGGCAAGGGCAATGACATCCTTACCGGCGGTGACGGCGACGACATCCTGCGCGGGGGCGAGGGCAACGATACCTTGAGCGGCGGTGCCGGTCGCGACACCTTGACCGGCGGCGCCGGCAACGACACGCTCGACGGCGGCGCTGGCGCTGACCGTCTCGAAGGTGGCAAGGGCAACGATATTCTGACGGGCGGTGACGGCAGCGATACCTTTGCCTGGATGCGCGGAGATCAGGGCGCGCCGAGCGCCCCGGCGGTCGATCGCATCACCGACTTTAAGGGCGGTGACGGGGGTGATCGGCTCGACCTCTCCGACATGCTCGACATCGGTAACTCGAGTCTCTCCAACGCCGACTTGGCCTCACTGGCGGCTCATCAGCTGCACTTCGTCAAGGGCGAGGCCAGCGGTGCCCCAGGCACCTTCACCAGCGGCGGCTCGACGCTGGAAATCAAGACAGGTGGTCCGGATGGTGCCGTGACGCAGAAGATCGTCTTCAGTAACGTTGACATGACAACACTCGGCGGCTCGGATACCGAAATCATCAAGTCGCTGCTGGATCACGGCAACCTCAAGACGAATCTCGACGGCTGAGGCCGGCCGTCGAACGACAGGAGAACACAGGTTTGGTTGATGAACCGACACCGCTTCGTCCCGACCCGGTCGGAGAGAAGGAGATCGACCCGCTTCTCGGCGCGTTGATATTTCTCTCTCGGCACCACGGCACACCCAGATCGGCCGATGTCATCAGTGCGGGACTGCCGCTCGACGATGGCCGGCTGACGCTGTCGCTGGTGCCGCGCGCGGCGCAGCGGGCGGGCCTCTCGGCCAAGCTGGTGAGCCAGCGCGCCGACCGCGTCGCCGATATTCTGCTGCCCTGCATCGTGATCCTGCAGGGACGCCGTGCCGTGGTGATGCTCTCGCGTGACGCGGAGCGAAAGCAGGCCACGGTCTACATGCCGGAGGCCGATGGCACTCAAGACGTCGAGATGAGCTCGCTGATCGAGCAGGCAACCGGTCAGGTGATCTACGTGCGGCGTGAGCATCGCTTCGACGATCGCGCCCCGGAGACAGTCAAGCTGGCCGAGGGTCACTGGTTCTGGTCAACGCTCAAGCTGTCGACGCCGATCTATCGAGACGTACTGATCGCTTCGCTGTTGATCAATCTGTTCGCCTTGGCCGCGCCGCTTTTCACCATGAACGTCTACGACAAGGTGGTGCCGAACCTGGCGTTCGATACGCTCTGGGTGCTGGCGACAGGCATGGCGATCATCGTCGGTTTCGATCTGCTGATGCGTCAGGTGCGATCGTGGTTTCTGGATACCGCCGGCAAGAAATCCGAAGTCCTGCTGTCGGCCAAGATATTCGCCAAGGTGATGAACCTGAGAATGGAGGCGCGACCGGTTTCGGTAGGCGCCTTCGTCAAGCATCTGCAGGAGTTCGACTCGGTTCGTGACTTCTTTACCTCGATGACGATGACGACGCTGGTCGATCTGCCGTTCGCGATCCTGTTTCTGCTTGTGATATGGATCGTCGGCGGGCCGCTGGTCTGGGTGCCGATCATTGCGCTGGTCATTCTGATCGGTTACAGCATCATCATTCAGTGGCCGCTCAGGCGCTCGATCGAACTGGGCTCGCGGCTGGCGACCGAGAAGCATGCGCGGCTGGTCGAAAGCGTGGCAGGGCTCGAGAGCATCAAGCTTGCCAATGCCCAGGGCGAGACCCAGCGTCGTTACGAACGCGCCGTCGGCGAAATCGCCAAGTGGGGCGTCAAGAGCCGCAATCTCTCGACCTCGGTGTCGTCGTTGACGATGTCGGTCAACCAGCTATCGACGGTGGCGCTGGTCGTGCTGGGCGTCTACTTGATCGGCAATGCTCAACTATCGATGGGCGGGCTGATCGCCGCGGTCATGCTGACGGGGCGAGCGCTGCAACCGCTGGCGCAGATGGCGTTGCTGATTACCCGGTTCGGGCAGACGCGCAGTGCCATGGCGGCGATCGATCAGATCATGAACTTGCCGGACGAGGTCGACGAGACCAAGAACTATGTGCACCGCGACAAGCTCAACATGCGCATCGAGTTCGATCACGTAGAGTTCCGTTACAGCGAACTGTCTCCCGCCGTGCTGACCGATGTCTCGTTCACTATCGAGCCTGGAGAGCGCGTCGGGATCATTGGCCGCATGGGGGCAGGCAAGAGTACCGTCGAGCGTCTGATGAGCGGTCTCTATCGTTCCACCGAGGGCAGCATCCGTCTCGATGGGCTCGATATCAACCAGATCCATCCCGCCGATGTGCGTCGTCATATCGGTTTTGCCGGACAGGATAGCGCACTATTCTTCGGCTCGATTCGCGACAACATCATGCTGGGTCAGCCTTACGCCAGTGACGAGGCGGTGCACCGTGCGGCAGATATCGCGGGCGCCAGCGAATTCACCCGCCGTGATCCCGATGGGCTGGATCGCCAGGTCGGCGAGGGAGGTCGACTGCTGTCCAGCGGCCAACGCCAGGCGGTGCTGCTGGCACGGGCGATTCTGACCAATCCAGCGTTACTGCTGCTCGACGAGCCGGGCTCGCATATGGACAACCGCGCCGAAGCCATGCTGCGCCGAACGCTCCGGGAGTTGCCGAGAAGCCAGACGGTGGTGCTGGTCACGCACAAGAGTTCGATGCTGGAGGTTGTCGATCGAATCATCGTGCTCGATTCTGGCCGCGTGATCGCGGATGGTCCCAAGCAGACGGTGCTCAAGGCACTCAACGAAGGACGTGTGCAGGCGCCGACTGAGCCCACGCCGCCAGCTGCCGGCCAGCAGGAGGTGCGCCATGGCCAGCGCGGGTAACGTCGTCAAATGGCCGCGGCCCAACGCCCGCGAACTGGAGCTTGCCGATGACGCCAGTGCTGCCACGCTACTCTCCACGCCGTGGCGGTCGCGAGTCATCATCTGGATACTGCTGGCCGCGTTCATCGTTTTCCTGATATGGGCGGGCGTCTCGAGTATCGAAGTCGTGACCCGGGGTACGGGGCAGGTTGTCCCCTCATCGCGACTGCAGACGATCCAGAATCTGGAAGGCGGGATCGTGCGCGAGATCTATGTCGACGAGGGCGATGTCGTCGAAGCCGGCCAGCCGCTGGCGCGAATCGATCCGACCCGGGCAACCTCCGATCTCGCCGAGCGCAACTCGACGCTGGCCGGGCTGCAGGCAACGGTGGCGCAGTATCAGGCCGAGCTGGACTCGGTGGTGGTGAATTCGGACGCCAGCGACTGGCAGTCGCAGGTCAACGTATCCACGCAGACCCTTCCGCTCAGTGATGAGTTTCGCACCACCAATAAGGAGACCTATTCTGCGGTCGCTGGCGCCTATAGCGCGAGGATCAATGGCTTGCGCTCTCAACTTGACCAGGCCGCGGCGCAGATTCAGCAGCGTCAGCAGGAGTTGCAGGAGATCCGGTCACGGGCCGATTCCCTGTCTCGCAGCTATCAACTCTCACGCCAGCAGTTGGGGATCACCGCGCCATTGGTGAAGGAAGGGATCGTCTCGCAGGTGGATCTGCTCGATCTGCAGCGTAAGGTCAACGACCAGCGCGGGGATCTGGAGTCCGCACAGCTGTCGATCCCGTCCAAACAATCCGAGCTGCTCGAGGCCATCAGCAAACGGCGCGATCTGGCGACTCAGTTTCGCTCGCGCAGCGCGGATGCCTTGACCGAGGCTCGCAACAAACTCGACAGCCTCCAGCAGGGGAGAGTCAGCCTGCAGGATCGCGTTGACAGGACGCTGATCACGTCGCCCGTTCGCGGCAGCGTGCAGTCGATCAACGTCAACACCATCGGCGGCGTGATCGAGCCCGGTGCCAGCCTGATGGAGATCGTGCCGATCGAGGACCAGCTACTGGTCGAGGCGAGAGTGTCACCACGCGATGTCGGTTTCATCCGCGCGGGACAGGCGGCGACGGTCAAGTTATCCGCCTATGACTTCACGATCTACGGTGGCCTGAAGGGGCAGGTCATGCGTATCAGCCCGGATACCGAGGAAGACGACAAAGGCAACACTTACTACGAAGTGACCGTACGAACCGACAGCAACCATCTGGGGAAAAACGTCGACGATCTGGCGATCATTCCCGGTATGCAGGCGACGGTCGATGTGATCACCGGCGAGCAGACCATTTTGCAGTATCTGTTGAAGCCGATACTTCGCGCCCAGCAGGGTGCCATGCGTGAACGCTAGGCGTGCGCGGCAGGACAAGAAAGGGGTGAAAAGCATCATGATGAAGCAGTGGATCCTGTTCGCCGGTCTGGCGGCATCGGCCGGTGGTGCCCAGGCCCAAACGCTGACCGAAGCGGTCACTCAGGCGGTGATGGAGTACCCCACCACGCGCACCGAGATGGCGCGTTACCAGCAGAATCTGGACGACGCCAGGGCGCAGCGCGGCGCTTATCTTCCCTCGGTCGACCTTGAGACCCGCGTCGGCTATGGCGAGAACGAAAGCGAGATCGACGGGATCTCGCAGTCCAGCGAGCCCCACGACTATCGACGCGGCTCGATCACGCTGTCGCAGTTGATCTGGGACGGCAATACCACGATCGAGCGCATCCGGCAGGCGGACGCCGAAAGCGACTATCAGCGCTGGCAGGTGGCTGCAGCGGCCAATCAGATTGGCCTGGCAACGGTCCAGAGCTATCTTGACGTGCTGCAATCGCAGCGTCTGCTCGAACTGGCGCAGCGTAATGTCGATACCCATCAGCGCATTGCGTCCGACATTCGGCGTCGCGAGGAGCTCGGGGCCGGCACCACGACCGACACCAGCCAGGTCGAAGGGCGTCTGGCTCAGGCTCAGGCCAGCTTGATTTCCGCTCGCAACAACCTCGACGACGCGGTCTCTGCCTTTCTGCGCTATGTCGGCGAGACGCCCCGAAATCTCACGCTGCCAGCCGATGTCGACATGACTGGCGTACCGGGGGATTTCGACGCCGCAATCGCCATGGCGACATCCAACAACCCGCTGGTGATTTCCGCCACGCACTCCATCGATGCCGCACGTCATGAAGTGGCGGCGGAGCGAGGCGATTTTCTGCCGACGTTCCGTGCCGAAGCAAGCCGTCAGGCGGCTCGGGATTATGACTACGAAGGTAACGATTCCGACGATTGGAACGCAGATCTGGTGATGTCCTGGAATCTCTATCGGGGAGGTATCGATACGGCCGAAATGCGTTCACGCGAGGATTCACTGCGCGCCGTGCGTTACGATAGCGACCGCTCCCTGCGCGAGATTCGCGACGAACTCCGGCTAGCCTGGAATGCCCGCGACTATGTCACCAGCCAGCTACCGTTTCTGGCTCGTCATGTCGAGTCCAGCGAGAAAACCCGCGTTAACTATCGCAAGCAGTTCGACATCGGCCGACGCACGCTGCTCGACATGCTCGACAGCGAGACCGAGCTCTACGATGCGCAGCAGGCGCAGGTTCAAGCCGAGTTCTCGCTGCGTCGGGCCAACTATCGGTTACTCTCCGCCACCGGCCAGCTGCTCGATACGCTACAGGTGAATCCCGACATGGTCGGGGCTGCCGATGATCGTTATCCGCCGCCGATTCGTCGCGACGAAAACCCCCAGGGCTGATCGGAGACCCCGCTTATGAGTCTGTTTCGCCGCTCCGTCGCCATCATGGTCGGGCTATTGCTGTTGTTCTCGATCGGTATCTTCTCCATCGAGGTGCGTCAAACTCGAGCATCACTGGCCGAGCGCCAGCAAATCGATGTCGATAATCTCGCTCAGGCGCTGAGTCTGTCGCTGGTGCCGTTCGTCGAGATCGGTGACTGGACCAGTGCCGAGACGCTGATGCGCGCCGTCTCCGATGGCGGCGTGATAAGGCGTATCGAACTGGAAGCCGTGGGCCGCGATGACCCCCTGGTGGTGGATGCCGCTCGCGAAAGTGACACGCCACACTGGTTTCAGCAGGCGATCAGCCTGCCGAGCGCTCGCGGAGAGCGTGAAATCAGCGGCGGCTGGTCAGCGTTGGGGAGTGTCAAGATCGCTTCCGAAAGTGCCTACGCCTACGATCAGCTGTGGTCTCTGGCGCTGCAGCTGATCACCTGGCTGGCCGTGGGAATGGTCATGGTCTTCGTGCTCAGTATCGTCGGCGTCAAGTTGCTCCTGGGGCCGCTGAATCGCCTCTCGCGACGTATTGCCGACATGCAGATCGACGGTTTCGACGAGCCGCTACCGGAGAGCCGCGTTCACGAGCTTCAGGGCATCACCGATTCGGTCAATCATCTCGGCATGCGTCTCAACCAGCAGTTCGACCAGCAGGCCGAACAGGTCGTGCGTCTACAACGGCTGACCGAGCAGGACGCCGTATCGCTGCTGGGCAATCGTGCCTATCTGGCCCGCGTGCTCGACGAATGGTTATCGGCACCCGTCGGCGGCGCACTCGTCATTGTGCGCATCGATCATCTTCAGGAGCTCTACCGCCAGGATGGTTTCGAGGCGCGTGATCGGGCGATCCGCAACATCGGCACCTATCTTCAGAGCGCGCAACTCGCGGGGCAGGAAGTGATGAAGGCACGCCTGTCGGCGGAGGAGTTCGCGTTACTGCTCCCCGATACCGATGATGCGCCGAGAGAGCAGTGGCTGACGGATACCTTTGATCGCATCGATGACATCGTCGATGCCAATCCGTTGGCGGAAGCTCGCGCGTTGCACACCCGGGGCGGTGTCGTTCTGCGCGAACGCGGCATGACTCGGGAGGGTATTCTGGCGCGAGCGGACAGTGCATTGCGTGAAGCGATCGAACGCCAGCAGCGGTGGGTCACCGCACATCCTGGCGACGTGACCGCGGCGCGGGGACGTCAGGAGTGGCGTCAGATCATCGAGCGTGCGCTCGAAGCCCGAGATATCAGCTTCGTTGCCCAGCCCGTGTTGTTGACTGACGGCAGCGAGTTACACCGAGAGGTCTTGGTGCGACTCAACGAAGGGGAAACTCAGCACCCGGCTTATATCTTCCTTCCTGTCATCAATCACTTCCAGATGGGGGTGCAGTTGGATAGGGCGGTGCTCGAAAGTCTTGGCGATCGCGAGGCCCGTTTCGAGGGGCGGTTAGCCGTCAACTTGACCGCTGATTCGGTGGCGGATCAGGCGCAGTATCGACGGCTCGTCGGCTGGCTCGAGTCGAACCCGCGCTTCGCCGCCAAGCTCGATCTGGAGGTCAGTGAAGAGATCGCGCTCGAGCATCTGGACAGGGTGCAGCAGCTGTTCCGGGTGGCGCATCGATTCGGCGCTCGCGGTGGTATCGACCGGTTCGCACGCAATCTGTCCGCGATGAGCTATCTCGCACGGTTGCGCCCGGATTACGTCAAGATCGATCAGGGCTTCTTCGTGCGTGACGATGTCGATACCGAATTTCTGCGTAGTCTGTGCATGGCAGCCCATCAGGTCGAAGCGAAGGTCATCGTGACGCGCGTGGAGTCCGACGAACAGCGCCAGCGGGTGGCGGAAGTGGGTGCCGATGGCTATCAGGGCTATCTGGCACCGATCGTGCCGCTGGAACTGACATAGTCTCGCCTCGGTGCTCCTCAACCGACGCGTCGCCGAGCCGATGACGCCACCGAACGGTGGGGGCCGGAAGGTGAAGTGCTGGCTGATGGCGTTTGTCGTGGCGCTGACGCTGGGGAGCAGCGGCTTCCCGGTCGACGCTCTGCCGCGGCTGCCGCCGCGCCAGCAAGTCGAGACGTTATATGGCGCGAACGGGTGGCAACGCATTCAGCAGTGGCCAGCGTTGATCGATCGTCTACAGGGACGATCCATCGAGGTGAAACTGGCGGGTGTGAACGACTTTTTCAATCAGCTTCGCTTCGTCGACGATATCGATGTCTGGCACGTGAAAGATTATTGGGCAACGCCATTCGAATTTCTCGGCGTGGGCGCCGGCGATTGCGAAGACTTCGCCATGGCCAAATATCTGACGCTGCGCGAGCTGGGTGTATCCGATGACCAGTTGCGGCTGCATTACGTCAAATACATTCCCTACGATCAGTTTCATATGGTGGTGACCTGGGCAGCATCGCCGACCTCGCCACCGATCGTACTGGACAATATCGTCAAGACCCTCGAGCCGGCATCGAAACGCAAGGATCTGGTGCCGATCTACAGTTTCAATGGTAGCCATCTCTGGATCAGCAAGCTCAGTGGCGGTGGACGCGAGGTTGGCGAATCCAGCCGGCTCAGCCTCTGGCAGAGCTGGCAACAGCGTCTCGACAACGGCACGCTGCGCAATCCTCGTGACTGACTCGGCGATTCGGCGCCGGCTACCATGGACCCAACAGCGGGAGAGAAATCGATGAGAAAAAGAATGCAGCGGCAGTGTTGGCGTCTCGCCAGTCTACTGCCCGGTATCCTGGTGTTGGCGTCCTGTGCGTCGGCTCCCGATGAGCGCGATGTCGTCGTCGATCGCGCGACGCCGCAGGGCGTGGCTCAGGTCAGTGCGGATAACGTGTTCGATACCGCCGACAGCGACGCCGACGGCGACCTTCTTCCGATCGATATCGAACGGTTGGGGCTGGGCGGTGACTGGCACACGCTGGATGCCGACGGCAGCGGAGACGTTTCGCGTCAGGAGTTCCGGGATCAGTTCGCGTCACCGCTCGTGCAAACGACCCTGCGGCTACCGGGTGATGCGGAACTCGCCCAGCCGATCGTTTCCAGCGATTTTCTGTTGCCGCCGCTGCCTCCCACTCAGCGCTACGCCCCCGCGCCCCTCAATGCTTTCTCCCCGACGAGTCTGGCGACGCCGTCCGACGCCCCGTTGACGATTCCGGTGCTGATCAATGACCAGGAGGCCGCTGCGCTCGATCGAGCCGCTGATAATGCGCGTGCTGAAGGCGCCGTTTCCGAGGGCGCCGACGCCAATGACATTGGCGACGACATCGGTTCCGAAGATGCTGACACCTCGAACCGTGACGTTTCTCTGCCGCCGAACTGACGCCAACCCGACAAAAGGGTGCTATCTCTCTTCATGTCCCATCGAATCACGGAGTGGCTCAAGACCATGTTTTCATCGATTCCCCTCGAACGTTCAGCCGAAGCGCAGGCCGATGTCGACCGCGCCTGCCAGCGTCTCGCACTCTACCATTTCATGAGCTGCCCCTTCTGTCAGCGCGTGCGCAGCCAGATCGAGCGACTGGCGTTGCCCATCGAGCTGCGCGATACCCAGCGTGACCCTCGTCATCGCCAGGAACTGATGGCGGGCGGCGGGAGAACGATGGTGCCGTGCCTGCGCATCGAGAAAGCGGACGGCACGCTAGAGTGGATGTACGAATCCGCCGACATCAATCGCTATCTCGAACAGCGCTTCGGTTGACCGGGGCAACGCAATCTCTGTCGAGCGCCGTCGAGACGATTGTCGGTGACGCCGGCAGGGCGGATTTCGTAGAATGCCCGCTTCCCAATGGTCAAGACTCAGGAGTGATCTCATGGCACAGGCCAGCGCCCGCCACATTCTCGTCGACAGCGAGCAGAAGTGTCTCGAACTCAAGCAGCAGATCGAAGCCGGCAGCGACTTCGCCGAAGTGGCACGTCAGCATTCCAACTGCCCCTCCGGGCGCCAGGGCGGCGAGCTGGGCACGTTCGGACGTGGCCAGATGGTCAAGGAGTTCGACGAAGTCGTCTTCAATGGCGCCGTCAACGAAGTGCACGGTCCGGTAAAGACCCAGTTCGGCTACCACCTGCTGGAAGTGACCTCACGCACTTGATGTTCCCCGTCTGATTTTCATCGAGCCGCCTGCAGTCGGGCGGCTCTCGTCGATCCGCTGCGTGTTCTCTGCTCTTGGTTCTTTCCCGCTGTTCCGTGACGCGCCCTCCGCAGAACGTCCGCCTTGGCGAACAAATTGTTACCAATCTCCCGTTCCGACTTTCCCGCGGCGAACTACTCTGAGATTACGTTCGCTGTATACGATGCTCGCAGCTCAGTATCGAAGAGAACGGCGAACGGATAAGGATATCCACGGAAAACGAGGTAGCACCCATGACGAATTCAAAGTCAGACAAGACGGAAGGCAAGGTCGACAAGGCAGCTGGTAAGGCCAAGGAAGCTGCTGGCAAGATGACCAAGGACCGCGAACTCGAAAGCAAAGGCAAAACCCAGCAGGCCAAGGGTGATGCCAAGTCCGCCAAGGGCGATCTGAAGGACGCCACCAAACCACGCCACTAGATCTTGCTGAATCTCAGTACACCGAGTCTTTCGAGCCTATCATTGCCCGGCCAAGACTCTTCACGCAGCGGCCCCGGTCTTGACCGGGGCCGCTGTCGTTTGGGCTAGAGACGTTTGGGCAAGAGAATTGGCTGTCAGGCTTTGCTCGGACGGTTATAAGTGTCCAGGTCGAGCTCTTTCTCGCTCTTGGCGACGAGTGTTGTCACCATCAGGTCCCCGGCGACGTTGACGCTGGTGCGCGCCATATCGAGGATTCTATCCACGCCTGCGACAACACCGATCGCCTCCAGCGGCAGGCCGATCTGCGCCAGCACGATCGATAGCATGATTAGACCCGCGCCGGGCACGCCCGCCGTGCCGATCGAAGCCAGCGTGCCGGTCAGTACGATCATGCCGTAATCCATCATCGACAGATCGGCCCCGACCAGCTGGGCGACGAACAACGCCGCGACACCTTGATAGATCGCCGTCCCGTCCATGTTGATGGTCGCGCCTACCGGCAGCACGAAACTCGATACACCTTCCGAGACACCGAGATTCTTTTGCGCGCAGCGGATGGAAACCGGCAGGGTGCCGGAAGACGAGGCCGAAGAGAACGAGACCACTAGGGCGTCGATGATGCCTTGCAGATAGCGAACGGGGTTGAGGCGTCCGACCAGCGTCAGCAGACCGGTGTAAACCACGAGGACGTGAACCAGGCAGGCGAGATAGACCACGCCGATGACCTTGGCCAGCGGCAGCAGCACGTCCAGCCCGTACTGGCCCGAGACGTTGGCCATCAGGCCGAACACGCCGAACGGCGCGAATGCCATGACGATGGCGGTCAGCTTGTACATCGCTTCGGCGAAGCTTTCGAACACCCGCACGACGGGCTCGCCCTTTTCGCCGATCAGCATCAGCGAGATGCCCAGACCGATGGCGAAGACGATGATCTGCAGGATATTGCCCTCGATCATCGCTTGAAGAGGATTCGACGGCACCAGCCCGACAACGATGTCCACCAGCGACGGCGCTTCACTGGTCTGCTGCGCCGCACTCATCGAGGCGTCCGCGCCGACGCCCGGCTGAAAGATCGTGGCCGCGACCAGGCCGATGACGATTGCGAAGGCGGTGGTGACCAAATAGAGCCCGATCGTGCGAGCACCGACACGGCCCATTTTCTGCGGATCGCGCATGCCGGTGATGCCGACGACCAGCGTCGAAAACACCAGCGGCACGATCAGCATCTTGATGCCGTTGATGAAGATATCGCCGAGCGGTTTGAACACGCTGGCCTGCTCGCCCATCAGCGCGCCCGCCAGAATCCCTAACGCCAGGCCCGCGATGATTTTTTGCCACAAGGGAATACGGCGCCATAGATTCGGCCGGGAGGGGGTTGCAGTCATGCGTGACTCCTTGTGCAGGCGAAATTGCCGGGGGCAAAAGCGCGCATTTTACGCATCCCCGGGCCTTTTGCGATCCGCCCATTCGAAAACGGGATGGCATATAACTTGATTGCGACCAAAGTCTTAGTGCGGCAGTCCGACAGTCAAACCTTCGTCGACGCTCGGAAGACGCGGGCCTGCTTGCACAAGCGGTATATGCCACCGGCGGTATCAGATTTCCCGGTAGAGCTCACCGCCTTCCTTTTTGAAGCGCTCCGCCTGCTCCTGCAGACCGGCCTCCCGCTGGTCTCCGTCGATATGGGTGGCGTCGCCGCCGAAGCGCTCGCGGACTTCCTGAGTGATCTTCATCGAGCAGAACTTCGGTCCGCACATCGAGCAGAAATGCGCCACCTTGGCCGAGTCCTTGGGTAGCGTCTCGTCGTGATAGGCGCGAGCGGTATCGGGATCGAGGCCAAGATTGAACTGGTCCTCCCAGCGAAATTCGAAGCGTGCCTTGGACAGCGCGTTGTCGCGACGCTGGGCGCCGGGGTGCCCCTTGGCCAGGTCGGCAGCGTGAGCCGCGATCTTGTAGGTGATGATGCCGGTCTTGACGTCATCCTTGTTGGGCAGCCCCAGATGTTCCTTGGGCGTGACATAGCAGAGCATGGCGCAGCCGTACCAGCCGATCTGCGCCGCACCGATGCCGGAAGTGATGTGGTCGTAACCAGGTGCGATATCGGTGGTCAGCGGGCCGAGCGTATAGAAGGGCGCTTCATCGCAGCACTGGAGTTGCTTCTCCATGTTCTCCTTGATCAGTTGCATCGGCACATGGCCGGGGCCTTCGATCATTACCTGCACGTCGTGTCGCCAGGCGATCCGGGTCAACTCGCCCAGCGTTTCGAGCTCGGCGAACTGCGCTTCGTCGTTGGCATCGGCGATGGATCCGGGGCGCAGACCGTCACCCAGCGAGAACGAGACGTCGTAGGCCTTCATGATCTCGCAGATGTCCTCGAAATGGGTGTAGAGGAAGCTCTCTTTGTGGTGATACAGGCACCATTTGGCCATGATCGAGCCGCCCCGGGAGACGATGCCGGTGACGCGCCTGGCCGTCATCGGCACGTGGTGCAGGCGGACGCCGGCGTGAATGGTGAAGTAATCCACCCCCTGTTCCGCCTGCTCGATCAGGGTGTCGCGGAAGATTTCCCAGCTCAGGTTTTCGGCCACGCCGTCGACCTTCTCCAGCGCCTGGTAGATCGGCACCGTGCCGATCGGTACCGGCGAGTTGCGGATGATCCACTCCCGCGTCTCGTGAATGTTCTGGCCGGTGGAGAGATCCATGATGGTGTCTGCGCCCCAGCGGATGCCCCAGGTCATCTTGTCGACCTCTTCCTCGATCGAGGAGGTCACGGCCGAATTGCCGAGGTTGCCGTTGATCTTCACCAGAAAGTTGCGCCCGATGATCATCGGCTCGCTCTCGGGATGATTGATATTGGCTGGGATGATCGCCCGCCCGCGAGCCACCTCGTCACGCACGAACTCCGGCGTGATCTCGTCGGGTAGATTGGCGCCGAAAGACTCGCCCGGATGCTGATGCGCCAGCATGGGGTCTTCCGGTCCGGCGCTCGCTGCGCGGCGGCGCTGATTCTCTCGGATGGCGATGAACTCCATCTCCGGCGTGATAATGCCCCGGCGGGCGTAGTGCAGTTGGGTGACGTTGGCGCCCCGTCCCTCTTTTGTCATGCGGGCACGACGGGGCTTGCGCTGAAGCTGAAATCGCAGCGTCGATAGACGTAGATCCTCGGCACGAACGCGACCATAGCTGGAGCTGGGACCAGCGAGCCATTCGGTATCGCCGCGCTCGTCGATCCAGGCACGGCGCAGCTCGGGCAGACCGCGACGAATGTCGATCTCGGCTGCTGGATCGGTGTAGGAGCCGGAGGTGTCGTAGACGGCCAATGGCGCGTTGGTCTCGAGACCCTGCTTCGTCTGGGTCGGCGAGAGGGCGATCTCACGCATGGGTACGCGGATGTCTTGCCTTGAGCCGGTGATGTAGATCTTCTGCGAGGCGGGCAGCGGGGCGATGGCGGCGCTGTCGACGCGAGCGGTTTCGGATAGGAACTGAGGTGATTTCATGTTCGGTCGTGCTCCGTGGCATGACTTGCCCGGCGTATTGGCCAAGGCTATCGGGTCAGGCCGGCGCACAGCGCAGGAGGGGGGGAGAACGAATCGACGGAACGCTACCCGGGATGTGAGATTCTCCGCTTGATCCCTACGCCGGTACTAGCCGGATCAGGTTCGTCGGGATCCGTCGTGGCGCTGTGAATTGGCTTCAGCGCAGGACGATCTCAGCCGGTTCCACCGGCACCCCGTCAAGCTGGCGATATCGTTCATCGCCGTGAGCAGTCTGTGACGAGGGGGGAACGAGGTCAAGCCGAGTGTATGAAGGCGCCGGGTGCGATTGCGATGGCGAGAATGAAATGTGTCATGGGTCGCCGGGGCGCTGGACCAGATCGATGAACGATCGGGCCTGCGGGATCAGATGGTGACGAGCGTGGGTGAGCCACACTTCGGAAACCGCGTCGGCATCGCTCAGCGGGCGGTAGCGGACGTTATCGATCCGGATATGCCGGAAGGAAGCGGGCAGGATCGACACGCCCATGCCGCTGGCGACGAGGCTGATGATGGTGTTCGGGCCGCCGACTTCCTGAACCAGACGAGGGCTTAGCCCGCGTGTGGCGAACAGGGCATTGAACTGATCGAGCAGGCCGGTCCCGGCGGCGGGCGAGAAGTAGACGAACGGGTGGGTTGCCAATTCGTCGAGCGTCAACGGCAGCGCGCTGCCGCCGAGCGGGCCCTGTTCATTGACCACGGCCATCAGCGGCTCGCGAATCCAGGTGAAGGCGTCGAGGCCGTCCGGCAGGGTGGCCGGGCGCATGATACCGATATCCAGGTCGCCCTGTAGCAGCGGCCCGATTTGGCGCTGGCTATTGAATTCGTGCATGCGCAATTCGACGTCGGGATAGCGCTGGCGATAGCGCATCAGTGTGCGCGGCAGCGTCGAGCTCAAAGGCACGGAAGTGGTAAAGCCGATACGTAACTGGCCGGCCTCGCCTCGACCGAGCCGGGAAACCAGCCGCGTGGCGCGTTCGGTGCGTGCCAGAATATCCCGGGCCTCGTCGAGAAACACTTGCCCAGCTTCGGTCAGCTCGACGCGGCGATTGGTCCGAGTCAGCAGACGCGTGCCTAGTTCGCGCTCCAGCGCCTGGATCTGCTGGCTCAACGGTGGCTGCGAGATGCCCAGCCGCTGGGCGGCGCGGCTAAAGTGAAGCTCTTCGGCCACAGCGACGAAATAGCGTAGATATCGTAGTTCCATGGGAAACTCGCAGTTCCTTTGAGTCGTAAAACCTCTCAAAAGCATCGAATAATATATTAGAAAGCTTAATGGCGGCGGCGTAACCTACCAAGGTCTAAAGCAAATCTCTAAACCCCTGATGCCCCCGAAGCACCTTCATCCCCGGTCGGCTTCGGTCATCGATATCGGGAGAACCGGGTTGTCTCGCCACTCCTCATCCGAGATCTACCGCGCCACGCAGGCCAATCATCATCAGTTGGAACGCGAAGCGGAAACCGTCGAAAGCGGCTTCATTGAACGCGGCCAGCGGGGCTACCGGCCGACCATGCTGGCGCTGTTCCTCGGCGCCTTTTCGACCTTCGTGCTGCTCTATTGCGTTCAACCGTTGCTGCCGATTCTGTCGAATGCATTTGGCATCGATGCCGCGACCAGCAGCCTGTCGCTGTCGGTCGCGACCGGTATGCTGGCGATCGGGCTGTTGATCACCGGGCCGATCTCGGACGCGGTGGGGCGCAAGTCGGTCATGACGGTCGCGTTGCTGGCGGCGTCCATCTGCACGCTGCTGGCGGCGGTGATGCCCAACTGGACCGGCATTCTGATCATGCGGGCCCTGGCGGGGCTGTCGCTCTCCGGGCTGTGCGCGGTGGCGATGACCTATCTCAACGAGGAGATTCATCCGCGCTACGTGGGCCTGTCGATGGGGCTCTACATCAGCGGCAACTCGATCGGCGGCATGAGCGGGCGCCTGATCAGCGGGGTGATGGTGGACTGGGTGCCTTGGCGCGTCACTTTGGCGATCATCGGCATCGTGGCGCTGATCGCGGCGCTGCTGTTCATGCGTTGGCTGCCGCCCTCGAGGCACTTCACGCCACGTCCGCTGAACTGGCGCAGCGTGCTGTCCGGATTCACCGTTCACTTCAAGGACCGGGGGCTGCCCTGGCTATTCCTCGAAGCTTTCCTGCTGATGGGGGGCTTCGTCACACTCTACAACTATATCGCCTACCGTCTGCTGTCCGAGCCCTATCAGGTGAGCCAGGCTCTAGTGGGCCTGCTGTCGATCGTCTATCTCTCGGGCACCTACAGCTCGGCCTGGGCGGGGTCGCTGGCGGATCGGTTAGGGCGTCGGCGAATATTCTGGATGTTCATCGCGATGATGCTGGCAGGTCTGGCGATAACGCTGTTCGAGCCGATCAGTCTGATCCTGATCGGCATGCTGGTCTTCACTTTCGGCTTTTTCGCCGCGCACTCGCTGGCCAGCGGCTGGGTCGGCCAGCGCGCCCGGCAGGCCAAGGGACAGGCGTCTTCGCTCTATCTGTTCAGCTATTATCTCGGCTCCAGTGTGGCCGGCACGCTAGGTGGCGCGTTCTGGTTCTGGGGCGGCTGGAACGGGGTCTCGCTATTTATCGCGGTGCTATTGCTGGTGGCGCTGGCCATCGGCGTCGTGCATCTGAGGCGGCTGGAACCGGCCTGACGCCCGACATCCTCCGGCGATGCTTCAAACGACGTTCTGGGAACGACAAGGCCGCTGATCTGAGTCGTTCAGGATCGGCGGCCTTGTTCGGTTGGCTGACGGGATGTTACTTGGCGAATAGCTGACCCATATCCTTGAACGCCTTGAACTCCAGGGCGTTACCGCACGGATCCAGCAGGAACATTGTCGCCTGCTCGCCCGGCTGGCCCTGGAAGCGTACGTACGGTTCGATCACAAACTGGGTGCCAAAGCCTTTGAGGCGTTCGGCCAGCGCTTCCCACTCCGGCCAACTCAGCACGATACCGAAGTGCGGCACCGGCACATCGTGGCCGTCGACCGGATTGGTATGGGCGGATTGCTGCGACGGCGTCTGCGGGTGCTCATGAATCACCAATTGATGACCGTAGAAGTCGAAATCGACCCACTGTTCGCTGGAGCGGCCTTCGCTCAGGCCGAACGTTTCGCCGTAGAACTTGCGGGCGGCAGGCAGGTCGTGAACCGGAATGGCGAGGTGGAAAGGGGATAGCGCCATGGAAGAGCTCCTTAGGTCTTGGATGAAACGGATCGTGGCAATTTCAGTGGTTGTATTCTGATGGCGAATAAATTTGATGAAAAGCGCATAATATTGCTGTCTGCTATCAAATTATCTGGATTCACGGCGCCGTTTTCTTGCCATGTTCAAAGAGCTAAAGACCTTTCTCGCCGTCGTGCGTTACGGCACGTTTTCCGCCGCTGGCAATGCCGTCGGGCTGACCCAGTCCGCGGTCAGTGCGCAGATCCGCAAGCTCGAGGCCGATATCGGCGAACCGCTGTTCGAACGTACCGGACGTGCCGTCCGGCTCAACGCGGCCGGTCGTCGGCTATTGCCGCAGGCCAACGAGATGCTGACGCTTGCCGAGCGGATCCGTCATTCCGGGGTGGACGGTTTGAGCGGCGAATGGCATCTCGGCGCGATCGCCAGCCTGCAGAGCGGGGCATTGCCCGAGGTTCTGCAGACGCTGACCCGCGATGCGCCAGGGGTGATGACTCGTGTAGTGCCCGGTGTCTCGTTGGCGCTGCTCGACCAGGTCGACAAGGGTGATCTGGACATGGCGTTGATCGTCCGGCCGCCGTTCGCGTTGCCTCCCGACCTCTATTCCCGAGTCATTGCTCGCGAGCCGTTCGTGCTGATCGCACCGCCCGATGTCGAGGGCGGGACAGTGGAATCGCTGCTCGAAAGCCATCCGCTGGTGCTCTACGACCGCGGCTCTTTCGGGGGGCGCCAGGTGGTGCGTTTTCTCGAACGGCGACGGTTGCGGCCGGAAATCCGGCTGGAGCTCGACGAGATCGACGCTATCGCGCGAATGGTGGAGTGCGGTCTTGGCGTCGCGCTGATTCCGCTTACCGGATTGTGGCGCCGCCAGCAGCCGTTGCCGGTGCGGGTGATCTCGCTGGAAGAGCAGCGCTTTCATCGTGAATTGATCATGGTGTCCCGGCTCTCGCCGGACCAGTCGCCGCTGGTGGCGTTGATCGAAGAAGCGCTGCTGAAGACGCAAAAGCATTCGCCCCCTTCCATGAATCGATGATTCGATGCAATGAAGCGGTGAAGATCATTCGCTTTTTTCGCGCTTGGCGTGCTCTAGACTGCAATCAAACGAGTCGAGGAAACCTTTATGTCTGCATTCACACCACGCCGTATCATCGCCCAGCACCCGGCCATTCGCGACGACATCGGCGATCTGACGACTCGCCGGCCGTTACCGGGTCCCAGGCTCGATCAGCTCGACCCCTTCCTGTTTCTCAACCATCACGGGCCGCAGGTCTATCCGGCCAATAACGGCGGGCTGCCGTTCGGGCCTCATCCGCACCGGGGGTTCGAGACCGTGACCTTCATTCTCGAAGGTTCGCTGGCGCACGCCGATAGTGCCGATCACCAGAGCGTGATTCGTGCCGGTGGCGTGCAGTGGATGACGGCGGGCAGTGGCATCGTGCATGCCGAAATTTCGCCGCCCGAGTTTCTGCGTGACGGCGGCCCGCTGGAGATTCTGCAGCTATGGATCAATCTGCCGGCCAGCCTGAAGATGACTGAACCGCGCTACATCGGGCTGCAGCGAGATTCGATTCCGGCCATTGCGCTGGACGGTGGTGGAGAGCTTTGTCTGATCGCCGGTGAGCACGGCGCATCGACAGGCCCCATCGAGACCCTGACCGATGTCTTCATGTCGACGCTGTCGCTTCCCGCCGGCGCGAGTCATCGGCTGACGGCGCCGAGTGGCCGCCAGGTCTTTCTTTACGTCGTCGATGGCGAGGTGACGGTGGGCGGCGAACCGGTCAAGCCGCAGCATCTGGTCGAACTGGATCGTGGCGGCGATAACGTCGAAATCGAAGCCACCACCGACGCTCGACTGCTGTTCGGCCACGCTGATGCGATCGAGGAACCGGTGGTGTCGCACGGTCCATTCGTGATGAATACTCGTGACGAGATCGCCACGGCGATCGACGATTACCAGGCAGGACGTTTCGGCGGTCTGGCGCAGTAACGCGGTTGTTTCGATAACGCGGGTCTTTCCATGCCCCGATCTCTCGAGGATCAGCGCTTGCTGTACAGGCGCTGTTCGCGATACCCGGGAACTTTCTGCTGCTCCAGCTCGGTCTTCTTCCAGCGCTTGTATTCCCACTGATACTGAGCCGGGTCGAGGGCGATGGCGGCTTCGACGCAGGCATTGACGCCTGCGGCCGATGTCACCTCGTCGCTGTCGTAGACGCGGTCGTCGGCGGCGAGAAAATGGATCGCGAAGCCGCGGCCTTCAGGCAGGCGCCTGGCGACACCGGTGACCACACGAGCCTGGGTACGCGCTACCAGCTTGGGCAGCAGCGTGGCGGTATAGGCGGGGCGGCCGAAGAAGCCGGCGAAGACGCCGCTGCCCCAGTCGGGCTCCTGGTCCGGCAGGATCCCCACCGCCTCGGCACGCTTGAGCGCCTTGAGCAGGGCGGCGACGCCCCGCGGGTTGGTCGGCACCAGTTCCGCGCCCATCCGTTCGCGACCATGACGGATGACAGGGTCGAGGTCGGCAATTTTGGGCGGTTCGTACATCGCGGTGAACGGGAAGTGGCTGGATAGCCAGAAATTGAGCATTTCCCAGTTGCCGAAATGCGGCGCCAGCACGATCACACCGCGATTGTCGGCGCGCGCATTGTCGAGTAGCTCGCGGCCGTGGACCTCGACGACCGACGCTTCGACGCGCTTCGGCCTGGCAATCCAGGCGAACCCGAGCTCCAGCATGGTGGCGGCGGAATGGCGCAGGCTGGTCTTGATCCGGTCGCGGCGCTTTTCGCTGGACTCATTAGGATAAGCAACCTCCAGATTGCGTCGAGTGACGTGACGTTCGCGTCGGGAAACGGCATACAGCACGTGGCTGGCCAGACCAGCCAGTGACCAGATCGTTTTCAAACGCCAATGCGACAGCAGGCGCCAGAGCAGATGGATGGCGCGAGCTTGCAGACTTTCGATCATGCGTTTCTCTTCTTCATTGCGCGTCGACTTGGCGGGCCGGTTACCATAGCCAGCTCTCGACCTTGTCAGGTGCGCGGTGTTCCTGCAATGCCTTGAACCCGATCACGCAACGCACGATCAGCCACACGGCCTGCAGTGCCATGAGCACGAATCCGATCAGCACGAAGGCCAGTATCCAACTGATGCAGGCGTAGAGCAGGCCGATCCAGAAAGTACGAATATGGTAGCGATAGTGCTCGTCCAGCCAGCGTGGACCGTTACCCCGATAGACATAGGCAATGATCACGCCAATCACCGGGGTGATGCCGGTGATGAAGACGCCGAGCAACAACGCGTAGACGATCATGGCCAGCGTGGTGTCCGGTCGCCTCGCTGCGGTATTGGATTCTGCGACGACGTTATCGATCGGCGAAGGCATGAGATTCCTCTCGTCGGCGTGCGGTAGTTGTCCGCATTTTGCCGTCGAGAGGCGTCGGTTGCCACTCCGCTGAAATTATCGATAAGAGATAGCGGTAGGAAATGCCGGTGACTGATGACGAATAGGAGGGAACGCGGGCGTCATTCGATGAGCAGATTGTCTCGGCGCCTTGCGGGAGTTGCCTCGACAAGAGGATCGCGGCCGCCACGCAGAATCGAGTTGCCTTCGAATAGCGTGCGCTGGTCGATGGGGGCCGGATCGAGCCAGTCGGCGGCGTGCATCTGACCGCTCTTGCCATAGACCGTGAGTGCGTTTTCATAGGTGACCCGACGCACCACGGATTCGGCGATGCCGGATTCGAGCGCCAGCTGCGCCGTCTTGGGGACGCCAAGGCAGTCGGAAATTCCCCAATCGCAGGCGCTGTCGACGATGATGCGGTCCCCGCCGTACTGCTTGAGCAGTTCGACCATGCGCGCATTGCCCATCTTGGTCGAGGGATAGATCGAGAAGCCGGCCCAGTAACCCCGATCCAGTGTCTCGCGTACCGTCTCTTCATTGTTGTGATCGATCACGACCCAGGAGGGATCGAGCCCCATCTCCTCGCACACGTCCATCGAGCGCGAAGTGCCACGCTTCTTGTCGCGATGAGGGGTATGCACCATGACCGGCAGCTCGAGCTCCTTGGCCAGGGCCAGTTGGGCCCGAAAATACTTGTCCTCCAGCGGTGTCTGCTCGTCGTAGCCGATCTCGCCGATGGCGACCACGCCTTCCTTCATGGCGAAGCGTGGCAGCCACTCCATCACGCCCTCGGCCAGTGCTTCGTTGTTGGCTTCCTTGGAATTGAGGCCGATGGTGCAGTAGTGGCGAATGCCGAACTGGCCGGCGCGGAAGCGCTCCCAGCCGACCAGCGAAGACAGGTAGTCGACATAAGTGCCGACGAAGGTACGCGGCTGGCCGACCCAGAAGGCCGGTTCGACCAGCGCCACAATGCCGGCGGCGGCCATGGCCTCGTAGTCGTCGGTGGTACGGGACACCATGTGGGCATGGGGATCGATGAACATCTCAGGCGGCCTCTAGCAAAGTCAGGTTGTCCCAATTGATGCGGCCCTCGGCCACCAGTGCGGTGGTGGCGGGTGTCGTCAGCAACAGGGTTCGAGCGGAAGGGGTGTCGGCAGCGATCAACGCGAGAGTCGCCGCGCCACGTTCGTCGGGTGTTCCCGCCAGTGCGCGCTCAAGGGCTTCGTAAGCCGAGACGCTCTCCGCGAACGGGCCGATGCAGCGCCACAGTTCAGGGCTCACCTGGCGTCCGGCGGCCCAGCGCTCCTGGGCGTAATCGAGCAGAATTCTCGCCAGCTCGACGTTGGCACGTTCGTCCAGGCCGACGATGGGACCCAATCGACTGCCGATGAACAGCGCCTTGAGCACCATGTGGTTCCAGCGGTGCTCGTCGAAGTGGTCGCGCGGGTAAGGGTTGCGGTGAACGATGGACTCGAACACGGCCCGCATGTTGGAGCGCAACCCCTCACCCACCTCGAAACTCAGCAACTGCGGTTGAGGGTAGAGCGCCAGGCCGCGATACAGCGTGACCAGTTCGCGGGCATCGGCGGTTCTGACCAGATCCTGAAACGTGGCCGGGAACGGTCGCGAGCCCTGGAAGATAAGCAAGGCCGCGATACGGGCCGCGCCATCGAGACTCCAGCCCGAGGGGTTCCAACCGGGGTAGGCCTGATTCGCCAGCGCCAGATCAGTCGGTGACAGGATCAGATCCTGCTTGCCGAGACGACGGGGCGCGAGACCCAGAAACAGGTGCAGATCACGTTCGTTAGCGCTCTCGCCGAGTCGGGCGTATTGCGTCTTCAGCCAGTCGGCTTGTTCAGGTGTCTGGCGACAGACCCACTCGCGCAGCAGCGCCAAGGATGTAACGGGCATGTAAAAATTCCGGCCTGATATTCGATGGCACTACTCTATCGGCTGTTGAAAACAATCCCCAAGCTCAATTATCTGGCTAATTAAAGCGCCATTTCTGAACGATAAATTGGTTTTTAATAGGAAGGTTTTTAATCCCTTTTCATCCTGATTCAGTCAGATTTTTAGTCATGATTTCGTATAATGGAGTGAAAAAGTGAATGCCGGTTGTCTGGCTTCTGCCTGGCTGATATGCAGTCTTTACATATCGTTTCGATAGGTTCGTGACGATGGTAATCAGATGACTGAATCGGCAGACAGGTACCATGCACAATACCCTGGTAATTCTCGTGGTGGGGCTGACGCCCCAACTGGTCGGTGAACATACACCGGCCTTGAAACGCCTGGCCGAGCGGGGCGGGTTGCGACCGCTCGATACCGTAACGCCTGCGGTGACCTGTAGTGTTCAGGCAACGCTCGCGACCGGTTTGTCCCCCGGCGAGCACGGTGCGGTGGCCAATGGCTGGTATTTCAAGGATCTCGCCGAGGTCTGGTTCTGGCGCCAATCCAATCGCCTGGTCGCCGGTGAAAAGATCTGGGAAGCCGGCAAACGGAAGAATCCCGACTTTACCTGCGCCAAACTGTTCTGGTGGTACAACATGTACTCGACGGCAGACTGGAGCGCGACTCCTCGGCCCATGTACCCTGCAGACGGTCGCAAGTTGCCTGATCATTACACCTCTCCGCCTGCACTGCATGACGAACTCGACGAACGATTGGGAACGTTTCCGCTATTCAGCTTCTGGGGGCCGATGGCCGACATCTCCTCTAGCCGCTGGATCAGCGATGCCACGCGCCATGTCATGGAAACCCGCGACCCGACACTGACGCTGACTTACCTGCCGCATCTCGACTACAACCTCCAGCGTCTGGGGCCGGATCTTTCCCACCCTGAATTGCAGCGTGACCTCAGAGACGTCGATGCGTTGTGCGGCGAGCTGATCGACGCGGCCGACCGGGAAGGGCGGCGGGTCATCGTGGTGTCCGAATATGGCATCACCCCGGTGCGCGATGCCGTGCATATCAATCGTGCCCTGCGCGAAGCGGGTCTGGTCGCCGTACGTCGGGAGGAGCATGGGCGCGAACAGCTCGATGCCGGGGCGTCGCGGGCGTTTGCGGTCGCCGACCACCAGGTGGCACACGTCTATGTCCGCGATCCCGCAGAAATTCCCAAAGTCAGGGCGCTGCTCGAAGGGCTCGAAGGTGTGGAGGCCGTCTGGGGAGACAGCGAGAAGCGTGAACAGGGGCTCGATCATCCCAACTCGGGCGATCTGGTGGCGATTGCCGAATCCGACCGCTGGTTCAGCTACTACTACTGGCTGGATGATGCCTTGGCGCCGGACTATGCGCGTACCGTCGATATCCACCGCAAGCCGGGGTACGACCCGGTGGAGTTGTTCTTCGATCCTGCGCTGAAGTCGCCCAAACTGTCGGCGGGCTGGCGTCTCGCCAAGCGCAAGCTGGGCATGCGCCAGCTGCTGGATGTCATTTCGCTCAAGGACACCACGCTGGTCAAGGGCGCCCACGGGCGGGTGACAGACGACCCAGACATGGGGCCGCTGGTGATCTCGTCCGAAGCGGATCTGCTGCCTCAGGGCGCGCTCAAGGCCGGCGATTTCAAGGCGCTGGTGTTGACACATGTATTCGGGGAAGAGAATGGCGGCACGTCGCCGCGGGAGACCGCTGCCGATATTGCCAGCGCCTGAGGCGGTCGCGCTTCAGCGTCGAGTCATGGCTTAGGAAAGATATCGAGAAACGCAGGAAAGCCGGAGCGGCACCTTCACGATGCCGCCCCGGCTTTTTGTGTTTCAGAGGTTGTCGTCGATCAAATGCTACCTCTCCCAGTGTTCAAGTGCCGGAAGTCACTCGCTGCAGCGCTAACGTCGCGGCGAATGCCAGCACGCCCAGCAGAGCCATTCCATCCGCGCCCATGGCCGCCATCAGCGTGGCGTCATAGAGCGAGATGGCGGCGATCAGACCCACGACGGCACGGGGCACGTCTCCCGGCGCGCGGCGAACCAGCCACATCAGGCAGCGTGCTCCCCAGGCCAGATAGCCCAGCCACAGCGCCAGGGCGAGCAGCGAAGGTTCAGGGCCGGTCAGCATGGTCGCCAGCATCAGGACGACGGGTACGGCCAATACGCCGAGGGGCCAGGCGGCACCCAGCCGGTCGTAGGCCTCCTGACGAGCGGCATAGGTCAGGCCGACTACATGACAGGCGAGACCGAGCGCGCCCCAGATGACCATGTCGTTGAGCGTGCTGGTGAAAGCCAGAGCGGCCGTCAGGTAGGTCAGCAGGCGGCATGCCCCCATCAGTACCGGGCTCCAGCCGATCCGCTTGTGCCACCAGTCGTAGCTCAGGATCGCAGCGACCAGTGCAAGCCCCATCACCCCGGCGGAGAGATCGCTCAGAAACAGCAGCAGGCTACCCAGTGCGAGCATCCCGGCCCCCAGCAGCGTGACGATCAAACGATCGATGTCGCCCCGCGGGATAGGCCGATCGGCGCGCTCACGCGCGTCGATCTCGGCATCGCAAGCGTCATTGAGGTACATCCCGCCGAGGTAAAACAGCGTCAAAGCCAGAAGCAGAGCGAGAGCCGAGGGGGAGTGCCATAGAGCGCCCGCCCCGGCGCCGGCCAACACGATGCCGGCCAGCGCGTTGCTCCAGACCGTTGGCAGGTTGGAAACCCGGCCCAGCTCCAGCCAGACCTTGGAGTTGAGCCCGGGTACCCTTGAACTCCGTAGCGTGGAAGACTCTGGTTCTGACATCGGCACGCTCAGGTCAGCTGCTGTTTGACCCAGGTCAGCTCTCGCGCCACCGCCGTCTCCACGCTCTCGGTGCGTAGGTTCTCCGGTAATACCTGCCATGTGTAGGTCTCCACTTCCAGATGCTGGGAAATCGGCTGCCGACGATGCAGAGCGAGAATCTCGGCGAGAAACGACTGCGTGGTCTCGAACGGCGCAATGGCGTCCACGAAGATCGGCACGTGAAAGTGCACTCGCCACTCCTCGCCATCGGTGCGGGCGTCGTCAGCCAACGCTTCGGGGAGGTCCGCATACCGCACCAGCCCGTCATCTGCGTCGACAACGACCTGGTGCAGATAGGTGCGTTCGCAGAATGGCGCCAGCGCTTCGCGTTTGTCGGCATCGAATTGCGGAATCCGCAGCGCCGCGCTCAGTTGCAGCTTGTGGATGGGAATGCCTGCCGTGCGCAGGGCTTCGATGCTGGTGGTCGGATCTTCGAACTCGACTGCGGCGTGACAGACGTCGTAGCAGACGCCGAGGTGGCGTGGCAGCGCCTGCTTCGCCTCGTCGAGCGACAAGCCACTGAGTTCGCTCAGGCGAACTGCGGCGGCGTCGGAATAGAGCCAGTCGCGGAAGAAGGCAACGGTTTCCTCGATGGTTTCCAGGAAGCAGTGGGGCTCGGGCTCCAGTGCAATCGCGATGGTCACCTGGGTCTTCTGGGCGAGCTCGACACAGTGAGCCGCCGCCTTGAGCAGATTGTCCGCCATCTGCGCTTCCGCGCCCTCGGCCAGCGGCTTATAGGTACCGGGCACGGTGCTCAGGCTCAAGGTGTCGCCAGCGGCACCGAGTTCACTCATCAGATCGGCCAGCCAGCAGGTGTAGTCGAGCCGGGCGCGCTGCTTCCAGTCGGGCTGGTAGACGTTCTGTTTGACCGGGACGCCGTGGAAGGGGCCGAACGGGAATCCGTTCATAGTCACTACGCGGTAGTTCTCCCGGGCGAGAATGTCCTTGAGCTCGGCCCGTGCATCGGGGGCGCGAAGCTCCTCCAGCGCCTGAGCCGACAGGCGCAACCCCACGCCGAAGGTCGCCTCGGGGGAGACGGCTTCACGCACCCGTTTCACCGGCCCTAGCAGCGCTTCACGCACGGCTTCCCAGGTCTGGGTCGGATGAATATTGAGACAGTAGGTCAGTTGACCCAGATCATCAGGCAGCTGCATGGCTATTCGCCTCTTCTCGCAGCCAGTCGATCGCGGCTGTCATGGTGGTTTCATCGATCTCGTGAACGTCATGCCCACGACCCAGGCCGGACAGCAGCGTAATCGTCAGCTCCCCGCCGAGATGTTCCTGGAATTCTCTGAGGCCCGTCAGTATGGCGGGCTGGCCATCGTCTTCGATTTCCAGCAACTGGGCATGGAAGACCGGCAGACCCAGGCGCTTTAACAGCCACACGATGCGCCACTCGGCACCGGCGGGAAGCAGGCCCGTCAATACGGAATAACGGGCATCGAGGGCGATGCCGATGGCGACGGCTTCACCGTGGCTGATGCCGTGGTGGGTCAGCGCCTCGAGTTTGTGCGCTGACCAGTGCCCGTAATCCAGCGGGCGCGACGAGCCCAGCTCGAACGGATCGCCACCGCGGCCGATCTGTTGCATGTGCAGCTCCGCACTGCGTCGGATCATGATCTCTTCGGTGCGCGGGTCGAACTCGGCCAACGAATCGGCATTGGCTTCCAGCCAGTCAAAGAAAGCGCCATCGCGAATCAAAGCCACCTTGATCGCTTCGGAGGTACCGGCGATTCGGTCCCGTCGTGAGAGTGTGCTCAGAAAGTCGAAGTCGTTGAGCACCGCCCAGGGCGGCGCGAAGGTACCGATAAAGTTCTTGTGGCCTTTGAAGTTGACGGCATTCTTGACCCCGACGCCGCTGTCGTTCTGCGACAGCACGGTGGTCGGCAGGCGAATCAATCGCACACCGCGATGGCCCATGGCCGCGGCGAGTCCAAGTGCATCCAGCACCGCGCCGCCGCCGATGACGATGACGTAGGCATGTCGATCGACACCAAAGCGCTGGATATCTTCCAGTACCCGGTCGATCGTCTCCCGGTTGGTCTTGATGGCTTCTCCACCCGGCACGGTAATCGGTGCGGTCACCAGGGTCATCTGACTCGCATGGGTAGCGAAGTAGGCGTTGATTCGGGACTCGAGATCCGGCCAGGTAGCGGCAATGCCGGCGTCGACGTAAATCAGGCAGCGGTGATTCTTGCCCGGCTCTTTGCGTGAAATGGCGTCGGCCAGTAGGGAGTTGTCGGGGGAGAAGATTTCGCGGGTAAACGCGACGGGGTAGTCATAGGCAACCGAAAATCGCTGCCAATGGATCTCAGTCGATGATGATCGTTGAAAAGTATCTTGCTGCCTGATCGACTGCGGCTGCGTCGTGAAGGATGGCGAATCGAGGGCGACATTGCCATCGATCGAAAACGATAATGCGGGCCGGTTCATGGAGTTATCGCCTGCGTAAGGGGTCCGAAAACGAAAAAGCGGACCGCTTCGTTATCGGGCGGTCTCGCTTGGCCTCTAGCTTGGATTTCGCACAGCTAGCTTCGGGGTTGTACCGGGCAGGCGACAAGAATGGTTCTTTTGCTACGAAGTATTAGCAGCTTATCGAGTTTTTGAATGTGTCGGCACTCATTAAAACGTCGGCGAGGGTAGAAAGATGACGCTAACCCACTGTCATGGCTTCAAACTTGCCACCGGGAAATGACCAGGCAGCTCTCTGCTCCTGGCCACAGGCGAACGTCATTTGGCATTACATCGACTTGCCGGCGGGGTCCGCGCGCGGCGCCTCCACCGGTTCCTCCTCGACGCCGTCGAGCCGGTCGGCGCGACGCAGCACCGGGAAGCTCCACATCCATAGCCCGACGATCGCCAGCGTACCCACCGAGCCGATGACCGCCGCGGGCACGGTGCCGAACCACGAGGCGGTGACGCCGGATTCGAACTCGCCGAGCTCGTTGGAGGCGCCGATGAACAGCATGTTGACGGCGTTGACCCGGCCGCGCATCTCGTCCGGCGTTGCCAGCTGCAACAGCGTCAGGCGCACGTAGACGCTGATCATGTCGGCGGCGCCGGCGATCAGTAGCGCGCCGAACGAGAGCCAGAACCAGTGGGAGAGCGCGAACACCAGGTTGGCGATGCCGAACACCGCTACCGCCGCGAACATGATCATCCCGGCGTGGCGCTTGATCGCGCGCACGCCCAGATAGAGCCCCATCAGAAAGGCGCCGATGGCGATCGAGCTGCGCAAGGCGCCAAGCCCTTCCGGGCCGACATGGAGAATTTCGTGGGCGTAGACCGGCAGCAGCGCGACGATGCCGCCGAACAGTACGGCGAACAGGTCCAGCGAGATGACGCCGAGAATCACCGGTTTGTTGCGGATGTAGTGGATGCCGGCGGTGAAACGTTGCCAGGCGGTGTCAGTGGTCTTGATACGTTCGAATGCGTAGCGCACCGGCACGCCCGCCAGCGCCAGTTGCGCGACGACAAAGCAGCCCAGGTTGACGCTGTAGGTCAGCGTCGGGCCGAAGGCATACAAGAGGCCGCCCAGCATCGGCCCGCCGATGACACCGATCTTCATGATCGACGAGTTGACCGCGATCGCCTTGCCCAGCTGATCGCGCGGAACGATCTGAGGCAGCAGGCTTTGCAGCGTCGGCCCGGTGAACGCCCGGGCGGCCCCGAACAGCACCAGTACCGCATAGAAGGGCACCGGCGAATCGGGTTGTTTCAACGACAGCAGAATCAGCATTACGCTGCAGAGTGCCTGAGCGGCCCAGCTGAGCTGGAGGATACGTTTACGGTCGAAGCGATCGACCACATCACCGGCCGGCAGTAGCAGCACGACCATCGGCAGAAACTGCGCCAAGCCCACGTAGCCCAGCGTCAATGGGTCGTGGGTGATGTCGTAGACCTGCCACGCCACCACGATCGCCTGGATCTGCATGGCGAAGACTGCGCAGAGACGGGAAGCGAGGAACGGCGCGAAGCCGGGCTGGCGATAGACGGGGCTGTCGGGACTGGCGGAAGCGTCTGCGGGCATGGTGACCTGGTCGTGAGGCAGGGGAAGAGGAAAGTAGGCGGATTAGCGTGCTAATGGCCAAGCATACGCCGTTATGTGACAAAAAGCCGCTGGCGGCGCCTTGGGGCATCATGGGGTACGTCACATCGACCATCACCTAACTCTTCGGTCGTGCCTCAAGAAGCGTCATTTCAATAGCATTTTGTAGGTCAAACGGGCTCTTTGGATAACGCCGGATAATGGTGAGCGCGGCGAGGCGCCAAAGCGGCGCAATAGAGCCTTTTTCAGGCGTTTTTTTGGCTTCTTTTGGCGCAGGGCCGGGCGTATAGTGCGCTCGCTCCCGCCCGTGGCGTCGCCTCTGCTGCAAGAGTCGATTCTGCTGATCCCGCGTGCGAGCCGCTACTCCACTTTCTGGTCGTTCGAGTCGGTCTTGCGATGACTCGAACGGAATCTTCGGCTGCGGTGCCCCGAGTGCCGATCGCCGAGCTTATTCGCTGTGCATTTTCGAGGTCCGTGGCCTTATGTCTCGGCAGTTGCTCTCCATGGCTCTGGCACCGCTGTTGGGTCTTTTCATCCTGGGTATCGGCAACGGTTTTCTGGCCTCGCTGATTACCCTGCGGCTGGATGCGGCCGGTGAGTCCGTCACCACCATCGGCTGGGTGTCGGCTGCCTATTACATCGGGCTGGCCATCGGGGCGTTGTTCAACGATCGACTGCTGCTGCGGATCGGCCACATCCGCGCGTACGCCTGCTTCGCCTCGCTGGTTGCAGTGACCGTGCTGCTGCAGGGCATGTGGCTCAACGCCGAGCTGTGGTTCACGCTGCGCCTGATCGGTGGCTGGGCGACGCTGGGCGTCTATCTGGTGATCGAGAGCTGGCTGCTGACCGCTGCCGATACTCGCGTTCGCGGGCGGCTGCTGGCGCTCTACATGATCGCGCTTTACGGCGCCGGGGTGATCGGGCAGTTGCTGCTGGGCGTGGCGGATCACGCCGGTGCCAGTCAGCCGTTCATGGTCATCGCCATGCTGGCCTCATTGTCGGTGCTGCCATTGGGCATGATTCCGCGAGTCTCGCCGTTGATCGAACACGCCGAGCCATTGTCGCCCTGGCGACTGATCACCGTGACGCCGACCGGCGTCATGGGCTGTTTCGGTTCGGGCCTGGCGGTATCGGCGATCTACAGCCTGCTGCCGCTCTATCTGCAGCGCAGCGGCTTCGAGGTGCAGCAGATCGGCGAAATGATGGCGATCGTGATTCTTGGTGGCATGCTGCTGCAGTATCCGATCGGCCGCTGGTCGGATCGCCACGACCGTCAGATCGTGCTGATTCTGATCGGTGGGGTGCTGGCAGTGCTATGCGGCGGCGTCATGCTGCTGCCGGACCTGCCCGGCCTGATGGCGGCCATGCTGTTTCTGATCGGCGGAGGCGTATTCGCGCTCTACCCGGTGGCGGTGAGCCACGCGGCCGACCGCGCGCCGGCCGGTGCGCTGGTGCGAATGAGCCAGGGTCTGCTGCTGATCAATGCGCTGGGCGCGACCCTCAGCCCGCCGCTGATCACGCCGCTGATGATTCATGTCGGCGATGTGGGGCTGTTCGTGGCGCTGGCCGGGTTGGGTGCGGTGCTGGTGGCGTTCTTCGTCTGGCGGCGTAGCCGGCGTCCGGCACCGATGCCGGTGGCACCGTTCACCTCCAATCCGCAGCAGTCGGTGGTGGGCGCCGAGCTCAGCGTGACCGACGAGCTGGTACAGGGCGCGATCGAGCACGAACATCAGGAAGATCTCTCGCAGGTGGTGCCGGATGTGGAAACGGCACTGCCGGATGAGGGGACGAGCGAATCCGTGACGCCTGGCGTGGAAGTTCGTGAAGCGGAAGCCGCCGGACGGCAGCGGTCGACGATCGACTGATCACGTGGGCACGAGGTTCAGCGAGCCGGGTCGATCACGCCGCCCAATGAGGCATTGCGTCGGAACCAGCCGGCGATGCTGATACGAGGCAGCCGGGTCGGCAGTACTTCATGCGGGATGCGATCGGAGAGGAAACAGGCGAAAGTGCCGGCTTCGGGATGCACGCGGGCCACCTCGCGCTCGGTGTCATGTTCGTCGTAGAGCGCCATTTCGCCACCGCCGTCGGTGGGCCAGTCCGGGTTGAGGTAGAGCACCGTCGAGATGATGCGGTTGGCTCGGCCGCGGAAACTGTCGTAGTGCTTGCGATAGAAAGCTTCCGGCGGATAGTGGGCGAAGTGGGCCTCGAATTCGAACAGCCCAGCGTAGAGCGCGACGTTGATCTGCTGCTGGAGCTCGCCCATCAACGCCAGATAGCGTCGCTGTGCCAGGCTCTCGCGGTCCAGCCAGTGGATCGCGTCGCCTCGGATGTCGCGTCGCAGCGTGCGCTCGTCGCCACGGCCGATGGCCGCCTCCTGCAGCGCGGCTAGATGATGCAGTCGCTCCAGCTCTTCCCGCAGTTCCCGGCACAGCGTCACGTCCAGAAATCCCTCGCCGACATACCAGCCGTGTTCCACCAGACCATCGATCAACGCAGGTAGCTGCGCGCTGTCCCAGAAGTCGTGACGGGCGTCATTCGCGGTGATAGGCGTCATCGAGAACTCACTTGGCTATCTTGCCGGCGGCACGGGAGTTGCGCGGAGTGCGCGCGTCGGTCTGGCGGCGGCGCTGCGGGTGATAGCGCAACTCCCCTTGCGCGGGCTTGCGGTCCAGGGCGATATCGCTGCCGAAACCCACGGCGAGCAGCTCCACCAGCATCATCGCGGACAGGCCCCAGATCACGCGATTCTCGAAAGGGTAGCTGGGAACGTACCAGGGTTGGTCGTCGACCGGGATGACATCGGTATGACTGCGGCGATCCTCAATGAAATAGCGCAGCGGTACCTCGAAGATCGCGGCGATCTCACCCGGCTCGGCCTGCAGTGGCAGGTCCGGGGCGATCAGGCCGACGAACGGCGTCACCCGCAGGCCATGCAGCGACATCACATCACTCAGGCGCCCGATGATATCGACCTGGGCGGCCTCGAGAGCGATCTCCTCATGGGATTCCCGTAGCGCCGTGGCGAGCAGGTCCCGATCCTCCGGCTCACGCTTGCCTCCCGGAAAGGCGACCTGACCGGCATGCTGGGCAAGATGCGCCGTGCGCTGGGTGAACAGTAGCGTAGGGTCGGGACGAGCGACGATGGGGAGAAGTACCGCCGCCTGGGGGTAGGCGTCATCCAATTGACAGGGGCGATGTGCTTGCAGGCGTTCGCGGAGTGTCTCTAACATGCGCTTTCGACTCTAGACTGGTCAGCGTACCGATCGACGATGGCTGGCGGTTCCTGCGAGGTCCCGGGAACTCGAGGCTCTCTCAATTTGCGATCCTGTGGACTTGAATCTCTATGAACTACTGTAGCCACTGCGGGCATACCGTGCGTTTCGCGATTCCCGACGGCGACGACCGTCCGCGGTTCCTGTGCGATGCCTGCGGCACCATCCATTACCAGAATCCACGCATCGTTGCCGGCACGCTACCGGTCGCCGGCGAGCGCATTCTGCTCTGCCGCCGGGCCATTGCACCGCGCAAAGGGTTCTGGACGCTGCCGGCCGGTTACATGGAGAACGCGGAGACGGTGGAGCAGGCGGCGCTGCGTGAAACGCGCGAGGAGGCCCGCGCCGTCGTCGCCGATCCGACACTGTATACCCTGATCAGCTTGCCGCACATCAATCAGGTTTACATGATTTTCCTGGGCGATCTCGACGGCGATTTCGCCGCCGGCCCGGAGAGTCTCGAGGTAGAGCTGTTCGAGGAGTCGCAGATTCCCTGGGACGAACTCGCCTTTCCGACCATCGAGCGCACCCTCAAGCACTTCTTCGACGATCGACGCAGGGGCACTTTCGAATTGCATCTCAGCCAGATTGGCCAGGAGGAGAGGGAGCGTTACTTCGGCTCCGCTTGAGTGGCGCCTTGCAGTTACCCCCGATCTTCAGATGGTGGCGTCCCTTGTCACCCGGGGGGCAGCGAATCCAGGTCGCTCAACGGCCACACGTCGTAGGCCGGTTCTTCGTAGGGGTGGGCCTCGATCAGCGCTGTGATCGCGGCGCGTATCCGGAGATCCTCGCATACCAGCTCGACCCGATACTCTTCGACGATTTCCAGGGTATCCACCGCACCGATATGCGGCCGAGCGCCTTGAAGAGGCCGAAACTGGCCCTGCCCGTGCGTCTGAAAGCAGCACGCCTCGTAATTCTTGAAGCGCCCGGCACCGCTGGCGAAGACCGCGTCCTTGACGCTTTCCAGATGAGATTCGGGAACGAAGAACGCGAGCTTGTACATGGCCAGTTGATACCTGAGTGTTCGATCCGGATTCGGTCGTGGCGGTGGGCCGCATGCGGCGATGATGGCATAATGGCCCGCGCGCCGACAGCGGCCGGCTTTGCCCTGCCTAGGGCGCGGTGCCCGCAACGACGGGTTCGAAGCGGACCGTTCGAGACGAATGGCGTCAATTGAACCGCGCGAAATCAACCGTACGAACGAATCGTGCCGATCGGAAGCCTTGGCGATGTGGAAATGGGTCATTGTGGTATTGGTTGTCATGCTGGGGCTGATGCAGTATCGGCTGTGGTTCGGCGAGGGCGGTATTCGGGAATTCAACGACATCCAGGCGCGCGCCGACGCTCTCGAAGGTGATACCGACACGCTTCAGGCCCGCAATGACCGGCTCGCAGCCGAGGTCGTCGATCTCAAGAACGGTCTCGATGCCATCGAGGAGCGGGCACGCAGTGACATCGGCATGGTTCGCCAGGACGAACAGTTCTTCTGGGTGCCCGGTGTTGCTGATCCCAAGGATGGCCCGGCC
>NZ_MSDP01000037.1:0-2770 GCF_001937155.1 Salinicola sp. MH3R3-1 | reverse complement strand
TGTCAGCCAGAGGCGATGAAGGACGTTGTAGCCTGCGATAAGGTTCGGTGAGGTGGCAAACAACCTGCGACCCGGACATTTCCGAATGGGGAAACCCACCCAGCATAAGCTGGGTATCCCACACTGAATCCATAGGTGTTGGGAAGCGAACCCGGAGAACTGAAACATCTAAGTACCCGGAGGAAAAGAAATCAACCGAGATTCCCCTAGTAGCGGCGAGCGAACGGGGAGTAGCCCTTAAGCATGTGACTGGTTAGACGAACGTGCCTGGAAAGGCCGGCCGTAGCGGGTGATAGCCCCGTAGTCGAAAACCTGAATGTGTGAAATCGAGTAGGTCGGGGCACGTGAAACCCTGACTGAACATGGGGGGACCATCCTCCAAGGCTAAATACTCCTGGCTGACCGATAGTGAACCAGTACCGTGAGGGAAAGGCGAAAAGAACCCCGGAGAGGGGAGTGAAATAGATCCTGAAACCGTGTGCGTACAAGCAGTGGGAGCAGACTTGTTCTGTGACCGCGTACCTTTTGTATAATGGGTCAGCGACTTATATTCAGTGGCGAGCTTAACCGTATAGGGGAGGCGTAGGGAAACCGAGTCTTAACTGGGCGACCAGTCGCTGGATATAGACCCGAAACCGGGCGATCTATCCATGGCCAGGGTGAAGATTGAGTAACATCAATTGGAGGCCCGAACCCAAGTATGTTGAAAAATGCTGGGATGAGCTGTGGATCGGAGTGAAAGGCTAATCAAGCTCGGAGATAGCTGGTTCTCCTCGAAAGCTATTTAGGTAGCGCCTCACGTATTACCGCCGGGGGTAGAGCACTGTTTCGGCTAGGGGCCCATCCCGGGTTACCAACCCGAGGCAAACTCCGAATACCGGTGAGTAGAGCGTGGGAGACACACGGCGGGTGCTAACGTCCGTCGTGAAAAGGGAAACAACCCAGACCGTCAGCTAAGGCCCCCAAATTCTGGTTAAGTGGGAAACGATGTGGGAAGGCATAGACAGCTAGGAGGTTGGCTTAGAAGCAGCCATCCTTTAAAGAAAGCGTAATAGCTCACTAGTCGAGTCGGCCTGCGCGGAAGATGTAACGGGGCTCAAACCAGATGCCGAAGCTACGGGTTCACACTTAGGTGTGAGCGGTAGAGGAGCGTCGTGTAAGTCTGTGAAGGTGAGTTGAGAAGCTTGCTGGAGATATCACGAGTGCGAATGCTGACATGAGTAACGACAAGGGGAGTGAAAAACTCCCCCGCCGGAAGACCAAGGTTTTCTGTTCTATGCTAATCAGAGCAGAGTGAGTCGGCCCCTAAGGCGAGGCTGAAAAGCGTAGTCGATGGGAAACGGGTCAATATTCCCGTACCGGATGTGGTTGCGATGGGGGGACGAAGAAGGCTAGGTGAGCCAGGCGTTGGTTGTCCTGGTGAAAGTCAGTAGGCTGAGATCTTAGGCAAATCCGGGATCTCAAGGCCGAGAGACGAGACGAACGGACTACGGTCCGGAAGTCATCGATGCCACGCTTCCAGGAAAAGCCTCTAAGCTTCAGATCACATGCGACCGTACCCCAAACCGACACAGGTGGTCAGGGTGAGAATCCCAAGGCGCTTGAGAGAACTCGGGTGAAGGAACTAGGCAAAATGGCACCGTAACTTCGGGAGAAGCTGCGCCGGCTTAGGGTGAAGGACTTCGCGTCCCGAGCTTGAACCGGTCGAAGATACCAGGTGGCTGCAACTGTTTATTAAAAACACAGCACTCTGCTAACGCGTAAGCGGACGTATAGGGTGTGACGCCTGCCCGGTGCCGGAAGGTTAATTGATGGTGTTAGCCGTAAGGCGAAGCTCTTGATCGAAGCCCCGGTAAACGGCGGCCGTAACTATAACGGTCCTAAGGTAGCGAAATTCCTTGTCGGGTAAGTTCCGACCTGCACGAATGGCGTAATGATGGCCACGCTGTCTCCACCCGAGACTCAGTGAAATTGAAATCGCAGTGAAGATGCTGTGTACCCGCGGCTAGACGGAAAGACCCCGTGAACCTTTACTATAGCTTCACACTGGACGCTGATGTTGCTTGTGTAGGATAGCTGGGAGGCTTGGAAACCGGGACGCTAGTTCCGGTGGAGCCAACCTTGAAATACCAGCCTGGCATCATTGGCGTTCTAACTTGGCACCGTGATCCGGTGTGAGGACAGTGTGTGGTGGGTAGTTTGACTGGGGCGGTCTCCTCCGAAAGAGTAACGGAGGAGCACGAAGGTACCCTCAGCACGGTTGGAAATCGTGCATTGAGTGCAAGAGCATAAGGGTGCTTAACTGCGAGACAGACACGTCGAGCAGGTACGAAAGTAGGTTCTAGTGATCCGGTGGTTCTGTATGGAAGGGCCATCGCTCAACGGATAAAAGGTACTCCGGGGATAACAGGCTGATACCGCCCAAGAGTTCACATCGACGGCGGTGTTTGGCACCTCGATGTCGGCTCATCACATCCTGGGGCTGAAGTCGGTCCCAAGGGTATGGCTGTTCGCCATTTAAAGTGGTACGCGAGCTGGGTTTAGAACGTCGTGAGACAGTTCGGTCCCTATCTGCCGTGGGCGTTGGAGATTTGAGAAGTGCTGCTCCTAGTACGAGAGGACCGGAGTGGACGCACCTCTGGTGTTCCGGTTGTCACGCCAGTGGCATCGCCGGGTAGCTATGTGCGGAAGGGATAACCGCTGAAAGCATCTAAGCGGGAAGCCTCCTTCAAGATGAGATCTCCCCGAGACCTAGAGTCTCCTAAAGGGT
>NZ_MSDP01000005.1:0-225557 GCF_001937155.1 Salinicola sp. MH3R3-1 | reverse complement strand
GGGTGCGACGCCGGCCGAGAAGCCCAGGGCGCTCTTTTTCGAGCCCTGGCCTACGCTGCCTCGCTTTTCCACAGCGATGGGCGGGCCATCAAGGAATCTGGCGGACTCGGTCTCGACCCCGTCTTCGACGCTGTGGGTCAGCGCCAGCGTTCTGACACCATCGAAGCTGATGCGGACGGCACGCGCTCCGAAGTTGTAGCAGTGGCTGGCCCAGAGACTGCGCTGAAACAACGCATCGGGGGAGACATCACTGTCGCTACCCGCGCCAAGATTACCGCAGTCGAAGGTTTCCTGGCCGGTTCTATCATCGGCAAGCGATGACGCCGGCATGGCAGCCGACGCTGCCACTACGGCGAATACCGCGGCCCAAGGGGCCCGAGGGGAGATCCGGAACATCAACGCGCGTCCGTGGCTCCGGCGCCGTCGATCTGGGCGGACAGGCCACCCGGCGTGCGCAGCAATGGCATCCAGTTGTCGCCGGTGCTGTAGGCGGCCCCGACAGAATGACGCTCGAGATAGGACTGCAGTGTCTGCGCCTGCTCTCTGTCGATATTGGGCGACTGGCGCGTGCTGGGGGACATGAACATCGGCTGCATGACCTGCTCGCCGACGGTCATCAACCCGCTGTTACCGCCGTTACCCAGATTGCCACTGCCAAAGCTGCCAGCGCCACCCAGCGCATACGGCAGGCCATTGGAGATGGGCGCCTGCATGGAAGCCTGCATCGCACCACCCTGCCCGCCTGACATCTCTTCCGAGGCCAGCGAAGGCTGTGCCCCTGCCGACGAAGCCGCTCCACTGCTGGACGCGACGTCCGGCGAGGCCGTGGTGCCACCGCCAAACTGACTGTTGTAGACCTGAACGCCGGTGATCACCATCAGCGATACCGCGGCCGCAACGGCGGCTCCACTCATCATCGAGAACGAATGGCGCTTCGTCGGTTCGCTACCGGATTCCCGAATCGGCTGCGGCTCGTCGGCAATGGCAGCCATCACATCGCGGGAAATATCGATGTCGACGATCGCATCGCGCTCACGTCGCATCATGCTTCGAGCCAGATGATATCGACGCCAGGTGTCGCCCTCTTGCGAGGCCGTACCCATCGTCTTGAGAACTCGTCTCAGGTCGAATTCATCGGCTTCGTTATCCATCAGTGCGGAAAAAGACTCGTGCACCTGTTTCATGATTACACCCTCACACTCGGCCTTGCGGCTCGCCACGTGTTGAATGACGGCAACGTTCAGAATGACATTGGGAGGCCGTCAGCTCGATCTGCGCCTTTCGAGACACGCAAGCTCAACCTCTGTGTCACCGGCTCATCGTGACCGGGAGCCCCGGTCGACGACGCCTTGGCCATCACCTGCGCTGCCTTGGCTATCATCTGCCCTGCCTTGGCTATCATCTGCCCTTACTACGACGACAAAAATTGACGACAGTTCATTTTCGATTCATCTTTCATTCGCTGACCGTCGCCAACTTCCAACGAAGACCGATGAATCCCTCACCGGACGCGACGCGCCTCCCGCCGAACCATCCGCGCATGAGCACCTCTACATCATTCACGAATCATTGACCGCATTGCCGGTACCATGTTCCAGCAGCGGCTCGATATGTTTATCGACGGCTTCACGGGCCCGAAATATCCGCGAGCGCACGGTACCCACCGGGCACTCCATGATCGTGGCGATATCTTCGTAGGAGAGCCCATCGAACTCACGCAGGGTGATCGCGGTACGCAGATCGTCGGGCAGCTTATCGATCGCCTCGAACACCGCCGCTTCGAGCTGGTCACGGGCAATCGCCGCCTCAGGGGATTCGATATCCGATAGTCGTCCACTCTGATCGACGATTTCGGCATCACTGATGTCGAGATCGCTGCCGGGCGGACGACGCCCCCGCGATACCAGATAATTCTTCGCCGTATTGATGGCGATTCGATACATCCAGGTATAGAAGGCACTCTCGGCGCGGAAGCTTCCCAACGCACGATAGGCCTTGATGAAAGCTTCCTGGGCAACGTCCTGAACTTCGGAATGATCCTGAACATAACGGCTGATCAAGCCGAGGATCTTGTGCTGATACTTCTTGACCAGGAGATCGAAAGCTCGGCTATCTCCTTTCTGCGCGCGTTCGACGAGCTGTTGGTCGGTCTCTCGGACACCCATTCAGACCCTCCCCGTACAGTGGGGGACGGAAAACGGCGGAAGCGGAAGTCGAGTGACAGCGCGGCGGTGACAAGTGTGGTGACTAGGAAACAATACGCTCATGATCCAACCTGGAGCCCTCGAGCTCGCGATTCAATGACAGGCGTGCAACTTATAACAGAAACGCTGGATTAGCACGCGAAGCTGCCCCGGCGTTTGGGTTTTATCCTGCCCCATCAAACTATCATTCCGGGCTCGATTTCCTGAAATTCGACCCGGTCTCGCGGCTCGACGACAGCCCGAAAGTTGATTTTTACACCTCGCAGCCTCCATAGTACGCGCTTCACGCGCAGTCACTAATCAGAGTCAACGGGCCCCAGCATGTCGGAACAGCAGGTCAACAATCTCAACGTTCTTTCCCAGGATGTCCTGATTACCCCGGAAGCGTTGAAGCAGAACATTCCGCTCACGGAATCCGCCGAGCGCACGGTCATCGAAGGGCGCCAGACCATCCAGCGTATTCTGGATCGTGAAGATCCACGTCTGCTGGTAGTCATCGGCCCGTGTTCGATCCACGACCCGGATGCCGCTCGCGACTACGCCAGACGTCTTCGCAAGCTTGCCGATGCCGTCAGCGACAGCCTCTATATCGTGATGCGCGTCTACTTCGAGAAGCCCCGCACCACGGTCGGCTGGAAAGGCTTGATCAACGACCCGCACCTTAACGACTCGTTCGAGATCGAAGAGGGCCTGCACATCGCTCGTCGTCTGCTGGTGGATCTGGCCGAGATCGGGCTGCCGCTGGCCACCGAGGCGCTGGACCCGATCTCGCCGCAATATCTGCAGGACTGCATCAGCTGGTCGGCCGTGGGCGCACGCACCACGGAATCCCAGACTCATCGCGAGATGGCCTCCGGCCTGTCCGGGCCCGTCGGGTTCAAGAACGGCACCGATGGCAGCCTGGATGTGGCAGTCAACGCCTTGCAGTCGGTGGCCAGCCCGCACAACTTCCTGGGTATCGACCAGTCCGGCCAGGTTGCCGTAATTCGCACTCGCGGCAACGCCTATGGCCATGTAGTGCTGCGCGGCGGCAACGGCAAGCCCAACTACGACAGCGTCAGCGTCACGCTGGCCGAGCAGGAGCTGCACAAGGCCGGCCTGAAGGCCAATCTCATGGTCGACTGCTCTCACGCCAATTCCAACAAGGACCCGGCGCTGCAGCCGCTGGTCATGGAAAACGTGACCCATCAGATTCTCGATGGCAACCGTTCGGTCATCGGCCTGATGATCGAGTCGAACATCGGCTGGGGTAGCCAGAAGGTTCCGGAAGATCGCAGTCAGCTCGAATATGGCGTCTCGATCACCGACGCCTGCATCGACTGGCCGACCACCGAACGCACACTGACCCAGATGGCAGAGCAGTTGAAGTCACCGCTCAAGGCGCGCCAGCAGGACGAGGACTGATTCGTAAGCGAATCCCGCCAAAGCGAACACGATCCAGAAAAACGCCCGATGCTGCGAACCAGCATCGGGCGTTTTTTCATTCGAGACGACATGACGCGACATCGAGATTCAGGACCTGACCGGGTCTCCCATGTCGACGCCCTCGATCTGGCGTCGGAACGGCGGCAGCGCATCCAGCAACGCCTTGCCGTAGCGGCGCGTCAGCACGCGCCGGTCCAGCAACGAGATACGCCCGCTATCGTCCTCCTTACGAATCAATCGTCCACACGCCTGCACCAGCTTGATCGACGCATCCGGCACCGAAATTCGCATGAACGGATTGCCGCCCTGGCTTTCGATCCATTCGGCGAGCGTCGCACCGACGGGATCGTCCGGCACCGAGAACGGCAGCCGGGTAATCACCACGTGGGTCAGGTAACGACCGGGTAGATCGATGCCCTCGGCAAAGCTCGCCAGGCCAAAGATCAGACTCCCCTTTTCGGCATCGACGGCGACGCGGTGACGCTCCAGCAGTTCACGTTTGGGCAGTCGATCCTGGGAAAGCAGCCGCGATGCCCACGGCTCCGGTAGCGCATCCGCCACGCTGCGCAGCTGTTTGCGCGACGAAAACAGCACTAGCACCGCTTCGTCGTCGGCCAGGCCTTCGATGAACTGCACAATGGAGCGGTCGTGGGCCATGGCATCGCCAGGTTCGACCGCCTCGCGCGGCACGCTGAGCGTCGCACGGGAGTAGTCGAACGGACTCGGCAGGCGCTGATAGCGGTAGCGATTGGCCAGTCCGGCGCGCTCCTGCAGGCGTTCGAAGCGGTTGAGCGCCGTCAGTGTCGCCGAAGTGACCACCGCCCCGTAGCAGCTCCCCCAGAGATGACGCGCCAACGTCTCCGCCGCCGATACCGGACTGGCGGAAAACGTAAGCTCCGGCTCACCGCCGAAACTCTGGAACGTCAACCAGCGCGCCTGTGGCGCCTGTCCGGCCGGATCGGGCTTGGCCATGGCCGACCACAGCGCGTGCGCCTCGAGGGCGCGGCCGTGGAGCAGCGCCGTCAATGGCAGCCAGGGTTCCGCCTGCTCCCGCGGGAGCCCGGTGGATTTATCCGGATCGAGGCTCTCGCGCAGGATGTCGCTCATCGTCTCCAGATCCCGCGAGAGTTCGGCGAACGGTATGACCAGTTGCTGAGCGAGCTCGACCAGCGGCTCGGGAGCGCGGCCGTTGGGGAAGCGGAAGTTCTGCGTTTCATCGCCGGCACCGGCACTCAGCCCGGCGATCTGATGACCCATGGCATAGGCGTCGCCGAGCCGGGGCTCCAGCGCCGCTATCCGCTCGGGAAAGCTGGCCAGCAGTCGTGCCAAGGTGGGCTGAGCGCCCAGCGCGGTGTTCAATTCGGTCAGCGATTTCTTCAACGTTCGCAACCAGCGCAGCGTGGCGTTGATCCCGAAGCGATGATAGAAATGATCCAGCGCCTTGTCCGGCAGATGGTGTCCTTCATCGAAGACGTAGATGCAGTCCTTGGGCGATGGCAACACCATGCCGCCGCCCAGCGCCAGATCTGCCAGCACCAGATCATGGTTGGCAACGATGATATCGGCCTGCTCGAGATGCCGGCGCGAACGAAAATAGGCGCAGGCGCCGAAATGACCGCAGCGGCGATTGGTACATTGACGATGATCCACCGTCAGCCGCCGCCAGTCGCGATCGTCGATGGCGACCGGCCAGCTGTCACGGTCCCCTTCCCAGTTCCCCGACGCATAGGTATCGGCCATCTCCTGAATCAGCTGAGGGAAATCTCCCCCGGCATCCGTGGCGATAGTCTGCTCGAACAGCGACAGCGTCGGATTGGGTTCGGCCCCTTCCAGCGCCTGGTCCAGCTTGGCCACGCAGAGGTAACGCCCCCGCCCCTTGGCCAGCGCGTATTCGAAGTCGAGGCCGCTGTGCGCCTTGAGCATCGGCAGATCCTGATTCAGAACCTGCTCCTGGAGCGCCACCGTGGCGGTGGCGATGACAAGACGCTTGCCGCGGGCCTTGGCCACGGGCAGTGCCGACAATAGATAGGCGAGCGTCTTGCCGGTTCCGGTGCCGGCTTCCAGCACACAGACGTGCTCGTGGGAGGTTCTCCGACCTTGCTCGTCCTGCTCGATGGACGCCAGCGTCCGCGCGATTTCCGCGATCATCAGGCGCTGACCGTAGCGCGGCGTGAGCTCCAGCCCCTCGAGCACGCGCCGGTAAGCCTCTTGAATCTGTTGCTTGAGGGGTTCGTCGAGCATGCGCGTTCCGGAGCGGAATGGTATCGGGAAAGGATCGCCCACCGAGGTGGGCGATTACCGGAGAACAGCCAAAGGGATCTGCGCCGCCCTGGATGTCAGCCGCTCAGGGCGGCATCGGCTCAAGGCCGCATCGATTCGGGCGGATGCTCGCAGGGCAGCTTGCCGTTGATGTAGTTCTCGATCTCGGGCAATGAGAACGCATCTTCCTCGCCGACGAAACTGATCGATACGCCCTGGGCGCCGGCCCGTCCGGTACGGCCGATACGATGAACGTAGTCTTCCGGGTCTTCCGGCAGCGTGAAGTTGATCACGTGGCTGACATCTTCGATGTGGATGCCACGCCCGGCGACATCGGTCGCCACCAGCACGTTCACTTCACCTTCACGGAAACGCTCCAGCGTCTTGATGCGCTGACTCTGCGGCACGTCGCCGGAAAGCATCGCCACATTGATACCCTGTTCACGCAGTAGCTGATCCAGCTCACGGACGAGATCGCGACGGTTGGCGAACACGATGACCCGCTCCATCGCCTCCTGGTTGACCAGATTGAACAGCAGCTTGCGCTTGTCACTGTCACTGACCAGATAGACACGCTGATCGATGTTGGCCGCGTTGTCGTGGGTCACCTCGATCTCGACGTGAGCCGGGTTCTGGGTCCACTGCTCGGAAAGACCGAGGATGTCCGGCGTGAAGGTCGCCGAGAACAGGAAGGTCTGACGCTCCACTGGCTTGGGCGTGTAGCGAATGATGCGCTTGACGTCGGGAATGAAGCCCATCGACAGCATCCGGTCGGCTTCATCCAGCACCAGCACTTCCACCTGAGACAGGTCGATATCCCGCTTCTGCTGGAAATCGAGCAGTCGGCCCGGCGTTGCCACCAGCACGTCCAGATTCTTGCTCAACTGATCGCGCTGCTTCTGGTAGTCCATGCCACCGACGACGCTCGCCACGTTCAGCGACGTGAACCGCGCCAGCGCCTTGGCATCCTTTTCGATCTGCAGGGCCAGTTCGCGGGTCGGCGCGACGATCAGCGCGCGCGGCGTCCCCGGCTTCTGGCCGTCCGGCGCCTCCTCTTCGAGAAAATAGGCCAGCATGGAGATCAGGAACGCGGCCGTCTTGCCGGTTCCGGTCTGCGCCTTGCCGACCACATCGCCGCCGAGCAGCGTGTGCATCAGCGCTTCGGCCTGAATCGGCGTGCAGTACTCGAAGCCCTCGGCCTGGATCGCCCGCATCAGCGGCGTCGGCAGGTCGAAGTCATGGAACCGCCAGCGCCCGGCAACAGGCTCGACCTGAAACTGCTTCAGCGACCAGCCGGAAGCGTTACGGGACTGGGATTTGCGTGGCTTGCGCCGACGCCGCTTGGGTCTGCGATTCTCTGCCGGGGGCTGGGTGTTGTCAGACTCACTCATAGTAATGACGAATGTCCGAAATCGATTGACGGTTTGACTCGCGACGGCTGGCGCCCTGTTCGACGACGCCGATATCGGCGCGGCGGGACAGGCGTTCACGCCCTCCAGGAGGGTACTTCTAGGTTAGGTAGTGCTAGACATCTAATGCCAAGCAGTGCTTCTAGACGATACCTCGACGCGACGATTGACGACTTCGCAGGGGCTGAGCCCAGCGCGAGCCGGGGGCATTATATCAGCCCAGCCCGCTAACGTCGCGAGCCCAGTCGATCAACGTCTCCTCACCCAGCCGACCAACGTCTCGTCGCCCTGCCAATCGCCGGCTTGTCAGGCGCTCGGGCGCTATCGAACGTCGAGGGGGCGGCGAGCGCGGTCGTTAAGCGCTGGCACCTGCATCGCTGGCTGTTAGAATACGCGGTAATGTCCCGATGTCTCATTTCGCGACGCCATGTCTCGGCGTTGCGTTGTCGAGACTGTCGATGGAAATCGTTCGATGGAAACCGCTATAGGTCGCGCGCATGACTCGCAGAAAGAAGACCAAGTCGCTGGCCGACAAGGTGACGATTCGTACCGGAAAGCGCAAGGACTACCGCCGCTGGCGCCATGACAACCCCGACGCGGTGGCCCCGTCCCGCCGTTACGTCGACAAGAAGACTCAGCAGCGAAAACTCCAGGCCGAGCGCAAGCGTCAGCGCCAGAGTGCCCCGCCGCTACCGCTGCACGCCTCCAAAACCGACAGCGACGCTTCGAAGAATGGGGACTCCGACTGATGCGCCTGGTTTCCTTCAACATCAACGGTATCCGCGCCCGGCTGCACCAGCTCGCCGCCTTGATCGAGACTCACGCGCCGGACGTCATCGGTCTTCAGGAAACCAAGGTCCAGGACAGCGAATTCCCACGCGAGGCAGTCGAAGCGATGGGCTATCACGTCCATTTCCACGGCCAGAAGGGCCATTACGGTGTGGCAATGCTGACCAGAGTGGCACCGGAATCCGTGCATTACGGGCTGCCCGATGACGGCGAGGAAGCGCAGCGTCGGCTGATCGGGGTGACGCTGAAGATGGAAGACGGTGCGCCATTGACGGTCTGGAACGGCTACTTCCCTCAGGGCGAGAATATCGCGCACCCGACCAAGTACCCCAACAAGCGGGCGTTCTACGCCGGGCTCAATGCTTTGCTGGAGACGCAGCACGAGCCTTCCGAGCGCGTGGCGATCATGGGGGATTTCAATATCTCGCCGGCCGATATCGACATCGGGATCGGTGAAGATAACCGCAAGCGCTGGCTACGCGAGGGCAAGACCAGCTTTCAGCCGGAAGAGCGGGAATGGCTCGAACGTCTCAAGGCGTGGGGTCTCGAAGATAGCTATCGACGCTGCCACCCCGATGACAGCGACACTTTCAGCTGGTTCGACTACCGCTCCAAGGGCTTCGATCGCGAACCCAAGCGCGGCCTGCGCATCGACTACATCCTGGTTACCAAACCGCTGGCCCGCGCCACGCGCCACTCGGGTATCGACTACGACCTGCGCGCCATGGAACGGCCTTCCGACCATGCCCCGGTGTGGACCGAGTTCGCGCTGGATTGAGGTGATTTGGCCCAAGCCGAGTCGATCGACAAGCACAGCGACGCCACGAACTCGCTGAACCAAAACGGCGACGCCTGGGAATCCCAGACGTCGCCGTTGCGGTTCGTGGCCTGCTCGAGAGGGCACACTCCCTAACCCAGCGAATCCAGCCACTGCTGCGCCTGATCGACACCCGCGGCTTTGGCCCGGCGGAACGCATCGCGTGCCGCGTCCTGATCGTCCAGCTGCACCGTGGCGATGCCTTGCAGCAGCCAATCCCGCCCGGACATGTCGCCGCCTACCTCTCTCAATGCCGAGAACGCATCCAGCGTCGTTTGCCATTCGCCCCAAACGTAGGCGAGCTCGGCGAGTTGCTGCCAATCTTCTGCGCGACCGCTCCGTTCGGCAAGCTTGCGCCACGCCGTCAGCGCCTGAGCATGATCGCGAGCCGCAGTCCAGGCCTGGGCGGTCAAGCGCAGCGTCGCGGGGCTGGATTCCAGCCGGCCGTCATCCAGCCAGCGCTGCAGATACTCGGCGGCTCGTGCCGGCGTCCCCCCGGCGATATGCAATTTGGCCAGCTGCAGCAGATCGTCGCGCGAGGTCAACGCCCCACGACGCCAGCCGCTCTCCCAGATCGCGGCAGCGCGGCCGTCACCTCCCGCCTGTTGCGCCAGCCCCGCCGCTCGTCGCCAGACGTCCGGCGAACTCGCATCGTCGCCGAGCAGCGCCAAAGCGTCGTCGAACCGACCTGTCTGCTGGTAGACCGTGCTCGCCAATTGCTGCTGTGAGGAGCTCCACCCCTCGGCGCCGGATTCGCGGAGGCGATCGAGCGAATTGGCCGCGGCCGACCACTCCCTCAGCGAGGCCCGCGCCTGTACCAGCAGCCAACGAGAGGTGTCGTCGCCGCCGCTTCGTTCGACCCACTGCGTCAGTCGATCCGCGCCTTGTTCCGTCTGACCGGCACTCAGCCGAAGCTGTGCTTCCTGGCGCAACCAGGCCAGCCGGCGGGCATCGGGAACCTCGTCGGTGCCGCGCGCCTCGGCCAACTGATCCGCCGCCAGGCTATCGTTGCCCTGCCGGGCATTGGCCGACGCGGCCAACTGCAGGAACAGCGCGCGCGCCCAGCGGTCGGCGGCATTCCCTCCTTGCAGCCGCGAGGCCGAAGCCGCGGCACGCGAGGCCACGGCAGCATCGTCGCCGGCCTCGAGCTGCGACTGCATCGAGTGCAGCGTCTGAATCATGTCCGGACGCAGCGCCGGCCCTTCCGCCTGGGCCGACGGAACGCCGCCGAAGCCGATCAGGCCCGCGGCCATCAGTGTCAGGCATCGCTTGCGCAGATCACGGACCACCGTCGAACTCATCCTCAGCCCTCCAACTGGAACTGGATGCGCTGCGTCGCGCGCCTGACGTCATCGGCCGGCGGGAACTGCCATTGCGACACGGCTTCCTCGACGGCACGATCGAAGACATTGGCGGGATCGGCATCGATCACCCGCAGGCTACCGGTATCGACACGCCCGTCAGGCTGGATGATGAAACTCACCTCGACGTAGCCCTCCATGCCACGCCGGCGTGCACGCATGGGATAGGACGGATTGACCCGGCTGGTGGGCTGGAGCTGGCCGACATCGCGGGGCGAGGCCTGCGTGCCTTTCGGCGGCTGCTGCGGCGCGGGCTCCGTCTGCGACGGCTCGGATTGCGGCTGTGGCGCCGCTTCCGCCACGGTTTGCTGCGTAGGCTGCGGCTCGGGTTGCGGTTGCGCCTTCGGCTCTGGCTGAGGTTCCGGCTCAGGCTGGGGCTCCGGCCGCGTCTCGCTCAACTCGGGTAGCGACGCGTCCAGAGTCGCATCCGGCGTCTCCATCGGCGGCGTCTCGGGCTCCGGGATCGCCACCGGGCTGGGCGTTTCCGCCGCCGGAACGGGGGCCGCCGCGGGCGGCGGTGGCGGCGCACTGGGCGGCGTCGGCAATGCCGGCGAGGTCGGAGATGGCTGTGCCTGCGCCTGCTCCGGCGCATCGACCATCGAGATCGAGGTGGGCGTCACGATCTGGGTGCGATCCGGCTCCGGCGGCGCGACCAGCAGCGCCAGCAGATAGAACACCAGCAGCGTCAGCAGCGCGCCACCCGCGAGTCCGGCCACTCTACGCATCAACCGGCATCCCGATTGGCGGCAACGGCCACGTTGTCGACGCCGGCCTGGTGAATACGATCCATGACCTGAATCAGCAGGCCCGTGGTCGAGTTCTTGTCGGCCTGGACGACGACGCTACCGTCACCGGATATTAGCTGGGCGACACGGGCGCCGATGCGGTGGGCATCCACCGCCTCGCCGTCGACCCATACCGCGCCATCGCCGGTGATGGCGACCAGCACTTGCGTATCCTGCCGCGCCGTGGCCTCGCTCGAATCGGGCCGCTCGATCTCGACGCCACTCTCCTTGATGAAGCTGGTGGTGACGATGAAGAAGATCAGCATGATGAAGACGACATCCAGCATCGGCGTGAGATCGATACCGGTCGAGTCGTCACTGGCTTCCCGCAACCGGCGCCTACGCATGTGAGTCCTCCACGGCGCGGGCCATACGGTCGTGCAACCGCTGATCCTCGCGCCGAATGATCTGTTCCAGACGAGTGACGAAAAGCAGACCGACCACGGCGACGGCCATGCCGCACAACGTCGGCAACGTAGCCTGGGCGACGCCGTCGGCCATGGCCCGTGCCTGGCTACTTTCGGTCAGCGCCAGGCTGTCGAAAACCTGAATCATCCCGGTCACCGTTCCCAGTAGTCCCAGCAGCGGGCAGAGAGCGATCAGCAACTTGAGCCAAGGCAGTGGCAGACGCAGCCGCGCGATCAGTTCGCGCGTCCAGACTTCGCGCAGCGTCAGCGCGCTCCAGCTCGAGTGATCACGGCGCCGGATCCAGGCGTCGATCAGCACCCGGCGCGCACGCCGATGGGTGAATCGCCAGTAGAACAATCGCTCCAGCGAAATCGCGAACAACGCCATTGCCACCAGCATGATCAATACCAGCACTTCGCCGCCGGAACTGATCAGCCAGCGGATCGGCTCAAGCGTGGGCACCATGACGGCGCTCCTCGGCGTGGGCGGCAGCAGCGGTCTCGGCTTCGAGATGCTCGGCGAGCACGGCGCTGGCCCGGCCTTCCAGCAGACCGATCAACCGCCGGCTACGGCTGCTCAAGGCGGTATTGACGAACAGCAGCGGCACGGCCGTGATCAGGCCCAGCACGGTGGTGACCAGCGCCTGACTGATCCCGCCCGCCATCAACTGCGGATCGCCGGTGCCGAACACGGTGATCGACTGGAAAGTGACGATCATCCCGGTCACGGTACCCAGCAGACCCAGCAGCGGCGCCACTGCGGCGATCAGCTTGACGATCGGCTGACCGCGCTCCAGCCGAGGCTGCTCCGCCAGCAGAGCTTCGTCGAGCCGAGCCTCCAGTGCTTCCGGCGCATGATCGCGCCCCAGTGCTGCGAAGCGCTTGAGCACCCGGCCCAGCGGGTTGTCGTCTTGCAGCGTATCCGGCGCCTGCATCTGGCGGCGCATCCGGCCACTGACGATCACGAGATAGACATACTGCGCCAGGGCTATCAGCAGACCGACGATCCCCAGCGCGACGATCACGTAGCCGACATAGCCGCCCTGCTGAAAGCGCTGCCACAGACTGGGCTGCCGGGAGAGCGCGTCGAGAACGTCGCCATCGGTGGGATCGACCACGATCTGGTTGCCATCACCTTGCTGAAAGGCCTGTAACGACTGCCGGGCATCGCCGGGCGTTACCGGGTACACCGCCAGCCTTCCGTCCTCGCCGATGCGTTGCAGCAGTTCGCCGTTGCTGAAGGCGATGGTGTCACCCAGGCGCACTACCTCGCGCTCGGCGACATCGCCATCCTTGCCCGCTACCGGCGCCTGAAAGCGCACGCCACGGCCGCTTTCCGCGACCAGGCCGGCGAGAGCCTGACGTACCTGATCGAACGTCTGTCGATCGACCAGCCCATGATCGTCCAGCCGCGGCGGCAGTCGAGCGTCACCGCCCACGGTCAGCCAGCTCTCGCCGAGAGCATCTCGCAACTCGCCGGCCTGCTGCTTGACGATGCCGGAAATCTCGCCGATATCCCCGGCCTGATCCGATCGCTGCTGCTGGAGTTCCGCCAGCTGCTGTTGCTGCGCGGACTGACGATCGTCCAGCTGTTGGCGTCGGGCCTGAGCCTGCTGCAGCCGCTGCTCGGCATCGGAAACGGCCTGCTGCAGCGCCTGGCGGTCGTCCAGCAACGTCTCGAGCCGCTGGCTGTCGCGCTGTTCGGCGGCCTGGCTGTCGGCGCGAAAGGATTGAAGCACCTGCTGCATCGACGGCGTCGTGTCGCTTCCTGCGTTGGACTGGGCAACGGCAATACTCGGGGTGAGAAGCGTGGCGACGAGAGGCACTGCCAACCACCATGCGTGACGCTTCATGATTGGTCCTCCGTCGATGCCCGACCGTTCTCGACGGTCAGTGAGGCCGGCAGGTTCAGCAGCGCTGGCGCGCTCTGATCCTGAGCGATGCGGATGCCGCGGCGAACCTCGTCGATCTGATCGCCGTCGAGCGCTTCCCACTCGCCGTTGGCCACGCTCCAGACACCGCCCGCGCGGTCGTCCGGCGTGACGTAGTACCAGCCAGTGCGTCCTACACGCAGATAGTCGACTTCCCGCGCCATTTGGCTACCCTGGCTTGCCGCTTCGGACTGGGAACCGTCGAGCGAACCGCTCCACTGATCCATCTCGCGGCCGTAGTCGAGCTCGGTGCGCCACACGGAAAAGATTCGCTGCAACTTGTCCGCCTGGGAGTCGTCGTCGCGGGCCAGCATCTGCTCCAGATCGTCGACGCGTGCCAGACGCTCGTCGCGCAGGAACGGCATATCCGCCTCGATCATTGCGCGCAACTGCTCGACCATCTGGCGCAGCTCCCCCGGCAACGCTTCACGCGTCACCGAAATCTGCGCCAGTGCCTTTTGCTCGGAAGCGATTCGCTTGGCCTGGTTGTCGACGATCGGCGCCAGCTCGGCGTTGTAACTCTCCAGTCGGTCGGCCTGCTGGTTGGCCTGACGCAGACGCTCCAGCGCGTCGCGCGTGGCGTCGTCAGCTTCATCGATACGGCTTTGAAGTTCGGCCTGGGTCTGCTGAGCCTGGATGCTGGACTGGCTGAGCGAGTCCTGAGCCGATGCCGGGCCGGCCGCGGCCAGGCTCATGGCGGCGAGGCAGAACGCCAACAGACGCCTCTGGCCTCGCCTGCGCGAGAAATCATGCACCACGCTATCTCCTTGCGTATGAGCAGTCAGCAGCCGGTGACGAGCATCACCGGACCGGCGATGTAACGCCGCTGAATTCGATGCGATACGCTAATACAAACAAGAACAATTATCAATCCGCATGATATCGTCTCGTTTTCTCGGCGTTATCGCCCATGATTTCGCTGGCGAGCATGTCGCCGGGTCGACGCCTCTCATCAACAAGACACCGCCTTAAAAAAGACACCGCCATAAAAAAACCGGTGCCCTCAGGCACCGGTTGGGTCGAACGCGGCTTGCAGGCGCGAACAGCAACAGCCCCTAAAGCTTCTGTTCCAGCTCGGGCAGGATCTCGAACAGATCACCCACCAGACCGTAATCCGCGACCTGGAAGATCGGCGCGTCGTCGTCCTTGTTGATCGCCACGATCACCTTGGAGTCCTTCATCCCCGCCAGGTGCTGAATCGCGCCGCTGATACCCACGGCAATGTAGAGGTCGGGAGCGACGATCTTGCCGGTCTGGCCGACCTGCATATCGTTGGGCACGAAACCGGCATCGACCGCCGCCCGCGACGCGCCGACGGCAGCGCCCAGCTTGTCGGCGATTCCGTCGAGCAGTTTGAAATTGTCGCCATTACCCATGCCACGGCCGCCGGAAATCACGACTCGAGCACCGCCCAGCTCCGGACGCTCGCTCTGGGCAAGCTCTTCGCCGATAAAACGCGAACGCGCGCTGTCGGCAATGTAATCGAGCGCTTCGATGGACGCTGCGCCTCCTTCGCTCACCGCATCGAATGCCGTGGTGCGCACGGTGATCACCTTGAGCGGATCGCTCGACTGCACCGTGGCGATGGCGTTGCCGGCGTAAATCGGACGCGTGAAGGTATCGGCGCTCTCGACGCCCAGAATCTCGGAAATCTGCGAGACATCCTTGAGCGCGGCCAATCGCGGCAGCACGTTCTTGCCCTCGGTCGAAGCCGCGGCCAGTACGTGGCTGTATTCATCGGCCAGCGCGACCAGCAAATCCGCCAGCGGCTCGGGCAGCTGGTGGGCGTACGCCGGATTGTCGGCCACCCGCACGCGGGCGACGCCGTCGAGTCTGGCGGCAGCTTCCGCGACACCGCCAACGTTCTCACCCGCGACCAGAAGATCGATGTCGCCACCGATGGCTCGCGCGGCACCGACGACATGCGCGGTGCCGGCGGCCAGTTGGCCGTTGTGGTGTTCGGCCAGAACCAGAATGCTCATGCGATCAGCTCCTATCAAAGCACTTTGGCTTCATTCTTGAGTTTGTCGATCAGCTCATCCACGGAGCCTACCTTGACGCCGCCCTTGCGCTCGGCAGGCGTCTCGACCTTGAGCAGCGTGAGCCCGCTAGACACGGCCACACCCAGCGCTTCCGGTGTCTTGGTTTCCAGCGGCTTCTTCTTGGCCTTCATGATATCCGGCAGCTTGGCGTAGCGCGGCTCGTTCAGGCGCAGGTCGGTCGTCACCACGGCAGGCAGCTTGAGCGCGACGGTCTGCAGGCCGCCGTCGATCTCGCGAGTGACGCGAACTTCACCGGCTTCGACGCCCTCGCCGAAAGCGACCTCGGAGGCAAAGGTGCCCTGCCCCATATCGGTCAACGCCGCCAGCATCTGGCCGGTCTGGTTGTTGTCGGTATCGATCGCCTGCTTACCCAGGATCACCAGATCGGGCTTCTCTTCGTCGACCACACCCTTGAGCAGCTTGGCCACCGTCAACGACTCGACACGTTCGTCGGTCTCGACGTGAATGGCGCGATCGGCACCCAGCGCCAGCGCCGTGCGCAGCTGTTCCTGAGCGGCCTTGGGGCCCACCGTGACGGCAACGATTTCCGAGGCGACGCCTTTCTCTTTCAGACGAACGGCCTCTTCCACCGCGATTTCGCAGAACGGATTCATGGCCATCTTGACGTTGGTCAGATCGACGTCGGAGTGATCCGCCTTGACCCGGATCTTGACGTTGTAATCGATGACGCGTTTGACCGCGACGAGTACTTTCATGAGTGGCCTCGCATGGTTGTCCTCGCAGGCTATTGATAGACCGACCCGGCGGGCGCTGGTCGACGTCGGTGATCGATATGTCACGACCACCCTTTTGACGTGATGCCAGACAGCAAAAACGTCGGCGCATATAGAATCACGTCGACGTCGGCCAAGGTCAACTCGGGGCCCGTCTTCCGCTCCAGCATGGTGCATCGCCGGGGACATCGACGGGCGAAAATGCGATGATAGCGCATCAACGGGGTACTGCCGAAGCAGCACCTTCGCATAAGAAAAGCGCACTCAGGCATAACATGAGGCACCTGACTGACGTTAGGCTATAAAAAACGGTGGCAGCAGCCGTCGACGAAACAGACCGAGCGGGCGTGCACGGCTACCGTATTCGCCAGCGCCCGCTAGCCAGCAAGGAGATCGGGTTTGGAACGTGAATCCATGGATTTCGACGTCGTGATCGTGGGTGCAGGCCCCAGCGGTCTGTCGGCGGCATGTCGTCTGATGCAGCAGGCTAACGAGACCGGGCAAGAGCTTTCGGTCTGCGTGGTCGAGAAGGGTTCGGAAGTCGGGGCCCATATCCTATCCGGCGCCGTATTCGAGCCGCGCGCCCTGACCGAGCTATTCCCCGATTGGGCCGAGCGGGGCGCGCCGCTGAATACGCCGGTGCTGCGCGATGAGCTCTACCTGCTGAAGGACACCGCCAAGGCGCAGAAACTGCCCAATGCGCTGGTGCCCAAGTCGATGCACAATACCGGCCACGCCGGTTCGACCGGTGCCAGGGATCAAAACTACGTCATCAGCGCCGGCAACCTGTGCCGCTGGCTGGGCGAGCAGGCCGAAGCGCTGGGCGTCGAGATCTTCCCCGGCTTCGCCGCGCAGGAAGCGATCGTCGATGACGCGGGCGTCGTTCGCGGCATTCTCACCGGAGACATGGGCGTCGCCGCCGACGGCAGCGAAACCGCCAATTACATGCCCGGCATGGAGCTGCGCGCCAAGTACACGCTGTTCTGCGAGGGGGCGAGGGGGCATATCGGCAAACAGTTGATCTCACGCTTCGAGCTCGACGCGGGTCGCGATCCCCAGCATTACGCCATCGGCTTCAAGGAGCTCTGGGACGTCCCCGCCGAGCAGCACGAGCCGGGGCTGGTGCTGCACGGTTCCGGCTGGCCCCTGGATGACAAGGACCATGGCGGCGACAGCCACGGCGGCTGGTTTCTCTATCACGGCGATGACCAGCAGGTGATGGTAGGACTGATCGTCGACCTGGCGTACCGCAATCCTTATCTCTCGCCGTTCGATGAATTCCAGCGCATGAAGCACCATCCGCTGCTGAAGCGTCATCTCGAGGGCGGGAAACGCGTCGCCTACGGCGCACGCGCGATCACCAAGGGCGGCGCCAACTGCCTGCCCAAGATGACGATGCCCGGCGCCCTGCTGTTGGGCTGCGATGCCGGCACGCTCAACTTCGCCAAGATCAAGGGTATTCATACCGCGATGAAGTCGGGACTGATCGCCGCCGAAACGGTATTCGCGGCAATCGCCGCCGGTGATGAAGGCGGCAAGGAACTCAGCGATTTCACCAACGCCTGGGAGTCGAGCTGGGCGTGGCAGGAACTGCAGGCCAGTCGCAGCTTCGGCCCGGCCATTCACAAGTTCGGTACCGTGGGCGGCGGCGCATTCAACTTCGTCGATCAGTGGCTCGGCGGCAAGCTACCGCTACAGCGCGATACCACACCGGATCATCAGTTGAAGAAGGCATCAGAGTCGGCGCCGATCGACTACCCCAAACCCGACGGCAAGCTGTCGTTCGACAAGCCCTCGTCGGTCTTTCTGTCGAATACCAACCACGACGAGAACCAGCCCTGCCACCTGAAGCTGAGCGATCAGGCCATTCCGATCGCGAAGAATCTGCCGGAATACGCGGAACCCGCGCAGCGTTACTGCCCGGTCGGGGTCTACGAAGTGGTCGAGGAAGCGGGCGAGCCGCAGTTCCGGATCAACTTCCAGAACTGCATTCACTGCAAGACCTGCGACATCAAGGATCCGTCCCAGAACATTACCTGGGTAGCACCCGAGGGTGGCGGCGGGCCCAACTACCCGAATATGTAGTCCGTCACAGCGAACGCACGCTTCCGTGACCGGCGGTGTCAGGCATCGCCGGTCGCGATCGGCCGTGCCGGGTCGCGAATCCACTCGCTCCAGGAACCGGCATAAAGCCGAGGCAGCGGCAAACCCGCGACGGCGTAGGAGAGGATGTTGTGGCAAGCGGTAACGCCCGAGCCACAGTACGCCGTCAGAGCCTCTCCTTTCGGAAGCTCGTCGGCTAGCTGGCCAGGACTCTTGAAACGACCGGAGGTCTCAAGGTTTTGCGTGCAGGGACGGCACATGGCTCCCGGAATGTGACCCGCAATCGAATCCAAAGGCTCTTCGTCCCCTCGAAAACGTGTCGCGGCTCTGGCATCCACCAACTGGCCACCCTGCTCTAAAAGCACTTCTACTGAAACCAGCACGTCATCGTTGAATGACGGAGTCCAGCGGCTCTGATTTGCGGGCTCGACAGGGACTTTCACCAGTTCGCCACCAATCATTTGCCAGCCAGCAAGCCCGCCATCCAATAGATGAGCGTCGGGATGACCTGCCCAGCAAGCGATCATCCACCAGGCCCGAGCGGCGGCCAGCTGCCCGCCACTGTCATCATAAACAACGACCGGACGCTCCGGCGTGACGCCCAAGGCTTGAAGTGTTGCCGTGAAATCACTCTGGGAAGGCAACGGATGTCGACCACCCTCGCCCGGATCCGCCGATAGATCTCGCTCGAGATCCAGAGACAGACTTTGAGGAAGGTAGCGGCGATCTCCGGGCTTTTCATCGCCGCGAAAAACGCGGCAGTCCAGAACCAGCGGTGGTCTCTCACCGGCGAGGCTATCGCGCAGCGCTTCTGGTGTGACAAGAACGGATGCATTCATGGTTCATCTCCCGTTTCCGGACAATTTGGTCACTGGCGCTCGGGTCGCGATCAGACGCCGCCGGCCGGCCGTCTCGAAACGCACATCGATCACCGGGTTGGCGGCGTTGCCCTCGACCACTAGTATTTCGCCCTCGCCGAAGTTTGCGTGCTGCAAGCGATCTCCGACCTGCCACGACGCGTTGGTGCCGCTCTCGACGGCGGCGCCTCTGCCGGGGTCGAGAGTCGGCGTCGGCGACTCCCGGGCCTCGAGTGTCACCCACTGACCGCCGCGCTCCAGGCCGATGCGCGTCAGATAAGTCCCGATCATCTCCGGCTCGCGCACCGCGACGGCGGTTTCGGCACCGGCCTGGATCGCCCGGTCGACGCGGGAGCAATCCTCCAGCGCGGTCTCCTCGAGGAAGCGGCTCGGCCGATGATCGCCACCGTCATGGATCAGCAGCAAGTGCTCCCGGGCGCGGGTGATGGCGACATAGTAGAGCCGTCGCTCCTCTTCCAGCCGTTCCGGCGAGAGCGGATTGTCGCGACTGAAATGGGGAAAATCCTCTTCATTGAGCCCCCATACGACAACCAGCGGCCACTCGAGGCCCTTGGCACCGTGAACGGTACTGATCAGCACGCCATCCGGCCGGTTCTCTACCGGATTGCGCAGCAGCTCGATGAACGCCTCGGGGTCGTTGGCCAACTCGCCGGCCTGTTCGATCAACACATCCAGCAGTCGAACGTCGTCGTCGCCCTTCTCCCGCCGTGCGGCCGAGCGCCGCAGGATCTTTTCGGCGTCGATGGCATCGACGACATGCTCGAGCAGCTTGGCCGGCGGCCACGTCGCCAACTTGGGAAGCTCGCAGAGCAGCTGCCAACGCCGCTTGAGATGGCGACGCTGGCCGGGTTTGAGACCCGCCAGCACCGGCGCATCGCGAGCAGGCCACTGCTGAGTCCGGGCCAATTCCTCGACCAGACGGCGCACGCGATCCTGGGCGACGAAGGTCGTGGGCTGGGAGAACAGCAGAACCAGATGGCCCGGATCGTGTAGCCGCCGAGGTTCACGCGCCAGCTGGAGATAGCCCGCCAGCGCCTGTACCAACGGCAGCCGGAACACGAAGCGCTCTTCCTGAGCGAGACGGAACGGTATGCCGGCCCGCAGCAGCTGAAGTTGCACCGAGACCGACAACGACCAGCTGCGGACCAGTACGCAGGCTTCGTCACTGCGCCGGCCATCGGCATGCCAGCGCTGCAGCGCCTCGAGCAGCTTGGCGGCCCCGGCGCCCGCCTGTAATCGAGTCAATGGATTGCCGGGCGCCGCCAGACAGAGCTGATCCCAGCGCTGGCGATTGCCGCGAATGGCATGATTGGCCGCCAGCGCCAAGGCATGGCCGTGGCGAAACGTGTAAGAAAGCGGATACTCGCTGGCCCGACCGAACAGACCATCGAAGCGCGCCAGCATCGCGTCGGGCCGCGCGCCCCGCCATTCATAGATGCACTGATTGGCGTCGCCGACTGCCATCACCTGTGCCGCATCGCCGGACAGTAACTTGAGCAGCCGCAGCTGGGCTTCATTGATGTCCTGGTACTCATCGACGATGACGTGGCCGAGAAATCCCTCGACGCGGCGACGCGCCTCCGCGTGCGCCTCGAGACATCGCAGCGGACGATAGAGCAGATCCGCATAGGTCATCTGTCCGGCAGATTCCAGCAACGACTCGGCCACATCGAAGGCATCGATGAAGTGGCGTTCGCTGCCGGTGTAGCCGAGCTTCTCGAACAGCTCGGACGGCGTGGCGACCTCGGCCTTGACCAGATCACAGAACTGACCGAAAGCCTCGAGTCGGTCCGCATCGAGTGCCGCCTCGCGGGTTTCGCTGTCGGTCGATTCCAGACTCTGCATCACCGCCTGACGCAATAGACGCTCCCGCTGCCATTCCGCCTGCAGCAGTTGACGCGGCGGTAGATAGCCCCAGCGGGTCAGGCTCTGGGTCAAGCGATGGCCGATCGAGTGAAAAGTGCGCACTTCCGGTAAAGCGACACCCGCGGGCGCCTCCCGCGCCAGCTTGGCGCGAAAGTCGTCGCGCGCCGCACGGTTGAACATCAATACCAGAATGCGCCGCGGGTTTTCACCGCCGGCGAGCAGATGAAGTACGCGCCGGACCAGGGTCGTGGTCTTGCCGGCCCCGGCGACGGCAGCCACGCGGGCATGCCCCTCGAGATGGCCGATCACCGCACGCTGTTCCGCCGTCAACTCGTCGTTGGGTGCGGCGGCGGGAGTCGCCGCGCTCATCGAATCGCTCATGGCGTCACGTCGTCGGTGCGGCCGAGACAGTGCCAGATGCCACCGCTCCACAGCCCGATCTCGTCGCCATCCTGCTCGGCGGTTTCGACCCAGCGATAGAACAGATTGCGGTGCAGGCGGGCCTGCAGCCCGTGACGAATGGGCAGCGCGGGTAAGGACTCCCCGCCCGGTGTCAGCGACAGCGACAATCGATGGGCGCCATCCAGCACCACACGATCCCCACAGGCGGTTGTCGCCATCCAGTCCGCCCCCACGGGGTCGGCGTCCGTCACCAGCAGCGGTAGATCCTCGACACGGATGCGCAGCTTCTCCCCCGGCGTCACCAGGAAATAGTCGCCGTCGGCTTCGCGCCGAAGCACGCGGCTCAGCAAGCTGACCAGCGCCGGGCGCCGGATCGGCGTGCCCTCGTGCACCCAGTCACCGTTGGCCATGATCACCAGATCCATGTCGCCGCACGAAGGCGGATCCCACTGCTCGAGCGGCGGTATGGTTTGCCCGTCGAACTGCTGGAACAGTGTATCGAGTTTCATCGTGGCCTCCGGATCATGACGTCTTCACGTGGATGAAACTCCGTCACCCGAATGGATTGTCACGCTGAGCGTCAGGCGCAGTGGCGGAGAATAGCCGATAGAAGTTGGCGCGGGTCTGCATCGCCACTTCGTCGGCGGTAATACCCCGCTCCCGCGCGATGCATTCGGCGACCTCGACCACCCACTGCGGCTCGTTGGGCTTGCCGCGATGGGGAACGGGGGCGAGAAACGGGCTATCGGTCTCGATCAACAGCCGGTCCAGCGGCACCTGGCGTGCGACGTCTCGCAGCGCCTCGGCACTGGCGAACGTCACGATCCCCGACAGCGAGATATAAAACCCAGATCTCACCGCCTCCCGCGCCATGTCGAGATCCTCGGTAAAGCAGTGAAGTACGCCGCCCACCTTGGGATCGATGTATTCGCGGATCAGCGCCAGGGTCTCGTCCCGTGCCTCGCGAGTATGAACGACCACCGGCAGTTCGAGTTCGTGCGCGGCCTCCAGATGGGCAACGAATCGTCGACGCTGAACGTCCCGCGGCACGCTGTCGTAGTGGAAGTCGAGCCCGGTCTCGCCGATGGCCACCGCACCGTAACGGTCCGCGCACTCCTGAATCGTCTTGCTGTCGGGCTCCACTCCACCGGATTCTACAGCCACCTCGTGAAGCGGATGCAGACCGATGCTGATATCGACATCGTCATGACGTCTCGCGATCTCGGCCAGGTTCGGGGCGCCATCCAGCGAAGTCGAGATCGCCAGAAAGCGATGGACGCCGCGGGCCCGGGCGGCCTCCAGCGCCAGATCGAGGTCGCCGTCGTAGGGCGTCAGGTCGAGGCGATCGAGATGGCAGTGAGAATCGACGAACATGCAAATTTCCAGAGTGGGTAATGACGAGGGTGCCGGCGGCAAGATCGACGACGTCGGCGCGCTCAGGATCGCAGCAGGGCCGACCACCGAACCAGCCAGGCTTCGAGCACCAGCTGCGGATTCGGATTGCCACCGGCCGCCACCAGACGGCGCTGCTCGCGGGCGTAATCGAGCAGTCGGAACCAGTCGCGGACCCGGGCGTTCTTGGCCGCCTGACGATAGAGCGGCAGCAAATCGCTGTTGCGCACCTGCTGCGGATCGCCCGACAGGCCGAGGCGAATCAGATCTTCGAGCCAGCCGATGCCATACCATAGTATGCGATCGAGTGACTGCGCATCGAGCCTTGCGGCTTCACCGACAGGCTCCCCGCCGCGGACCAGCGCATCGAAGAGTTCGCGCATATCCTGGCGCAGCTGGCGAGCGTCGGCGCCGGCCAGCTCTTCGGCCAGCAGCGGCAAGCCGCCGGCGACACGCAGCCAGAAACGCGCTTCGCCGCCGTCGCCCAGACGATCTCGCAGCCAGGGTTCGGCCTCCTCCGGCCGCGGCGCCACCAGGTTCCAGTGCTGACAGCGCGAGCGAATCGTCGGCAACAGCCGCGAGGGGGTATCGGAGACCAGAATGAACAGGGTCCGCTCGCCCGGCTCCTCTAGGCTTTTCAGCAGCGCGTTCGAGGCGGCGACATTCATCGCCTCGGCCGGTTCGATCCGGATCACGCGATAGCCGCCTTGCTGCGCCGTCTGGGCGACGAAACCGTTGACCTTGCGAATCGCATCGACGCGTATCTGACGGGATTTTTCCACCAGCCCCACGCTGAGAAGGTCGGGATGATAGCCCGCTCCCAGCATCCGGCAACCGTGACATTCGCCGCAGGCGACGTCGCCCGGCGCCCGGCACAGGGTGCGTGCGATCAACGCCTCGACCAGCGGCTGCTTGCCAATACCGCGCGGCCCCGACAGCAGCAAGGCATGCGGGAGACGACCGCTATCCTGGAGCTCGATCAGCTTACGCCAGCGATCGTGCTGCCACGGCAGTGGCGTCATAGCCATGGCGCCACCCTCTGTTCCAGAGACTGTGCGATGGCGCACTGGACGCGCTCCAACGAGGGCGAGGCGTCGATAATCGCGAAGCGCGCGTCGGCTTCGGCCCGCGACCGATAGGTAGCGCGCACGGCTTCGAAGAACGTATCCCGCTCGCGCTCGAAACGGTCCAGCTGCGCGCCACGTCCTGCCACACGCTGCGCGGCGACGCTCAGTGGAACATCGAGCAGCAGCGTGAGATCGGGCTGCAAGCCGTTCTGGACCAGTGTTTCCAGGGTGCGAATGCGCTCGAGATCCACCCCGCGGCCCCCGCCCTGGTAGGCAAAAGTGGCGTCAGTGAAACGATCACAGACGACCCAGGCGCCCCGGTCGAGCGCCGGGCGGATACGCTCGGCGAGATGCTGGGCGCGAGCCGCGAAGACCAGCAGCAGCTCGGCGTCGTCGCTCCAGGCCTCTTCACGCGTCGGGTCCAGCAGCAGTTCGCGGATCGCTTCGGCGCCGGGCGTGCCGCCGGGCTCGCGGGTACGCACCACCTCGATCCCTCGCGCCGTCAGCCAGTCACAGACGAAGGTGACGTTGGTCGTCTTGCCGACGCCCTCGCCGCCTTCCAACGTGATGAAGCGGCCGCTCCGCTGTTCGATATCGCCTGCACTCATGCGCTGTCGTCTCGTCGCTGTGGTCGGGGTCGTGGATCTGCTGGCGCCGCGATCTCAATCGCGATTCAGAATGTAACGGCGGACGGCAGCATTGTGCTCCTGAAGCGTCCTGGAAAACTGGTGCGAGCCATCGCCTTTCGCCACGAAATAGAGCGAATCGCCCTCTGCCGGGTGAACGGCCGCTTTCAACGAGCCCAACCCCGGCATCGCGATCGGCGTCGGCGGTAGGCCTTCGATGACGTAGGTATTGTAGGCGTTCTGGCGCTGAAGATCGGCGCGAGTGATGTTGCCGATGTAGCTGTCACCCATGCCGTAGATGACAGTAGGATCGGTCTGCAGCCGCATCCCCTTCTGTAGGCGGCGCACGAACACGCCGGCGATCTCTTCGCGCTCGTCGGGTACGCCGGTTTCCCGTTCGATTAGCGAGGCGAGAATCAGCGCCTGGTAGGGTGAGTCGATGGGCAGACCCTCATCGCGCTCGTCCCAGACGCTGGCCAGGGTCTGCTGCATACGATCGTAGGCGCGGCGAAGAATCTCGGTATCCGTCACCCCCTTGTGATAGCGATAGGTGTCGGGAAAGAACTGGCCTTCGGGGTGAGTCTTTGCATGTCCCAGCGCCGCCATCACCTCGTCGTCACTCATGTCCTGGGTACGGTGATCGAGCTTGGGTGCCTGATCCAGCAGGCGGCGCATCTGCTTGAAGGTCCAGCCTTCCGGAATCGTCAGCCGATAGGTCACGACCTGATCGCTGGAGAGATGGGCGATGAGCTGACGGCCGTTCATCCCTGGCTCGAGTTCGAACTCCCCGGCACGTAACCCCTGGGTAGCCTGGGGCGCGATGCGCGCGAGCAGCTGATAGGGCCACGCCGCATCGATGATGCCGCGGCTCGCGAGGTCATGCACGACCTGGGTGTAAGCGGCGCCGCGAGGCACCTCGTAGATCGTCGATTGGTCGATCGCGATCGGTGCATCGAGCTGTTTCTGCCAGTAGTGAAACCCGCCAAAGACCGCAATCGTCGCCACCACCAGCAGCACGATCAGAATTTTGAGGACACGCATGTTGTTCCTTAATCGCCGGAAGCCGCGCAGAGGCGACTTTTGGGCATGATACGGGCGTCAATCGCCGGGGTTCAGCGGATAACCCAACTGCCGATGGGCAGCGTGACGGAAAGTATCGTTCGATTCGAGCGACCACTGCTTGAGCGCGTTGCCGGCGCTATCATCGAGCCGGCGAATGGGCCACACGCCCTGAACGCTGTTGATCAGCCAAGCGGCGTCAGCCGTCAGCAAGGTATCGAGCCCGACGCGTACCCGATCGAGATCGACGACCTCGTCCAGCGCGCTCAACAGCGTACCGTCGACACCGCAACGATCGAGCAACGGTGTCTCGAGCCGCCCCGCCCGACGCCAGACCAGATTCATCGCCGTGGCTTCGACCAGATGGCCCTGGCTATCACAGAGCAACCCTTCGGCGATCGCGTCGTCCTGCCACTCCTGTCGCGCCAGCACGTTTTCCAGTCGGGCCAGATGCTTGATACCGGCCAGCCGCGGCTGAATGCCCAGGCGAAGCTCGCAACAGCGTACCGCGACGCCTTCGAACCAGCGTCCGGGCGACGGCTTGAAGGGCGAATCCTTCCAGCGCCACCGCAGGTCGGGCGCTTCAGGCGGGCGATAACCCCGGCCACCGCTACCTCGCGTCAATATCAGCTTGAGAACCCGAAGACCCGGCCCGCATTGCGCCGGTAGCGCATGGAACGCGGCGAAGTCCGGCCGCGGCAAGGCCAGCCGATCGATCCCCCGCTCGAGACGCGCCATGTGGTAGTCCCACAGCAACGGCTGTCCATCCCGAACCAGTACCGTTTCGAACAGACCGTCGCCATAGGCCAGACCGCGATCGTCGATCGGCAGTGTTGCGTCGCGCATCGCCGACTAGACCTGAGTAAAGATCAGTGAACCATTGGTCCCGCCGAACCCGAAGGAGTTCGACAGTGTCGTGCGAATCGGCATATCGCGTGCGGTGTGGGGCACGTAATCCAGCACGCAGTTCTCATCCGGGTTGTCGAGATTGATGGTCGGCGGCGCGACCTGATCGCGAATCGCCAGCACGCAGAAGATCGCCTCGACGGCACCGGCAGCCCCCAACAGGTGCCCAACCATCGACTTGGTCGAACTGACCGCCACCTGACGAGCGCGATCCCCCATGACCTGCTCGACCGCACGACTTTCCGCCACGTCGCCAGCCGAGGTGGAGGTGCCATGCGCATTGATGTAATCGATGGCCGAGGAATCGATGCCGGCGTCGCGAATCGCGTTGGCCATCGCCGCCGCCGCGCCGCTGCCATCTTCCGGCGGCGAGGTCATGTGGAAGGCGTCATCGCTCATGCCGAAGCCGGTCAGCTCCGCATGAATGGTCGCGCCACGGCGTTTGGCATGTTCGTACTCCTCGAGCACCATCACCCCGGCCCCGTCGGACAGCACGAAGCCGTCGCGATCGCGATCCCAGGGACGGCTAGCGGCCTGCGGATCGTCGTTGCGGGTGGAAAGCGCTCTGGCAGCCGAGAATCCGCCAAGACCCAGCGGCGTGGTCGCCATTTCGGCTCCGCCGCAGAACATCACGTCGGCATCACCATAGGCGATCGTGCGAGCGCTGTAGCCGATGTTGTGCGTGCCCGTCGTACAGGCAGTCGTGATGGCGATGTTCGGGCCCTTGAAGCCATGCTGAATGGCCAGGCTGCCGGAGATCATGTTGATGATCGACCCCGGCACAAAAAACGGCGAGATCCGGCGCGCGCCGCCCTTGCGCAGAGAGTCGTGGTTACGCTCGATCATCGGAAGACCACCGATACCCGAGCCGATGGCAACCCCGATGCGATGGGCGTTGGCCTCGGTACATTCGATTCCGGAATGACGCAACGCCTGCGTGGCCGCGGCCACTCCGTACTGAATGAACAGGTCCATCTTGCGAGCATCCTTGGGATTGAGATACTCGCCGATATCGAAATTCTTGATCGCACCACCGAACCGCGTATTGAAACCGGTCGTGTCGAAATGCTCGATCGGCGTGATGCCACTCGTCCCTGAAAGAAGGCTTTTCCAGCTCTCCTCGACCGTGTTGCCGACTGGCGTTACCAGCCCCATTCCGGTCACCACCACTCTTCTGCGCGGCATCTAATCTCCTCCGAACTTCCTGATGGCCATTTAGGCGCGGCTCATGAAGGACGATCCTTCGACTGTCATCGTCCCGCCGGATTGCCACCTCGACCTCGGCCCGACTGGCGCGAATTATACCTGAACAACCCGAGAGATGGGCGTCGTAAGCCGGGACTTTGGCATGACACCTCGCGGGCACTCGAGCCCTTCAATTTCCGCCACCCTGATTTGGAACACCAACTCATCGCCAAGCCGCCGCCAAGCCTTCTATCCTGGCCGGCCTTCCACCCGGGCCTTCCGGCCACGATGCCTGACCACCGGGTGGAGCACTCCCGTTTCATATCCCGTTTCATGACAGCGCTTCCCGTGTGGGTCATTCAGAATGCAGAAAGCCGCTCTCATTGAGAGCGGCTTTCCGAACATCGATACTGTCATCGATACTATCTAGCAGCTTGGCTTCTCTCGCCTCAGCGGGAGACGACAGGCTTACTGATGAGAGACGATGTAATCGATCGCTTCCTGAACGGTCGTGATCTTTTCAGCTTCTTCGTCGGGAATTTCGGTGTCGAATTCCTCTTCGAGCGCCATCACCAGTTCGACGGTATCCAGCGAATCCGCGCCGAGGTCTTCGGTGAAGGATGAGGAGTTCTGGATGTCCTCTTCCTTGACGTTCAGGCGTTCGGCAACAACCTTCTTCACGCGCTCTTCGATGGTGCTCATTATGTCGTTACTCCTAGTGGTACGAATCCGCCAGCTAAAAAGCTGCGGGTAGTTTATAGACCGCCCCCAGACGACGCAACCCGCGTCGCGGGAGGATTACCGCATGTTCATGCCACCGTTAACCTGCAGCGTTTCCCCGGTAATATACCCGGCTGCATCGCTGGCGAGAAAAGCAATCGCGGCGGCGATCTCCTCCGGCTGGCCCAGTCGCGCCAACGGAATCTGTTTCAGAAGCGCATCACGCTGCGCTTCCGGTAGAGACTGCGTCATATCCGTATCGATGAAGCCCGGCGCCACGGCATTGACCGTGATCGCCCGCGACGACACTTCGCGTGCTAGGGCCCGGGTGAAGCCTTCCATACCCGCCTTGGCAGCAGCATAGTTGACCTGTCCCAGATTCCCCATCATCGCGACGACGGAGCTGACATTGACGATACGGCCGAAGCGAGCTCGCGTCATCCCCTTGAGGCCAGCCTTGGAGACACGATAGACCGACTTGAGATTGGTATCGAGTACCGCGTCCCACTCGTCTTCCTTCATCCGCATCAAGAGATTGTCGCGGGTAATGCCGGCGTTGTTGACCAGAATGGTCGGCGCACCGAAGGCATCGGTAATACGCTTGAACACCGCATCGACACTGTTCTGATCGGTCACGTCCAGCGCCAGACCCAACCCTTCGATACCCTCGGCCTTGAGATCGTCGTCGATTCTGGCAGCGCCGGCTTCGCTGGTGGCCGTGGCCACGACGATGCGCCCCTGACGCCCCAACTCGCGCGCCACGGCACGGCCGATACCCCGGCTCGCTCCGGTGACCAGCGCCACTCTACGTTCGGTCATGATTTCACCCCTTGGGCTCTTGGACGTCCAGCGCATCACGCGCCAGCTCGAGCGCCGAAGACAAGGTATCGGGATCGTTGACCGCGATCCCTCTCGCCTGACGCTGAATGCGTTTGTTCAAGCCGGTCAGCACTTTCCCCGGCCCGCACTCGATGAAGACGGAGGCGCCATCCTCGAACATCGCGTTGACGCAGTCGGTCCAGCGGACCGGCTGGTAAAGCTGCTCGACCAGTCGCTGCTGCAGCACCTCAGTGGTCTCGGCAACCTTTGCGTTGACGTTTTGGTAGACAGCGTAACGCGGCAGCTTGAACTCAAGCTCTGCCATGGCGGCATCGACCCGCTCGGCGGCAGGCTGCATCAGTGCGCAGTGAGACGGCACCGAGACCGGCAACGGCAGAGCCCGTTTGGCTCCCGCTTCCTGGCAAAGGGCAATGGCGCGATCGACGGCGCGCTGGTTGCCTGCGATCACGACTTGCCCGGGAGAGTTGTAATTGACCGCAGAGACCACTTCCGACTGAGCGGCGTCGCGACAGGCCATTTCGACCGTGGCATCGTCCAGCCCCAGAATCGCCGCCATCGCCCCGACGCCGGCCGGCACCGCCTGCTGCATCGCTTCGCCACGCAGGCGAACCAGTCGCACGCCTTCGGCAAAGCCGAGTGCGCCGGAACAGACCATCGCGCTGTACTCGCCCAGGCTGTGCCCCGCCATCATGCCAGGGCGAGGCCCCTCGAGCTCCTGCCAGACACGCCAGATCGCGACGCTCGAAGTCAGCAGCGCAGGTTGCGTACAAGCCGTCGAGTTGAGCTCTTCTTCGGGTCCTTCCTGGACGACATGCCAGAGGTCGTAGCCCAATGCCTCCGATGCTTCATCGAAGGTCGTGCGTACGACACTGTAACGTTCGGCCAGCTCTCGCAGCATGCCGATCTGCTGCGAGCCCTGCCCCGGAAAGACCAAAGCCAGTGATTGCGTCATCGCGCTCACCCTTGAAGTGATGAATCGTCGGATCTCGTCGAATCACGAGACCCGCTATCCACTCGGCCGTCGCTGACGGTCGACGAGATAACGGGCGTCGCTGCGTCCTGAGACCATGCAGCGCGAAAATGCTCCGGCAGCCCGACTTCCACTTCACGCACTGCGCGATCGATGGCAAAGGCAAAAGCCTGCGCCCCGGCGTTGCCGTGGCTTTTGACCACGATACGATTGAGCCCGAGCAGGCTCGCGCCATTATGACGCACGGGGTCGAGCTGCGCCTTGAAACGCATCAGCGCGGGTCGTGCCAGCATCGTGACCAGACGCGTCGACCAGTGAGAGTCGAAGTTCGCCTGCAACCGCTTGAGCAGCATCTGAGCCACCCCCTCGCTTGCCTTGAGCACGGCGTTACCGACGAAGCCGTCGCAGACGACGACATCGGCCTGCCCGGAGAAGATTCCATCTCCTTCGAGATAGCCGATATATTCGAAGTCGCTACTGCCCCGCGCTCTCAACAGAGCATCCGCCTCGCGCACGCGAGCGACACCCTTGTTCGCCTCGACACCCATGTTGAGCAGCGCGACGCGCGGCACCGCCACGCCATCGACCACACGCGCCATCAGCGCCCCCATGTGGGCGAAATCGACCAGATGCCGGGCATGGACGTCGACGCTGGCACCGAGATCGAGCAGATAGCAGCGCCCACCCTTGCGGGTCGGCACTGCCGAACTGATCGCCGGGCGCGAGATACCCGGAACACTGCCCAGCTCACGCCGAGCCAGCGCGACCAGCGCGCCGGTATTGCCGCAGGTAATGCCGGCGACAGCCCGCTGCTCGCGCACCGCTTCCAGCATGCCGTAGAGGCTGGTTGCCGTCGGATCCTCGTAAACTTCCATGGGCGGAGTGGATTGCAGCACCACCCGTGGCGCGTCGACGATCGTGATGCGCTTGACGCTGGCAGCTTCCTGCGGGGCACGAGCCAGCTCCCCGATCAGCGTTTCGAGCTCTTCTCGCGGCCCGAAGACCAGCGGCTCCAGCTCGGGATGACGGGCCAGCGCCAACAGCAATCCGCCAATAGTGGCGCGGGGACCGAAGTCCCCGCCCATGGCATCGATGGCGATGCGCACTGCCTGACGAAACGCCTGAGGTTTCGTTAAACTTCGACGACCTTGCGGCCACGGTAATAACCGTCCGGCGCCACGTGGTGACGAAGGTGCGTAGTACCGGTTTCCGGATCCTTGGACAGAGCCGGTGAGGTCAGGGCATCGTGAGCGCGACGCATGCCACGCTTGGAACGGGTCTTACGGTTTTTTTGAACGGCCATGATATGACTCCAACGTCAATGTCTTTCAGGTTCAAATTTTTCCCTTCAACGACTTGAGGACGTCGAAGGGATTGTCAGGGCGGGCCGCTTTTTCGATCGAAGCGTCACCGCTGCTCATCTGCTCACGAGAAACCGCGCAATCGGCTTCATCGTGATAGACCACTTGGGGCAGGCCGAGAATCAACTCATCCTCCACCGCCCCCAGCAGGTCCAGCTGTTCGTTGTTGACCAGCACCGGCTCATAGTCGCTGGGCACTTCCGCCGCCAAGGCGTCATCGCTGACGACCGCGAGCTTGAAGTGGCTCGTAACGGACACCGGCATGGGCTGCAGGCAGCGCCTGCAAGGGACCATGAGATCCGCCTCCAGCTCCCCATCGATGAGATGACGACGCTGCGTATCGACATCGAACTGCAGCTTGACGATTGCACTGCCCTGCTGCGGCCCAATCTCGTCTTTCAGGCGCGTCAATTTCTCGAGGTCAACGAGACCCTCGATGGTTTCTTGGTTTGCCGCTGCCCGGTAGGGCTCGACGGTCGGGGGAAGTCGTCTGGTCAACATAGGCGCGACATCATAGGGATTTGCCGGGTCCCTGTCAAAGCGCTTGGATCGCGCTATCCTATTGTTTAAAAGGCAGGCTTAAAACCCGTGTTTAAATTCAGGCTCAAAAGCCGAGCTCGAAAACCAGGCTCAGGGCCATGTTCAAGAACCCCGGCTCGAACCGGCATCGGGCCAGGCTCCGACGGGTTCTGACTCGAGTCTCACACGGGCCATGCCACATACCGTACTCGAACTGCCGGCGTCACTGCCCGAAAAGACCGGCTTTCACTGACCGACAAGATAAGGATGTCCATGTCTCGACTGGTACTTGCCTCAAGCTCCCGCTACCGGCGACAGCTGCTGGATCGCCTGGAAATTCCCTACCAATGGGCCGCCCCCGAGATCGACGAGAGCCGACGCGAGGGAGAAGACGCCGTCACTCTGGCTCACCGCCTCGCGCTCTCAAAAGCGCAGGCGGTGTCTGCAGACTATCCCGATCATCTCGTCATCGGCTCCGACCAGCTGGCGCTGTTCGACGGCGACATCCTGGGCAAACCCGGCGACTTCGAGACCGCCTGCGCCAACCTGCGCCGATTCTCGGGCCACCGGGTAAGCTTCATGACCGGCCTTGCGCTGATCGACACCGGGGCGGGGCGCCATCGGGTCGTTCACGAGACTTATCACGTTCGATTCCGGGAACTGAGCGACGCCGAGATCGAGAGCTACGTATCGCGCGACCGCCCCTACGACAGCTCGGGAAGCTTTCGCATGGAGGGCCTGGGCATTGCCCTGTTCGAACGTTTCGAAGGCGATGATCCCAACACCCTGATCGGCCTACCTCTCATCAAGCTGTGCGAGCTACTGAGAGAGGCAGGCATGAATCCGTTGGCAACCCATCAGGGAAACGGTCAAGGTAGCTGATAGCGCACCGGCGATGCGGGGCTACTCAGTCCCAGCCAGTGGGCCGCCGCGCTGGTGAGCTTGTTGGAGACCAGCGACCAGGGATCCAGCGACGGCGTGTAATCTCTGAGACTCACTTCCCCGAGACGCGCTCTCGACAGCTGCTCGAGATTGCTGATGTCATCGATCAGGCCCAGCGACTTCGCCTGCTCGCCGGTCCAGATCAGCCCGGAAAACAGCTCGGGATCGTCGCTGAGACGATCTCCGCGCCCGGCCTTGACCGCATCGATGAACTGGCGATGCGTGGTATTCAGGACCGACTGCCAGAACGCCCGCTGCGACGGGGGAATCTCGGAGAACGGATCCATGAACGCCTTGTTCTCGCCTGCCGTGAAAACACGTCGCTTCACGCCGACCTTGTCGATCGCGCCCTCCAGGCCGAAGCCCGCACTGATGACGCCGATGGATCCGACCAGACTCGCCGGCGAGGCGTAGATGCGGTCTGCCGCCGACGCCATATAGTAGGCGCCGCTGGCACCGATATCCTCGATCACCGCCAGAATCGGCTTGTCGCCCTGCTCTTGCAGATAGCGAATCTCGTCGTAGACACGCTGCGACTGCACCGGACTGCCTCCGGGGCTATTGATATGCAGCACCACTGCATCCGCGCCCGGATCCTGCCACGCCTGCTGCAGGCCTTCGATGATGCGCTCGGCGTTGGCCTGACCGTTCGCATCGATGGGCCCGCTGACATCGACGACGCCAAGATGGCGCTTGCCGGCCGACATCCCGTCGCCCTGGGCCAGGAACAGGGTATAGGCGCTAAGGCAGAGCCCGGCAATCACGAGCAGTGCGAACAGCAGGCGGAAGAAAATTTTCCAGCGCCGGGAACGCCGCTGCTCGGCCAGCACCCCGCCGATCCAACGATCCATCATCCGCACTTCAGCCAAGCGCACCGTATCGGGATCGCTATCAGCACCGATTGATTCGCCGTCACCAGAGTGCGCCGCCTTTTGCCGCTCGGCGTTTTCCCGTGTCAGCTCAGGCCCTCGGGTCCAGTCATCGCGTCTATCGTCGCTCACCACCCTCTCCTTGCTGATTTTCAACACTCAGGGTCTGCCCACGAACCGTCAGTCCAACAGCCATTCGACGAGAGAGGGGAAGTCCTCGGCAACGAGACGCGGCTCACTGCGTAACAGGCGCTCCCGCTCGTGCACCCCATAGGTCACCGCGACACGATCCATGCCGATCGCCCGGGCCATTTCCAGATCATATTCGGTATCGCCAATCATCACCGCCTCCTCCGCCGTCACTTCACATTCGACCAGCAACTCTTCGAGCATCTGCGGATGCGGTTTCGAACGTGTGAGATCGGCGGTCCGGCTGGCAACGAACCACTCGCCGCAGGCGTCGTGATTCAGAGCGCGATCCAGACCTCGACGACTCTTCCCGGTGGCCACCGCCAAGCGGCAAGTCGGGTCCAGCCGCAGGCGTTCGATCCCCTGGACGACGCCGGGGAAAAATGGCGCCGGGATACGATCGGCCAGACGGAACTGATGACCGTAGGTCTCGCGTAGGCGATCCTGCTCGTCGGAGGTGATCCCCGGGAAGAGCCGGTCCATCGCCTCGGGCAGCCCCAGGCCGATGATATCGCGTACCGCGGCGGCACTCGGCACGCCCCACTGCAGCTCCCGCGCGGCCGTCTGCATGCAGGCAACGATCCGCTCCGCCGAGTCCATCAGAGTGCCGTCCCAGTCGAAGATGACCAACCGGTAACGACAGCGAGGGACTGCCAGCCCCCGACGATCGGCGCTTGCCTCTGCCTTCGTCATCTCACTGGCCACGGCGAGCACGCTCCAGCACCTTTTCCAGCCCCGGCTCCAGCGGCGCCCTTACCTGCACGGGACGCCCGCTCTTGGGATCGGGGAACGTCAGCGTCAAGGCATGCAGAAACAGCCGGTCGAGACCCAGCGATCGCGCCAGGTAACCGCCTTCCGCGGTGCCATACTTGTCGTCGCCCAGCAGGGCGTGACCGGCGTGGGCGGCGTGCACCCGAATCTGGTGAGTTCGGCCGGTGACCGGCTCCGCCTCGATCAGCGTCACTTTGGGAAAGGTTTCACGCACCGCGAATCGGGTCCGCGAGACCTTGCCGTTATCGTCCACCCGGACACGGCGCTCACCGTTGCCGGCATCGTAGCGATCCAGCCGCGCGCTGACATAGTCGCGCCGCGCCGGCCACCGGCCCTGCACCAGCGCCAGATAGCCTTTATCCACCCGACGCTCGCGCAACGCGGTATTGAGAGAGAGGAGCGAGTCCCGATTCTTGGCCAGCAGCAGGCAGCCGGAGGTATCCCGATCAAGTCGATGCACCAGCTCGAGAAAATCCAGATCCTCGCGCACCTGACGCAGCGCCTCGATCAATCCGATCTTGACACCGCTCCCCCCGTGCACCGCCAACCCGGACGGCTTGTTGATGACCAGCCAGTCCGGGCCTTCGATGACGACGCTGCCGGCCAGCAGATTGCGCAGACCCTCGCTGGCCTCCTTGACCGCACTCTCGGGGGCCAGCCGCAATGGCGGCACCCGCACCAGATCGCCGGCCTGGACGCGATAGTCCGCCTTGATCCGTTTCTTGTTGACCCGCACTTCGCCCTTGCGAACGATACGGTAGATCAGCGATTTCGGCGCACCCTTGAGCCGGGTACGCAAGAAATTGTCGATGCGCTGCCCCTGCTGCGACTCGCTGACCTCGATAAACTGAACTTCCTGGCCTTCGGCCATGCTCGACTCCCTGGATGGCGCGACTCGGAAACGCAGCGGCGCCTTCCACGCCGCTGCGGCGGCCATTCTAACGCACGGAACCGGCAGCGCGAGCTCAATTGCCGCTGCCTCGGCATTACTGTTATATTGCGAACTCACTCGATGGGCGAATGCCCATTCAGGCGCCAGCCACTGACTATGCTGGCCAAAGTGAATAAATGTCTCGATCTTCCAGAGAGTTAATGAAGCCAACCGCTCACGGCTGCTGGAATGATCAAAACACGTTTGGAACGCCAGGCCCCGAATCGAGAGCACGACTGTTACCCACAGCGTTCTGCTCGCGGGAAATCCACAGGTACCAGTGGAAGGCGTCGCCGAACCGAACAATGCCAAGTGATATAGACGGCAGTCTGCAGGACCGGATGCGTCGACGAAAGCGCACCGTGACATGTCCTGCCACCGTTTCGTACTCAACCCATGTTCGTGTAGCACCCGTAAAAAAGCAGGTCTTGAAAGCAACGATGTAGATAGTAACGAACAGGCACGCCACTGGGCCCGACGAGCGTCGACCGGAACGCGTATCGATGGCCGTTTCAGGCCCTGCGATACGCGATTTTCGCAGATTTCCCTCGAGTCCCGGACGCGGTTCTCGCACGTGTTTCACGCTGAGTTCGTTACGGTACACGCCACGCTGGTCTATCCTGCCGGGTCGCTTCATCCATGTGCGCGAGCACAGCACGACCGCTAGCGGTTCGTCGTCGCCAATTGCAGCACGCCTTCCACCGGCACGCTCAATTAGCGAGACCGTATGAAAAGAATGCTCATCAATGCGACACAGCCGGAAGAGCTGCGTGTCGCACTCGTCGAAGGACAACGCCTTTACGATCTGGACATCGAATCCGGTGCTCGGGAACAGAAAAAGGCCAACATCTACCGGGGCAAGATCACCCGGGTCGAACCCAGCCTCGAGGCCGCTTTCGTCGACTTCGGTGCCGAGCGTCACGGTTTTCTGCCGCTCAAGGAAATCTCCCGCGAATACTTCTCCAAGGATCCGTCAGGTCGACCGAACATCAAGGAAGTCCTGAAGGAAGGCCAGGAAGTCATCGTCCAGGTGGACAAAGAAGAGCGCGGTAACAAGGGCGCGGCGCTGACCACCTTCGTCAGCCTGGCCGGGCGCTTTCTGGTACTGATGCCCAACAACCCTCGCGCGGGCGGTATCTCTCGCCGCATCGAAGGTGAAGAGCGCAGCCAGCTCAAGGAAGCCATGGGTCAATTGACCCTGCCCGACAAGATGGGCGTGATCGTGCGCACCGCGGGTATCGGCCGTTCGCCGGAAGAACTGCAGTGGGATCTCGACTACCTCGTGCAGGTGTGGGAAGCGATCACCACCGAAGCGGTCAAGCGCCCTGCCCCGTTTTTGATCTATCGCGAGTCCAACGTCATCATTCGCGCCATGCGCGACTACCTGCGTCAGGACATCGGCGAAGTCCTGATCGACAGCAAGGACGTGCACGAGGAGGCCCTGAGCTTCATCCGCCAGGTGATGCCCTCCTACCAGCAGAAGATCAAGCTCTACACTGACGATGTACCGCTGTTCTCGCGCTTTCAGATCGAGTCCCAGATCGAGACGGCGTACCAGCGTGAGGTCAAGCTGCCCTCCGGCGGCTCGGTGGTCATCGACCACACCGAAGCTCTGGTTTCGATCGACATCAACTCGGCACGTGCCACCCGCGGCGCCGATATCGAAGAGACCGCGCTGCAGACCAATCTGGAAGCGGCCGACGAGATCGCCCGCCAGCTGCGTCTGCGCGACATCGGCGGGCTGGTGGTCATCGACTTCATCGACATGTCACCGGCGCGCAATCAGCGCGATGTCGAGAATCGGGTGCGCGATGCGCTCAAGCTCGATCGCGCTCGCGTCCAGATCGGTCGAATCTCCCGTTTCGGTCTGATGGAAATGTCGCGCCAGCGTCTGCGCCCTTCTCTCGGCGAAACCAGCGGTGTCGTCTGCCCGCGCTGTGACGGCCAGGGCACCATTCGCGACGTGCGCTCGATCGCTCTGTCGATCCTGCGCCTGATCGAAGAAGAGGCGATGAAGGAACGCAGCGCCCAGATTCGCGCCATTCTGCCGGTACCGGTGGCGACCTATCTGCTCAATGAAAAGCGCAACGTGCTCTCCGACGTCGAGCGTCGCCAGGGTGTCAAGGTGCTGCTGCTGCCGAACCCCGAGATGGATACGCCGCACTACGAGGTGCTGCGCTTCCGCGACGACCATGTCTCCGAAGATGGCGACGAAATCAAGTCGAGTTTCGAGATCTCCGTCGACAGCGAGTTGCTCAAGGAACCGGAGACGACGCTCGCCAAACCGATCCAGCGCACCCAGGCCGCGGTACAGACCGTTCAGCACACGGCCCCCGCGCCGGACTCGCTGCATCAGGAACCTGAAAAACCCGCGCCGGCGCCCGCAGCAGAACCTAGCTCCAGCACCGGCTCCGGTCAGGCGCGTCAGCCCGGCCAGGCCAATTCGTCCAGCGCCAAGCCGGCGACACCCGCCGCAGCTCAGCAGTCCCATGCCAACGGCGGACTGATGCAGCTCTTCCGAGGGCTGTTCGGACGCCGGCGGGCCGATGAAGAAGTGCCGCAGCCGAGCACGACGCCCAGCCAACGTGGTCAAGACAGTGGCAACGGCAATTCGTCGACAGGTGAATCCCGCAACGGCAATGGCGGGGGCAACGGTTCCGGCAACTCGCGTTCGTCACGCTCCTCGTCTCAGCGCAACAGTCAGCGTAGCGACGCCGGCGCCAAGCGTAACGATGGCAACGCGCGTTCCGCGGACAGCAATGCGCGTAACGACGGCGGCCCGCGTAACGGCAGCGACAGCAGTTCTCGCGGCGACAGCGGTTCTCGTAGCGACGGCGGTTCTCGTGGCGACAACAATGCGCGAGGCGATAACGGCAACCGTCAGGGCAATAATCGTCGCCGTCGAGGCCAGGATGATCGTCAGAACGGCAGTGATTCGCGTGGCGACAATCGTCAGAGCCAGAACCGTCAGCCGCGTCAGGACAATCGTAACGGCAAGGCGGACAAGGCCGGGAATGACGCCAGTCAGGAACCGACCAAGTCTGACAGCGTTAGCCAGCCCGGCAATAACAAGCCGTCACGTTCCGACGCTGCCGATACGCCGTCCGTAGCCAAAGAGACCGTCGCGACCCAAAGCGCTTCGAACGAGAGCGCTTCGAAAGAGAACGTCGACAGCAAGCCGAAGCGGACGCGCAACAATCCGCGTAACCGCTCACGCAAGCACGCCCTGAACCCGAAGGCGGCCGAAGAGCAGCAGCGGCTGCAGACGGCGACAGCCCAGGAAACGGACGCAGCGACAACGGCTATCGATGCTGATGCCGATAGCGTAACGACTGCCCCTCAGACTGGCGAAAGCACCAAGCCCTCCGAGACCGGATCGGTTGATACGCCAGCGACCGCAGCCAAGCCGTCTGAAACCAAGCCGTCTGAAACCAAGCCGTCCGAAGCCAAGCAGTCCGAAGCCAAGCGGTCTGAAGCGAAGCCGGCGGAAGCCGGGGCCTCCGAAACCAGCAGCTCTGAAGTCAAAGCCGCCGAGGCGAAAACGGGCAAAGCGAAGGTGGACAAGTCCGAGACAGCGCCGAAGAAGGCGGAGCAGGACAAGCCGACTTCAACGCCTGCAACGGCGACCGACGATAGCGTCAAGAAGCCTGATGTACCGTCTACTCCGTCTCAGGACGATAGAAGCGGCCGTCAGACCGACGTGGACAGCTCGGCGCCTGCTGCCGCGGACGTGGCTCAACCGACGCCGAAACCGGCCGAACCATCGGTCGAGGAAAGCCAGGTCGTCGAAGCGACCGCCGCGTCTGCCGAGCGTCCCGCCGAAGCGCCAGTCAGCGAGTCCTCGATCAACGAGACGCCGATCAGCGATGAGGCGACCCCGAGCGCCACGCCCGCCGCCGCCGCTTCGTCATCGGTGAAGGCGTCAACGGCTGATGTCTCCAGCGACGAAACGTTGGCCGCTGACCAGGCATCGTCGCCCGCCGCCGGTATCGCCTCTTCGCCGATGACCGACAAGCCTTCTGCCACGCAGGATGCCAAGACCGAGCCGATGGCGGAGAGCGTAACGCCGGAAGCGACGCCTGCCCCGCAGACCGAAGTCGCACCGAAGGCGGAGCACGCGACGGCCGAGCAGACTCGCCCAAGCGACGTCAGTGAGCATTCGCCGGAACCCGCCAGCGTCGAGTCCAGCGACAAGACATCGGCAGTGCCGACGTCGGAAGCGCAGAAGGCCGAGTCAACGACGGAGTCAACAAACCAGGCCACGGGCCAGGCCACGACCACCACTGCCGAAAGCGATGGTGAGCCGAGCCGGCCACGGCGTCGGGCTCACAACGACCCGCGTGAAAAGCGTCGTCGTGAAGGCGGTCAGAGCGACAGCTGATCGGCCGACGCGACGTCCCACAAACGAAAAGCCCAGACAGTTGTCTGGGCTTTTTCTTGTCTACTGATTTGGCTGCTGGCTCTTGGTTAACGGCTCTGGTTGCCGTTTCGGGTTACTAGCGCCGGTTCGATCCACTGCCCTTTGCGGTATGCCCTTGACGGTTCGATCCACCGTTAAGTTTGACCAACGGTTCGCCACTGTCGGCTGACTATTCGTGGTCTGGAATCGAATCAGCCGCTACCCATCCGACGCTTCGCTCTTTGAAGTGTCGATGCCAGGTGCCTCGACACAACGAGGCTCGCGCTCGAGCACCACGCCGAAACGCGCCTGAACGGCAGCGACCAGCGTGTCAGCGAATGCCAGCAACCCTTCGAGCGTCCCGCCCCCGAAGTGAACCAGCACCAGAGCCTGACGATCATGTACGCCGAAGGCGCCCTCACGGTGCCCTTTCAGCCCGCACTGATCGATCAGCCAACCGGCGGCCAGTTTGACCTGCCCATCGGGCTGCGGATAGTGCGGCATGGACGGCGACTGCTCCAGTAACCGGGCAGCGACCGCCGCGGTGACCAGCGGATTCTTGAAGAAGCTGCCCGCGTTGGGCGTCCGAATCGGATCGGGAAGTTTCTCCCGGCGGATGGCGCAGACCGCCTCGAACACGTCCCGCGCACTCGGCGAAGCCGACACGCGCTCCCGCAGGATTCCGTAATCGAGCTGCGGACGCGGGCGCGTCGACAGCGTCAGTCCCAGCCGCGTGATGACGACCTGATCGGCCAATTCCCGTTTGAACACGCTGTCGCGGTAGCCCAGACCGCAGGCGTCTCGATCCAGCCGCTGCACACGGGCATCACGCCGATCCACCAGCTCGACCCAGTCGATCACGTCGGCCAGCTCGACGCCGTACGCACCGATGTTCTGGATCGGAGCGGCACCGGCCAGACCGGGGATCAGCGCCAGATTCTCGATTCCCCACAGTTCACGCGCGACGCAGGCCTCGACCAGCGCATGCCAGCCGACGCCGGCTCCGACCTCCACGTGGACCGTGTCGCCGAGCCCCTGGCGAAACGTCACACCCTCGATATCCGCCCGCAACGTGAGTCCGCCGACCGCCGGCGGCAACAGCAGGTTGCTGCCGCCACCCAGGACCGTGATCGGCCAGCCGTGTGCATTGGCCAGTTGCAACCCGTCGACGACATCCGATTCGGAGCGGGCGTGCCAGAAGCGCTCCGCCCGGCTCGGCAACGCCAGCGTATTGGCGTGGGAGAGATCACGATCGATCGCGAGCCCGTCAGCCACGTCCAGCCCTGTCGACATCAGGCCATGCCCAGACGTTGCCGCAACGAGGCCAGCAGCCCTTCCACCCCGAGCTCCAGTTGATCCAGCACTTGCTGGAAGCCCGCCTCGCCGCCGAAATAGGGATCCGGCACATCCTGACCCGGCTGGCCGGCATAGTGAAGCAGGCGGGCCACCTGCGCACGACTGCCGGCCGGTTCCCGATCGAGTACCCGCTCGAGATTGTCGGCATCCATCACCAGAATCTCGTCGAAATAGGTGAAGTCCTCGAGGGCCAGCTGGCGCCCGCGGAGGCCGCCAAGATCGACACCTCGATCGGCGGCGGCCTGGATGGCGCGACTGTCCGGGGGAGCGCCGACGTGCCAGTCGCCCGTTCCACAGGAGTCGACCTCGACGCGATCCGCGAGCCCCGCCTCATCGAGACGCTTTCTCAGCATGCCTTCCGCCGTCGGTGAGCGGCAGATGTTGCCCATGCACACGAACAGAATTCGCCATTCGAATCGCGACTGATTCATGCCTCGCTCCGCTGTAGAAAATGTCGGCGTACGCGTTCCAGGTCCTCCAGCGTGTCGACGCCGCCAGGCAGCGACGAGGAGACGGTCGCCACCTGAATGAGATGGCCGTGCTGAAGCGCCCGTAGCTGTTCGAGCTGTTCGAGCTGTTCGAGCGGGGCCGGCAGCCAGCTGACGTAGTCGGCCAGAAAGCCGACGCGATAAGCGTAAAGGCCGATATGGCGTAGCCACGCATCGGTCTCGAGCAGGGTCGGCGGCTGCGTTTTCCAGGCATTGCGATCCCACGGGATCGGCGCCCGCGAGAAATAGAGCGCGCGCCCCGTCAGATCGGTAACGACCTTGACCACGTTGGGATTGAACAGCGTATCGACATCATGGATCGGTTCGGCGAGCGTCGAAATGGAGGCCTGCGCATCGGAAGCCAGTCGCTCGGCCACGCGGTCGATCGCGCTGGCGGGCAGCAGTGGCTCGTCACCCTGGACATTGACCACGATGGTCTCCGCCGCCAGCTGCAACGCTTCGGCGACTTCAGCCAGCCGATCGGTGCCGGAGGGGTGATCGCTACGCGTCATCACCACTTCGGCCCCAAAAGCCTGGGCGGCGCGCTCGATCCGGACGTCGTCGGTGGCGATCACGATCCGGGACGCGCCACTTTCCTTGGCCCGCAGCCAGACATGCTGAACCATCGGCAAGCCATCGATCTCCATCAGCGGCTTGCCCGGAAGCCGGCTGGAGCCGTAGCGAGCCGGAATCACGACGACGAAATCACTCATGGCGCCGGCGCTGCCTTGCCGAGTTTTTCCTCGGTGGGCATGACCCGAGCTTCGTTCTCCAGCATCACGGGGATGCCGTCTCGAACCGGATAGGCCAGCCCGCTGACCGAGCTCTTGAGCTCCTTGCGCTCGCGATCATAAGTCAGTTCGCTGTGACTGACCGGACAGATCAGCATCGCTATCAATTCCTTATCCATGGCCACTTCTCCTCGACAATTCCTATTTATGCCATTGATGCGTCCGATGAACCGACGCGACAGTCTGGCGCCATGATCGCGCCATCACCGCTGTTATTCTAGAGCAGAACGAAATCCGCGCAGAACGAAGCCGGAGCGAGACGCCCTACTGCGAGCGCGGCCTCCACTGCTCGACCCGCGCACGCCACCAATCGACGAACGCGGCTTCCGGCGACGCCTCGACATCCAGCACCCAGCAGCGGTCATCCGCGAAACCGGCACACTTCACCGCATCCTTGGCCGTCATGACCACGATCGTCGGCGCAGCAGGCAGATCGGTGGCCGAAAAGCGGTGATGGTCGCCGAAGGCATGCTCCGTATGAGGAATTCCCAAAGCATCGAGAGTGGTAAAAAAGCGTTGCGGGTGACCGATGCCGGCCACCGCCGCGACGGGGGTATCCAGCGCAAAAGGCGCCGAGTCGACGGGGTAGCGGGCACCACTGCTCAGGTGACGCCAGACCTTGGGCGAAATCGTCATCGTGAACCGCGGAACGCCTTTTGCGTCGGCAGCCGACAGCGATTGGAACCCGCCGTTACCGATCAGCGCGTCGACCTCCGTCAGACGCTCAAGCGGCTCGCGCAGCGGCCCCCGCGGAAGACAGTGACGGTTTCCGAACCCTCGCTTCCCGTCGATCACCACCAGTTCCAGCGCCCTTCCCAGCGCGTAGTGCTGCAGGCCATCGTCGGCAATCAGGATATCGCAACGAGCATGCTCGAGAAGCCAGCGCGCCGCTTTTGGACGATCGGGATCGACGGCCACGGGCGCCCCGGTCTGCTGAGCCAGCATCAGCGGTTCGTCACCGCTCTGCACGACCGGCGTCTCTGAAGAGACCGACAGCGGATAGGCGCCGGCCTTGCCACCGTAGCCTCGCGACACGATGCCCGGCCGCCAGCCGTCCGCCTCGAGCCAGCGCACCAACCAGGCCACCAACGGTGATTTGCCCGTGCCGCCGACCGATAGATTGCCCACCACGACCACCGGTACCGGCGGCTGCCATACCTCTCGGCGGCCGGAGCGGTAGGCCTCGCGTCGTCGCGTCACCATACGGCGGTAAAGGGCCTCGAGCGGGCCGAGCAGACTCAGCCAGCGCGCCCCCCGATACCAGGCGCGCTCGATCGGCGTCACGCCTGCTCCTGGAACTGCAGCTGATAGAGCGAGGCATAAGCGCCGCCCTTGGCCAGCAGCTCGGCGTGCGTGCCGTTCTCGATCAGATTACCCTGCTCCATGACCACGATGCGATCGGCGCGCTCGATGGTCGACAGCCGGTGAGCGATGACGAACGTGGTACGACCGCGGCACACGACCTCCAGCGCGCGCTGAATGTAACGCTCGGATTCGGTATCCAGCGCCGAGGTCGCCTCGTCCAGAATCAGCACCGGTGCATCCTTGAAGATGGCGCGGGCAATTGCCAGGCGCTGGCGCTGGCCGCCGGAGAGCATGACACCGTTATCGCCGACCACAGTGTCGTAGCCGTTCGGCAGCTGCTCGATGAACTCATGGGCGTAGGCCGCTCGCGCCGCGGACTCGACCTGTTCCCGGCCGGCCTCGGGCACGCCGTAGGCGATGTTGTCGGCGATGGTGGTGTTGAACAGCGTGACTTGCTGAGAGACCAGCGCGATCTGCTGGCGCAACGGTGACAACTGATACTCCTGAATATCGATATCATCGACCAGAATGCGGCCCGCGGTAGGCCGATAGAATCTCGGCAAAAGCCCCATCAGCGTCGACTTCCCGCTTCCCGAACGCCCCACGATGGCCACCATCTGCCCGGCCGGGACCTCGAGGTCGATACCCTTGAGCACCTCGGGCTGGTCGTCGCCGTAGGCAAACCGCACATCTTCAAAGCGCACGCCCCCTGCCAGCCGCTGGGGCAGGCGCGTCCCTTCGTCGCGCTCCGTCGGCTGGCTCAGCAGACCGAACAGCTCCTGGGATGCCGACAGCCCTTTCTGGATGATGCTGTTGACGTCGGTCAGCGATCGGATTGGCTTGGCCATCAGCGATGCCGCGGTGATGAATGCCACGAATTCGCCTGGCGTCATCGCGTTCATCAGCTCCGGCGCCATCGCCAGCCACACGAGCCCGGCGAGTGCCAGTGCCACCAGCAGCTGGATGATCGGCGTACTGGTCGCCTTGGTCATCGCCTCCTTGATGCTCTGCTCGCGGTTGTAGTTGCTTGCCGCCTCGAAGCGTTTCTTCTCGTACTCTTCCGCACCGTGAGTGCGCACCACTCGGTAGCCGCTCAGGGCCTCGGACGCGACATGCGTCACCTCGCCCATCGAGTTCTGAATGCGTCCGGAAATCTTGCGGAAGCGCTTGCTGGTGTAGCGCACTACCAGTCCGATCAGCGGCGTGACGCCCATGAAGATTAGTGTCAGCAGCCAGTTGGTCCAGAACAGATAGCCAATCAGGCCGATCACGAACAGGCCTTCTCGCAGGATGGTGGTCACCGCATTGGTGGCCGCTCCGGTGACCTGCTCGACGTGATAGGTCACTCGCGAAATCAGGTGTCCGCTGGAGTGCATGTCGAAGAATCGTCCCGGCATATGCAACATGTGATTGAAGACGTTGCAGCGCAGCCGGTGCACGACGTTTCGAGACACGTTGCTCATAAAGTAAGTGCCAAGAAAGGTACCCACACCGCGGGCAGCGAACATCACGATCACGAACAGCGGCAAAAAAAGGCGAAACGAGGCGTCGGGATTCTGTATGCCGTCGATCAGCCGCTTCATCATCTCTGCCAATGCGGTGCTAGAGGCCGCATAGATCGCGTAGCCGACCACCGCCAGGGCGAATGAGCGCCACTCGACGCGGACGTATTCGAGAAGACGTCGATAGAGTTCCCAACTGGAAGCTTGTGACACGTTGACTCCGTTCGACTGGGAAAGACCGAGACCCGACGCGGGCGTAGCGACAGCCAGACAGCGCAAGGCCGGGCGGACGCTCGCGGCCATGCGGTTCCGCCACGCGGCTCGGGCGCATTCAGGGGCTGGATTCTACCCCAACATGCTCGCGGTCGACAGCCGACCGCCGCGACCATCCCGGATGCCGCTGGGCATGAACCACGACGCCGGAGGACGACAGCGTGATCCGCACGGCGCCGTCGTAGGCGGTATTCCAGACTCGACTGCCGGCATCGATGAAGCGCTGCACGACCGCTGGCGCCGGATGGCCGAACGGATTACCGCGCCCGCTGCTGAAGATCACGTCGTCAGGATGGGCGGCGGCGATCAACGCCCGGGATGAACTCGTTGCACTGCCGTGATGGCCTGCCACCAGCACGTCGACGGGCCGCGCGCCCAGCGGCCCCTGCGTCAACGCCCCCGCGAACGCGCGTTCGCGATCCGCGCTGGCATCGCCGGTAATCAATACCCGCCGCTCGCCCGAGGTCACCAGCAATACGCAGGATCGATCGTTGCGATTCGCCGCGACGTCACCCGCTGGTGGCGACAGAAACCGCCAGGTGACGCTGCCATCATGCCACTCGTCGCCCGCCTCGCAAGGACGCGACGGTAGCGCCAGCTCGTTTCCCCGAGGCGCCCACCAGTGCTCGACGCGATGGTCCTGGCGTAGCGCGGCGATACCGCCCGCGTGATCGGTATCGCTGTGGGTGACGATCACGTCGTCGAATCGTTGCCCCGGCGACCAAAGCAGCGCTGCCGGCATGAAGCCCGACGCAAAACGAGGACCGGTATCCATCAGTACTCGGCGATCCCGGGTCTCGAGCTGGACCAGCTGGCCCTGACCGACGTCGTAGACGGTGACGATCAACTGACCCTCATCCAGTTCAGGGCGGTGAAGCAGCGATACGAGCAGCGCCAGCAGCAGGCAACCCCATAGCCGCGTCGTACGCTCCACGCCCGGCAGCAGCCAGATCATGCCCCACAGCAGCAGGGCGAGAGAGACCGGCCATCGCCACCAGGAGTCGGGCGTCCATAGCGGCAGGAGATCGGACGCGCCGGCCAGCAGGAACGCCAGGATGTTGGCAAGGTGATCGAAAGGCCACCAGGCCCAGCTGGCCAGGGTCGGCCAGGGCGCGAACAGCCATCCCAGAAAGCCGAGCGGTACCATGACGCTACCGACCAGCGGAACGGCAAACAGGTTGATCACCGGCGCCAACGGCGACAGGCGTCCGAAAGCAAGCAGGACCGCAGCAGCCATGATCGGTGCCAGCAGCCACTGACTGCGAAGCAGCGCGATGCCGCCACCTCGCCACCCGATAGGCCTTGGGCGCCCCGACCAGGCCAGGATCAGCACCGCCACCGCGGCGAACGAGAGCCACAGTCCAGGTCGCCACGGCGCCAGAGGGTCACAGATCACCACCAGTGCCAAGGCCAGCCACCAGGCTTGCCACCACCCCGGCGCATGACGCCCGCTCGCCGCCCACAATCCCACCGCGACCATGATCGCGGCGCGTACGGCGGGCGGCTCGAAGCCGGCAAGGCCCGCATAGGCAAAAGCGGCCGCGCCGGCGCCCAGCCAGGGCCAGATCGTCATCCGCCAGGCCAGGGGTTGAAGCCAGCGCGACAGCCGCCTCAGAAGCCACAGAAACAGCGCGGCAATCAGTCCGATATGCAGGCCGGAGATGACCATCAGATGCGTCGTCCCGGTGGCATTCAGCAGTTGCCAGTCATCATCGTCAAGGCGGTCACCGGCGCCCAGGGTCAAGGCGCTCAGCCAGCGTTTGCCAAGCGGGGAGATGTCCACCGCGTCCAGCCGCGCGAGCGCCGACTGACGAAGGGAAAATGGCGCCCCGGAGAGTCGTCGCGGCGCATCGTCGCGAACATAGCCGAGCGCCTGGATGCCCTCGCGCCACAGCCAGGCCCCATAATCGAACGTCTCGGGATTGGCGAACCCTATCGGCTGGCGTAGCCGCGCGGTGAGCTCCCAACGCTCTCCCCGCTCGAGTTCGGGGGCGCCGTACCACGAGAGCCTGACCCTGTGACTATCGGGACAGCTGTCACCAGCCCTTCGGGGGCGACAGTCATCGATCTGGAATCGAAAGCGGGCCCGCCGCGCATCGACGTCCAGCGTCTGAATTCGACCGGACAGCGTGAATTCGTGCCCGGCAAGTGCCGATGGCAACACTCCCTCACGCTGCTGGCCAACGCCATGAGCACAGGCCAGCAGTGCCAGCATCACGGCGCCCGCCCATAGCGAACGTCGCCATGCCGAGATTGCCAACAGTAGGACGGCGCCGCCGTACACGCTCCACCCTAAAGTGCTGGCATCACCGCCAGGATGGCCGACGGGAGAACCGAGACGTGAGCCCAGGAAAGACCCGCCTATCGCCGCCATGGCCAGCGGCATCCCCCAGCCCAGGCGTCCCGGTAGCGCTTCGATCAAGCGCCGAACATTAGCGGCCGCCAACGAGTGAAGTCTCGGGATGGCGATCTAACGACGGACTTAACATGGCGGGGCCTTGGAGTTGTATGGATAATGGGCCTTCTTCGTTCAGCGAGCGGCCTCATGTCTCGTCGATGGTTACAACGCTACATTCCCAGCCAGGAGAGGCTGCAGCGCACTCGCTCTCTGCGTTTCATGCAACCCATGCTGGACGATCCGGCGATGTGGATACTCTCGCGTCGCAGCGTTGCCAACGCCTGCATGGTCGGTCTGTTCGCGGCCATGCTGCCGATCCCCTGTCAGATGCTGCTGGCCGCTTTCGGTGCCTACTGCTTTCGCGGCAATCTCCCGCTGTCCGTCAGTCTGGTCTGGTTGACCAACCCGCTGACGATGCCGGTGGTGTTCTACTTCAATTACCGGGTCGGGGCCTGGATCCTGAACTACCCGGCGCGCCAGGTACCGGACCACATCACCACGATGTGGATTGCCGAACAGATGGCCAACATCATTCTGCCGCTGGCCGTCGGCTCGGTCGTCGTCGGCCTGGTGCTGGCCATCGCCAGCAACGTGCTGGTACGGCTGATCTGGCGCTTACAGATCTCCCGCAGCTGGCGCCGCCGGGCGAAACGACGCCAGCGCCGCCAGAAACCGTGATTTCATCGAGTTCGACCTTCCCCCGAGCCACGGCTCCTCTGCCTTCTTCCTGTCGAGCACCATTTCGACGCATGGCGGGAACGCAAAAAAATGCCGCCCTGGACTGTTGATCGTCCAGGGCGGCGTCAGCTTTAGCGGCTGTCGAAATTATCGGCGCTGGTTCACACCGCGTCGACAGCGGTCAACTGACCCTTGTCGAGACGCATCATGCGATCCTGATGGGCCGCCAACGACATGTCATGGGTGACTACCACGAAGGCGCAGTCGGTGGTCGCTGCCAGTTCGTCCATCATCGCCAGAATGTTGCCTGCGGTGGTCTGGTCAAGGTTGCCCGTCGGCTCATCCATCAGCACCAGGCTCGGATCGGTGACCAGCGCTCTGGCGATGGCGACGCGCTGGCGCTCGCCGCCAGACAGTTCACCCGGCTTGTGCGCGCCCCGCGGTGCCATCCCGACGCGATCCAGCAGCTGCTGGGCCTTGTCGACGGCGACCTTGCGGCTCTGGCCGCGAATGATCAGCGGCAGAGCGACGTTCTCCGCCGCGGTGAACTCCGCCAGCAGATGGTGGAACTGGTAGACGAAACCGATATAGCGGTTGCGGAAACTGCCCAGCGCCGCCTCACCCAGCCCGGCCAGCGACTGCCCGCCGATGATGACCTCGCCGCCGCTGGGACGGTCGAGGCCGCCCAGCAGATTGAGCAGCGTGGTCTTGCCGGAACCGGAGCTGCCGACGACGGCTACCCGCTCTCCCGCCCGCACCTGCATATCCAGATGGTCCAGCACCGTGAGATCCTGCGGCCCTTCGCTGTAGGTTCGCGTGAGCTGGCGGCAGTCGAGCATGACGTTGTCTCCGCTGGCGGACGATGACCGGAATTTGACTTCACTCATAACGCAGCACCTCGGCCGGCTGGATACGCGCCGCTCGCCAGGCCGGATAGAGCGTCGACAGGAAGGTCAGCCCGAACGCACTGGAGATGATGACACCCAGATCGCTCATCTCGAGCCGCGACGGCAGATAGCTGATGAAATAGACGTTGGGATCGAGGAACTGAATCCCGGTGACCGCCTGCACCCAGGCAATGATATCGGATACCGTCAGCGCCAGAATCACCCCGGCAACGACGCCGATCACGATTCCGATGATGCCGATCGCCAGCCCCTGAACCACGAAGATGCCCATGATCGATTTCGGCTTGGCGCCGATCGTGCGCAGGATGGCGATATCCGCATGCTTGTCGGTGACCACCATCACCAGCGTCGAGACGATATTGAACGCCGCCACCGCCACGATCACCATCAGCAACAGGCCGATCATGTGCTTTTCCATCTGGATCGCCTGAAACAGATTGCCGTGGGTATAGGTCCAGTCCATTCCCCGGTAGCCCGACCCCAGATTCGAGACGATATCCCGGGTCACCGGCCCCGCCTTGAACAGATCGTCGAGCTCCAGACGCAGTCCGTCGACCTTGTCGCCGAGGCGCGCCAGCGTCTGCATGTCCTCGATGTTGGCATACGCCAGATTGGCGTCCAGATCGGCACCGACCTTGAAGATCCCGCTGACAGTAAAGCGCTTCAAGCGCGGGAAGACGCCACCCGGCGTGATCGAGGCTTCCGGCACCAGCAGCGTCACGCGATCGCCCACGCCGACACCCAGGTTGCGCGCCAGCAGCGAACCCAGCACCACATGCCAGCTGCCGGGAGAAAGCTCATCGAGCGTGCCCGCCTGCATGTGCTGGTCGATAATCGAGACATGGCGTTCGTACTCCGGCTGCACCCCGGTGACCATGGCGCCCTGGGTACGCCCGCTCGCCGAGAACATGCCCTGCTGCTGCACGTAGGGTGCCGAGGCGATCACGTCCTTGTGCTGATCGACCTTCTCGGCCAGCGCTTTCCAGTCCTGCATGCCGCCCTGCTGTTCGATACGGGTATGCGGCACCATCCCCAGCACGCGAGTCCGCAGCTCGTGGTCGAAGCCGTTCATGACCGATAGCACCAGTATCAGTACGGCCACGCCCAGAGCCAGACCCAGCATCGAGGTCAGTGAAATGAAGGATATGAAGTGATTACGTCGTTTGGCCCGGACGTATCGCAGGCCCACCAGAAAGGGTAAACGGTCGAGCATCAGGTTTGGTTCCTTGTCAGCAGCGGCTCATGTTACGGGTTTTTGGCGATTCCCGAAAACGCTAGTTTGCCGGGTCACTCGCTGCTTGCCAGCCGGCAGAGCCACGCTACACTGGCGACCAACGGAAATCGGCGACGGGCGGGCCTCGAAACCGCTGTAGAACGGCACCGAACGCTGGCTTGCATTGCCGCAACCAGGCCCTACAATGCCGCGTCCTCGCCATCGGCCCTGGCGCACACCGGCCCTTATGCGCAATGGAGACACCATGACCCTGCGTCTGTTCCCCGAATGGCACCCGCAAGACGCCATTCAACTGACCTGGCCGACCCCGACCAGTGACTGGGCGCCGCTGCTCGAGCATATCGAGGCGACGCTTGAAGCGATGGTCGTGGCGATCACCCGCTATCAGCCGGTGCTGATCGGCGTGCACGACGAAGCGCAGCACGAACGTCTGAGCGCGCGTTTTCAAGCGCTCGGTGTCGAGGCCGAGCGGCGCCATCTGGTGGTGGTGGCAAGCGATGATACCTGGGCGCGGGATCATGGCCCGATCGCCATCGAGCGCAACGGCTCGATCGAACTGCTCGACTACGTCTTCACCGGCTGGGGCGGCAAGTTCGCCGCCGCGCGCGACGATGCCCTGACCCGGGCACTCGCCGCGCAGCAGGTCTTCGCCGCGCCGGTAGTCTCTCAGGACTTGATACTCGAAGGGGGCGCCATCGACACCGATGGCGAAGGTACGCTGCTCACCACCAGCGCCTGCCTGCTCAATCCCAATCGCAACCCGAGCCTGGACCGCGAGGCCATCGAAGACCACCTCGCACAACGACTGGGTATATCCCGTGTGCTGTGGCTCGAGCACGGCCATCTGGAGGGCGACGATACCGATAGCCACATCGACACGCTGGCGCGGTTCTGCGATCCGGCGACGATCGCCTACGTTCGTTGCGACGACCCTCGGGACCCGCATTACGAGGCGCTCTGCGCGATGGAAGCCGAACTCAAGGCTTTCCGGCGCGAGGATGGTTCGCCCTACCGCCTGCTGCCACTGCCTTGGCCCCGGGCGTGTTTCGATCCGGACGACGGCCATCGGCTGCCGGCGACCTATGCCAACTTTCTCATCATCAACGGCGCCGTGCTCGTGCCCACCTACGCTGACGCGGCCGATTTCCGGGCGCTGCAGGTACTCGCCAGCGCCTTCCCGGATCGCGAGGTGATACCGATCGACTGCCGCGCCGTCATTCGTCAGCATGGCAGCCTCCATTGCCTGACCATGCAGCTGCCGCGCGGTGCGCTGAACCCCGCGCCGTTCCAGGATTAAGGAGAGACGATGTCCAAGACACTCAAGGTCGGTCTGGTACAACAGCAGGCCTGGCCGGAAAAACAGCGTAGCCTCGAAGCCAGCGAAGCCGGTATCCGCGAGCTCGCCGCCCAGGGCGCCGAACTGGTACTGCTGCAGGAACTGCACGCTACCCACTACTTCTGTCAGTGCGAAGACACCGATCTTTTCGATCTCGCCGAGCCGCTGGACGGGCCCACCGGCCAGAAGCTGGCCGGACTCGCCCGCGAGCTCGATATCGTCATCGTCGGCTCGATCTTCGAGCGTCGCGCTGCCGGTCTCTATCACAACACCGCCATCGTGCTGGATCGTGCCAAGGGTCGGGTCGGCCATTACCGAAAGATGCATATCCCCGATGACCCGGGCTTCTACGAGAAGTTCTACTTCACGCCCGGCGACGAGGATGCCGAACAGGGATTCGAACCGATCGATACCTCCGTCGGCCGCCTAGGCGTACTGGTGTGCTGGGATCAGTGGTACCCGGAAGCCGCACGTCTGATGGCGTTGGCGGGTGCCGAGCTGTTGCTGTACCCCACCGCGATCGGCTGGACGCCATCCGACGAGCCGGCCGAAAAACAGCGCCAGAAAGATGCCTGGACACTGATCCAGCGCTCCCACGGTGTCGCCAACGGCCTGCCGGTCATCGTTGCCAATCGGGCTGGCCACGAACCCGATCTCTCCGGCGTCGGCGAAGGCATCGACTTCTGGGGCGGCAGTTTCGTCTGCGGCCCTCAGGGCGAGCTGCTGGCCCATGCCGGCGAGGCGAGTGAAAACCGGCTCGTCGAGGTCGATCTGGCACGCAGCGAAGACGTCCGCCGCATCTGGCCCTACCTGCGAGATCGCCGCATCGATGCCTACGGCGACCTGACCCGCCGCTACCGCGACCGCTAGGCCTGCGATACCGACTTCTAGGTCGAGTCGCACTGGCGGCAACGCCCCACGTCGTCCCTGCTACTGCCGGGATGACGTCGGCGCGCTTTGCATCCCCTGCCCAACGATTCCCCGAGCATCGGGCATAAATAGCTAGCCAGGGCCAACTGGACAAAACAGCCAAGATAACGGTATAAAATGGCGTTCACTTTCAGGGGCGCATCATGGAACTGCAGTATTGCTTGCTGGCCGAGCTGGAGTCCGACTTCGATCGGTTGATCGATGCCGTCGAGCATCTGGCGACGACGTACGCCGAGCGGCCGACGCCCGCTTGGGCATTGGGCGAGTCGAGCGTCGATGCACCCTGGTTGCGTCGCGCACTGACCGACTTCTGGTATCAGGATGGACAGGACGGACGCGAGACACGCAACTACATCGGCGTGATCGCCGCCGGCCCGGCGCTCATGGAAGCCGTTGCCGCGGTGAATCTCGGTAAAGCTCGCTTTGGCGCGACACTCAAGCACATACGCCAGTCCGCGCCCCGACTGATTCCCGAAATCAAGGCCGTGCTGCCCTTCCGGCATCCGGTCCTGCACGATCATCTGCGCGGCCAGGGGCTGGCTCGCCTGCATCTCAAACAGTGCTGGCGCCAGCTTCCGGTCGCCGACGCCCCGCTCTCCCGCGTCCGGCTGGCGTGGTACACCAGCGGGCGCTCGATCAAACGCTTGAGCGTTGCCGAAGCAGAGGCCAAGCTCAAACAGATGGACACATCGGCCGCGCACATCCAGATTCAGCTGCGCAAACTCGGCGATATCCCGGACAGCGAGCCTCTAGCCCAGATCCAGCAGCAGGCGCCAGTGATGCGAGCCAATCTGTTTTTCCGTGAGGCGCTGGAAGATGGTCGCATGCGGCGGGCCATGAACCTGCCGCTGCCGCTGTTCATTCCGGATCCGGCGTTGAAGCTGCCCCATCTCAATGATCCGCCGGTCAAGCCGCCGACCACCCGGACCCGCGCCAAACGCTCCGATCAGCGCCTCGAGGATGATGTCTTCCTGAAAAGCCTTCGAGTCTATCGCTACCGCGATCCAGCACTACAGATCGCCATCGACCATCAACGCAAAGACGAGGCTATCGATCGGGGATGACTACAGCGGTCGTGAACGATGCCTCTTGGGCATGACGTACAGAGCGCCGGCGATGTGATGGTCTTTGAAGTGCGATCTCTGAAATCCAGCCCCTGAATCCAACGCTTGGGTGAAGGCGTCCGATTCAGGGGGCGGCGGGAGATTAACTCAGAGCGTTCGACTTGGAACAATCGACTCAAACCGCTCGACTCAGAACGCTCGATTCAGAACAGGCGATTCAGGCCGTTCTGGGCGGCGATTCGGTACGCCTCGGCCATGGTGGGGTAATTGAACGTCGTATTGATGAAGTAGCGCAGCGTATTGGCCTTGCCCTTCTGCTGCATGATCGCCTGGCCGATATGCACGATCTCCGAGGCCTGGTCGCCGAAACAGTGGATACCCAGGATTTCCAGTGTCTCGCGATGGAACAGAATCTTGAGCATTCCGGCGGTATCGCCGGTGATCTGCGCCCGCGCGGTATCCTTGAAGAACGCCTGGGCCACTTCGTAAGGCACTTTGGCCTCGGTCAGTTCGCGCTCGGTCTTGCCCACGGAGCTGATCTCGGGAATCGTGTAGATCCCGGTGGGAATATCGTCGACGAACCGAAAGTCCTCGCCCAGAAATTCGTCGCTGGCGCTGCGACCCTGATCGTAGGCTGCACTGGCCAGACTCGGCCAGCCGATCACGTCCCCGACCGCGTAGATATGCGGGATCGAGGTGCGATAGTGATCGTCGACCTGGAGCTGGCCGCGACCGTTGGCCTCCAGGCCAATATTCTCGAGTCCAAGTTCATCGGTGTTGCCGGTGCGCCCGTTGGCCCACAGGAAAGCATCGGCACGCAGGCGCTTGCCCGACTTGAGGTTGACCACCACCCCCGCCTCGTCGCCTTCGACGCTCTGGTATTCCTCGTTGTGGCGAATCAGCACGCCGTAATTGCGCAGCTCATAGGAGAGCGCATCGCTGATTTCGTCGTCGAGGAAGGAGAGCAGACGGTCGCGATTATCGATCAAATCGACCTTGACGCCGAGACCGGAAAAGATCGAGGCATATTCCGAGCCGATCACGCCGGCACCGTAGATGATCAGCGTGCGTGGCGTATGCGACAGCCCCAGAATGGTGTCCGAGCAGTAGATGCGCGGATGGCGAAAATTGACATCGGCCGGACGGTACGGCCGCGAACCGGTGGCGATCACGAACTGCGGCGCGCTGAGCTCTTCCGATCCCTCATGATTGTCCCGGATCACCACGGTATGCTCGTCGCGGAAATGCGCGACGCCGAAGAACAGATCGATCCGATTACGGGCGTAGAACTTGGTACGCAGCTCGACCTGCTGGTCGATCGTCACGCGCGAACGCTCAAGCACCTTGGGAAAGGAGAACCAGCGCGGCTCGCCGATATCGCGGAACATGCGGTTGGTGTTGAACTGCATGATCTGCTTGACCTGATGCCTCAGGGCCTTGGAAGGAATAGTGCCCCAGTGGGTGCAGTTACCGCCGACCGAAGACTGCTTTTCGATGATCGCAACGCGCTTGCCATGCTTCGCCGCATTGATCGCGGCGCTTTCGCCCGCGGGGCCCGAGCCAATGACCACGAGGTCATAGTTGTGAACTGCCATTTGCTTCGCCTACTCCTTACCCGATGGCTGGTACGATCTTATGAGCTCGTGACGTCAACAAGCGCCCCCGGTCTTTCCGGCGCTCAACGCTTGACGGCGTTGTAGCCCAGGTCCGCGCCGCGGTTTTCATCGCTGCGGCGACGAGCGCCGACGACATTCTTGCGGCTCTCTTCCTCGCAGACTTCGTCGTTACCGCCGCAGATCTCGCAGCCGCTCTTGAGTCCGAGCGTATTGAGACCGCCACAGGATCCGGCGATGGGCTTGTTTCCGAGGATGACGCCAATCGCCATGCCGGCTACCAGCAGCAGCATGATGGCAAAGGCCAGAATCCAGATCGTCATGACTGATTCTCCTTGTCCGAATCTTTGAAATAACCTTGAAACGCCGTGGAGACCCGCGTCTCGAAGCCTTCCGCCGTCTTGACGACGAGATAGACCGCCAGGTTCTCGCGCTCCGCCAGGGCGTAGCCCGCATCGGGACCCAACACGTCGATTGCCGTGGCCAGCGCATCGGCCGTCATGCAATCCGAAGTGATGACCGTCACCGAAACCAGATGGTGCGTGATCGGCCGCCCGGTTCGCGGATCGATGGTGTGCGAGTAGCGTTTGCCATCGCTTTCGAAATAGTTGCGATAGTCGCCCGAGGTCGCCACCGCCGAGTCGTCAAGTTCAATGATACGCTGCACGCTACGTTCATTCGAGACCGGTTTTTCCACTGCGATTCGCCACTTCTCATTACCTGGCTTATCGCCGCGCGTTCGAATCTCGCCACCGACTTCGACCAGGTAACGATCCACGTCGAGATCGTCCAGCGCCCGGGCGGCCGCATCGACGCCGTAGCCCTTGGCGATGCCGGATAGATCGACGTAGACCGGCTTGGTCTTGGTCAGCCGATTGCCATCGAGTTCGAGCGCCTTGTAGTCGACTTCCTTCAACGCCTTGGCGATATCATCGTCGGCGGGCACTCGATCAGGGTGCCGGTCCGGCCCGAAACCCCACAGATTGACCGCAGCGCCGACCGTGACGTCGAAGGCGCCATTGGACATGTCGCCCACGCGAATCGCCTCTCGGACGACTTCTGCCGTCTGCGGCGACAGTTCGAAAGGCTTCCCCACCGGCGACTGATTGAAGCGGGACAGTTCGGAATCGGGTTTGTAGGTCGACATCAGGTGGTCGACATGGTGCAGCGCATCCTTGACCGACTGTTCGATCCGGGCCAGCTGCTCATCGTCGTAATCACCGTAGAAGGTGATATGGAATCCGGTGCCGAAGATCGGGCCTTCCAGCCGATAGGACTGAGGTTCGCGCTCGCACCCGGTCAGCAGTGCGAATAGCAACAGGGCCAATCCCAGAAGGATCGGCCCTGTTACTCGGCGCTCGAGCCGTGGGATCATCCGCCGAAATCGTCCAGCATGATGTTTTCGGGTTCGACGCCCAGATCGGTCAGCATCTTGATCACCGAGGCATTCATCATCGGCGGCCCGCACATGTAGTACTCGCAGTCTTCGGGAGCCGGGTGATCCTTGAGATAGTTCTCGTAGAGCACGTTGTGGATGAACCCGGTAGCGCCTTCCCAGTTGTCTTCCGGCTGCGGGTCCGACAGTGCCAGGTGCCATTCGAAGTTCTCGAATTCCTCGGCAAGCTGATCGTACTCTTCGTTGTAGAACGTCTCCCGCCAGGAGCGCGCGCCGTACCAGAACGACATCTTGCGCGAAGACTCAAGCCGCTTGAGCTGGTCGAAGATGTGGCTGCGCATCGGCGCCATGCCCGCACCGCCACCGATGAAGATCATCTCTGCCTCGGTATCCTTGGCGAAGAACTCCCCGAACGGCCCCATCACAGTGACCTTGTCACCCGGCTTCAGACCGAACACGTAGGTCGACATCAGCCCCGGCGGATGGCTCGACTTCGGCGGTGGCGTCGCGATACGAATATTGAACTTGAGAAGCCCTTTCTCCTCGGGATAGTTCGCCATCGAATAGGCGCGGATCACCTCTTCGTCGCTCTTGTGGTAGACATTGAACAGGCCGAACTTCTCCCAGTCGCCGCGATACTCCTCCTCGATATCGAAGTCGGAGAACTTGACGTCGTAGGGCGGCGCCACCAGCTGGACGTAGCCACCGGCACGGAAAGCCACTTCTTCACCTTCCGGAAGCTTGAGATTCAGCTCCTTGATGAACGTGGCGACATTGGGATTCTCGGTAACCTCGCACTCCCATTTCTTGACGCCGAAGACCTCGTCGGGAACGCGAATCTTCATGTCCTGCTTGACCGGCACCTGGCAGGAGAGACGCCATCCTTCCTTTCTCTCGCGCAGCGTGAAGTGCGACTCTTCGGTCGGCAGAATCGAGCCGCCGCCGTCGCTCACCTGACACTTGCACTGCGCGCAGGAACCGCCGCCGCCGCATGCCGACGAGAGAAAGATGCCGTTGGCTGCCAAGGTCTGGAGCAGCTTGCCTCCGGCCTGAGTCGTTACCGTATTGTCGGGATCGCCGTTGATCTCGATCGCCACGTCACCGCTACTGACCAGCCGGCTGCGCGCGGCCAGAATGACCGCTACCAACCCCAGCACGATCACGGTGAACATGACGACGCCGAGCACGATGATGGATGTATCGACCATGTCGGATTCCTATTTCCTTGTTGCGTTGACGTCGTTGCCCCGAGCCAAGCGCTGCCTTGACTTCAGAGCTGAATGCCGGAGAAGGACATGAAGCCCAACGACATCAGACCCGCCGTGATGAAGGTAATGCCGAGGCCCTGCAGGCTACCCGGCACATCGCTGTACTTGAGCTTCTCACGGATGCCCGCCAACGCCATGATCGCCAGCGCCCAGCCGGCACCGGCGCCCGCACCGTAGACCACCGACTCGCCGAAAGTGTAGTCGCGCTGCACCATGAACAGCGATGCGCCCATGATCGCGCAGTTGACGGTAATCAACGGCAGGAATACACCCAGCGCGTTGTAGAGCGAGGGCACGAATTTATCGAGGAACATCTCCAGAATCTGGACGATCGCCGCGATGACACCGATATAGCTCAACAGCCCCAGGAAGCTGAGATCGATATTCTCGGCACCCTCGAGACCGGTCCAGGTAAGAGCGCCCGCTTTCAGCAGATAGGTCAGAATCAGGTTGTTGACCGGCACGGTGATCGTCAGCACCACCACGACCGCGATACCCAGGCCAATAGCCGAAGATATCTTCTTGGAAACGGCCAGAAAGGTACACATGCCCAGGAAGAACGCCAGCGCCATGTTCTCGACGAAGACCGCCTTCACGAACAGGCTGAGATAGTGCTCAAACATTAGCGGTCTCCTTGATCTTGGCCTTGCTGTTGGCAACGATTCGGTACTCGGTCTTCTCGACCTGCTCCGGGTTGAGCGAACGCAAAATCCAGATCAGCAGCCCGATGACGAAGAACGCGGACGGCGGCAGCAGCATCAGCCCGTTGGGCACGTACCAGCCGCCATTCTGGACGGTCGGCAGGATCGTCAGACCGAACACGCTACCGGAACCCAGCAGTTCGCGGATGAAGCCGACGATCAGCAGAATCACCGCATAACCGAGGCCGTTGCCGACACCGTCCAGGAAGCTCATCACCGGGCCGTTCTGCATGGCGTAGGCTTCGGCGCGCCCCATGACGATACAGTTGGTGATGATCAACCCGACGAACACCGACAGCTGCTTGGACATGTCATAGGCATAGGCCCGCAGGACCTGATCGACCACGATGACCAGCGAGGCGATGATGGTCATCTGCACGATGATCCGGATCGACGAGGGAATGTGATTGCGGATCAGCGAGACGAACATGCTGGAAAAGGCCGTCACGGCGATGACCGCCAGCCCCATGACCAGCGACACGCTCATCGAGTTGGTCACCGCCAGGGCCGAACAGATCCCCAGCACCTGCAGGGCAATGGGGTTGTTCTTGAAGACCGGTGACAGGACGATGTCTTTTACGGAGTCCGTAGCCATCTTCACGCTCCTCCTTGGGAATCGCCGTGGAATCGGGCGAGATAGGGGGCATAGCCGCCTTCGCTCAGCCAGAACCGCAACATGTTGGTGACACCTCGACTGGTGAGCGAGGCTCCGGACAGCGCATCGACTTCATATTCGCCGCTGGCACCGCCTTTCACGAGTTGAATCTGAGGATCCTGGAAATCGCCGTCCTCGTAGATCTTCTTGCCTTCCCACTTGGCCTTCCAGCGCGGATTGTCGACCTCGCCGCCGAGTCCCGGCGTCTCCGACTGGTCGTAATAGGATAGACCCACGATGGTATTGCCATCACCCCGCACGGACAAGAAGCCCTCCATCAGCCCCCACAACCCCTGGCCGCGGATCGGCATGACGATCTGCTCCGGGTCATCGGGGTTACCGACCAGATAGACCGTGGAGAAATTCTCCTGACGGCCGATACCGGCGATATCGTCGTCGCCCGACAGCGTGCGCGAGGTCGCGGGATCCCTGGCGGCATCGAACTGATCGTAGCTGCCCGGATCCAGATCCTCGGAATATTCGCCGGTCTCGAGATTGACCACGCGCGGCGTGATCAGCTCGGCGTACTTCTCTTCGACGTCGTCACCCGGCTTGTAGAGCTGGGTCACCTGTAGAATGTTGCTCTTGCGATCGAGCTCCTGATTCTGCACCTGCTTCGGCTTGAGAACCACGGCAGCGGAAGAGACGACCACCGAGCAGATCACACAGAGTGAGAACGCGACGATCAGCGTCTTCTTGATCGAGTTGTTGCTCGCCATCAGACAGCCTCCTTCTCGGCGGGCGCCAGCGCGGCCAGGCGTTTGCGACGACGCTTGACGTTGGCCTGCACGAAGATGTGATCAATCAGCGGCGCGAACAGATTGGCAAACAGGATGGCCAGCATGATGCCCTCGGGGAATGCCGGATTGACGACGCGAATCAGTATCGTCATCACGCCGATCAGCGCACCGAAGATCAGCTTGCCACGATTGGTCATCGACGCCGACACCGGATCGGTCGCCATGAACACCATGCCGAAGGCAAATCCGCCCAGCACCAGATGCCAGTACCACGGCATCGCGAACATCGGATTGCTGTCGGAGCCAACCAGATTGAACAGCGAGGCAGTGAAGATCATGCCGAGCATGACACCCGCCATGATGCGCCAGGACGCGATCCGCGTCAGCAGCAGCACCGCCGCGCCGATCAGGATCGCCAGCGTCGAGGTTTCCCCCACGGAGCCCTGGATGAAGCCGAAGAAAGCATCCCACCAGCTGTACTGCTGATGCAGCCCGTCCATACCGTTGAGCGAGGCGTTGGACAGTGCCGTGGCGCCGGTAAAGCCGTCGGCAGGCACCCATACGCTGTCGCCGGAGATCTGCGCCGGATAAGCGAAGTAGAGGAAGGCACGCCCGGTCAGTGCCGGGTTTAGGAAGTTCTTGCCGGTGCCACCGAAGATTTCCTTGCCGATCACCACACCGAAGCTGATGCCGAGTGCCACCTGCCACAGCGGAATCGTCGCCGGCAGGGTCAGCGCGAACAGTACCGAGGTGACGAAGAACCCCTCGTTGACTTCGTGGCCACGCTTGACGGCGAACAGCACTTCCCAGAAACCGCCCACCAGGAAGGTCACCAGATAGATCGGCAGGAAGTAGGTCGCGCCCAGCACGAAGTTGGCCCAGATGCTGCCGGGATCATGGCTTCCCGCCAACGCCATGGTCAGGACTTCACGCCAGCCGCCGATCGCGCTGAAGCCGTCGGCGATGGCCAGGTTGGCCTGATAGCCGGCGTTGTACATGCCGAAGAACATCGCCGGGAACGTGCAGGCCCAGACCGTGATCATGATGCGTTTCAGGTCGATCCCGTCGCGCACGTGGGTCATGCTCTTGGTGACGCTGGGCGGCGAATAGAAAATCGTATCGACCGCCTCATACAGGGCATAGAACTTCTCGTACTTGCCGCCCTTCTCGAAATGAGGCTCCAGCTTGTCGAGCGTATTGCGAATCCCCATCATCAGGCCTCTTTCTCGATCATGGTCAGGTTGTCGCGCAGGATGGGACCGTACTCATACTTGCCCGGGCACACATAGGTGCACAGCGAAAGGTCTTCCTCATCCAGCTCCAGGCAGCCGAGCTCCATGGCCGCTTCGATATCGCCGACGATCAAGGCACGCAACAGCTGCGTCGGCATGATGTCCAGCGGCATCACCTTCTCGTAGGCGCCAATCGGCACCATCGCACGCTCGGAGCCGTTGGTCGACGTATTGGGCGCGTAGTTGGGCAGGCCCAGGAATTGAGAAACATAGATTCCCATGACCGAATGGCGGTTGCGACCTGGCGACAGCCAGCCCATGAACGCGCGCTTGTTGCCCTCTTCCAGCAGCGAGAACTGGCGATGGAAACGGCCCAGAAACTGGCGACTGCCCTCGCACTGGGTACCGCCGAAGATGGACCCGGAGATGACGCGCGTATCCTCCGGCTTCTCGATCTCGCCTTCGAGCAGCTCTTCGCTGCTGGCGCCCAGACGCGTCCGCACCAGGCGCGGATTGGTAGCTCGCGGCCCGCCGATGGCGATCACGCGGGTCGGATCGAAACGGCCTTCGGCGAAAAGCTTGCCGATGGCGATCACGTCCTGGCAGTCGAGATGCCACACCTGACGCTGCAGACCGACCGGCGACAGATAGTGAATATGCGTACCCACCAGCCCCGCCGGATGCAGCCCTTCGAAGCCCTCGGCCTGCACCCCTTCCAGATCGTCGCCCGGCAGTTGAGCGTTGCCACGACGAGTCACGAAAACCTTGCCCGGCGTCAGATGGCGGATCACCTCGAGTCCGTGGCGGAAAGCGTCACTGTCGGCATCGATGATCAGCTTGGGATCGGCCGCCAGCGGGTGCGTGTCGATCGCGGTCACGAAGATATCCGCAGGCACCGCGTCGAGTGCCGGCACCCGCGAGAAAGGCCGAGTACGCAGCGCCGTCCAGAAGCCGGATTCGACCAGCTGATCGACGACCTGCTGCCTCGAGAGCGAGGACAAACCGTCCGCCCCGTAGGCCGTGAACGTCTCGCTCTGCTCTTCCTCGTCGAGCTTGATGACCACCGACAACAGGCGACGCTTCTCGCCACGATGGATGGCGACCACTTCACCAGCGCCCGGCGCGGTAAAGCGAACGCCCGCCACTTTCTTGTCGCTGAACAACACCTGGCCCCGCTTTACGCGATCGCCCTCGCGGACCTCCATGGTCGGCCTCATGCCGACGTAATCGGACCCGAGCAGCGCGACGTGGCGCACGGCGCGCCCCTCGTCGAGACGCTGTTCGGGCGCCCCGGCGACGGGAAGGTCCAGGCCTCGTTTGACTTCGATCATAGTCTCGCCCAGTTGTCGAATCTGATGGCAATAAGGAAAAAGGTTCGACGGACGTCAAGCATGTCCTCTCAGCGGCACCCAAGGAAGCGGCAACAGGAGAAGACCTCACGGAATCCGAAGACTTTTCTTATCAGAAAGGGTGACTTCCATGGTCCTGGAACTCGATGGACCACGCCGAAAAACGCGCACCAGTATAATGATCCGGGCCGCGGAAGACTACTCGCCCACATGCCACCCCGGCTGCCGGATAACGAAAAAGTCTCGACATCGCCGAGACTTTTTAGACTAAAGTTTAATGGACGAGTCAAGCCGTGGCGGGGAGATACCGGTGGCAGACGCGCGACATGTACTGCAGGATCCTCACCACCTGGCAGCTGTAACCGAACTCGTTGTCATACCACACGTAGAGCACCGCCTGCTTGCCGTCGGCGATGGTCGCCTTGGCGTCCAGGATCCCCGCATGACGGTTGCCGACAAAGTCCGATGACACCACTTCCGGCGAATCGACGTAGTCGATCTGCTTGTGCATCGGCGAGTGCAGCGCCATCTGGCGAAGATACTCGTTGAGCGCCACGCGGTCGGTCTCCCTCTCCAGCGACAGGTTCAGAATCGCCATCGAGACGTTGGGTGTCGGCACCCGAATCGCGTTCCCCGTCAACTTGCCCGCCAGCGCCGGCAACGCCTTGGCGACCGCCTTGGCCGCACCGGTCTCGGTCAGCACCATGTTGAGAGGCGCACTGCGGCCGCGACGATCACCCTTATGGTAATTGTCGATCAGGTTCTGGTCGTTGGTATAGGAGTGCACGGTCTCGACGTGGCCGTGCAAGATGCCGAACTCGTCGTCGATCGCTTTCAGCACCGGCACGATGGCGTTGGTCGTGCACGACGCCGCCGAGACGATGCGGTCGTCTTCGCCGATGGTCTGGTGGTTGATACCGTGAACGATGTTCTTGAGATCGCCCTTGCCCGGTGCCGTCAGCAGCACCTTGGCCACGCCTTTACACTCCAGGTGCTGTGCCAGCCCTTCCCGGTCGCGCCACTTGCCGGTGTTGTCGACCACGATCGCGTTGTCGATGCCATAGGCGGTGTAATCGATCTCGGCCGGCGAATCGGCATAGATGATCCGGATATAATGGCCGTTGGCGATCAGTGCGTGGTTGTCATGATCGATATCGATCGAGCCGGAGAACGGGCCGTGGACCGAATCGCGGCGCAGCAGGCTGGCCCGTTTTTCGAGGTCGTCGCCGCTGCCGCGTACGACGATGGCCCGCAGCCGCAGCAGATTTCCGCCGCCGGCCTTCTCGATCATGATCCGGGCCAGAATGCGGCCGATACGTCCGAAGCCGTAGAGCACCACGTCCTGCGGCTCGCCGCCCATGCCGCCGCTGTCGTGCCCGCCGACGATATCGGCCAGCTCGCGCTCGAGAAACGCCACGACGTCGGTTTCATCGGAATTCTTGAACGCCACCCCCAACCGACCGATATCGATATGCGCCGGCCCCAGCTCCATTTCACTCATGGCGCGCACCATCGGCAGCGTCTCGGCGATGGAGAGCTCGGTCCCCTCGACCTTGCGGACATAACGGTGATTCTTGAGGATCCGAGTGACGGAGCGATTGATCAACGAGCGTCCGAATAGCGAAGGAATGACGTTGTACTGACGATAGAGCTTGCCGAGTAGCGGAATCATCTCTTCCGCGCGAGCTTCGTTGTCCTGCCACTCCTGGAAGACGGTATCGAGCTGTTCCTGACTCACAAGCGGGCCTCTCTGGTCGAATGGGCGGGTCGAATTTGGGGGTCGAATTGATCGATCGGGCCGTTGACCAATCCTTGCCGGAAGCGTCGAGCTGGCTAAAAACCCGATTATTATCCGCACTCTACAGAACACACCGCAATCTCCCCGTAGTCGCAGAAGCTGTAGTTTCACTACAAAAGTCGAAGTGAACGACCACGGCGGGAAAACCACGACGGCAGCCGGAATGGCCGAGTCAACAACAAGAAATCGGGCGCGACGTCCCCGGCTCAGCCCCAGCCTGCTATCATCCCCTCACGCAAATTCGTTCTTCGAAAGGCTCATGTCGCACTACACACCGCTCACCCCGCCTCTGCCGACTGGCACGCGCGAAACCCGCTATTGCCAACTGCCCCAGGGAAGCGCCATCGCGCTGACCTTGGCACGTCTGGCAGACGACGCCCCGCTTCTGGTGGTCACCCCGGATACGGCTAGCGCCCAGCGTCTCGAAAGCAACCTGCGCTTCTTCGCCCGGGTGCCGGTGATGCCGTTCCCTGACTGGGAGACGCTGCCCTACGACAGCTTCTCGCCCCACCAGGACATCGTTTCCGAGCGCCTCAGAACGCTGCGGGAACTGCAGGAGGGCACCCAGGGCATCGTGCTGGTTTCGGTCAATACTCTGATGCAGCGCCTGCCGCCGCGGGAATACGTGGCCGGTCGCGTGATGACGCTGGCCACGGGTGATCGACTCGATCGGGAAAGCTTTCGCGAGCGTCTTTCGCGGGCGGGCTACCGGGCGGTGGAAACTGTCTACGAACCTGGCGAGTACGCCATGCGGGGCTCGCTGATCGACCTCTTCCCCATGGGCACGAGCGCGCCGCTGCGCATCGACCTGTTCGACGATGAGATCGACACGCTCCGGCGCTTCGACCCGGACACCCAGCGCACCCAGGACAAGATCGAACGCATCGACCTGCTGCCGGCGCACGAGTACTCGCTATCACGCTCGGCGATCGCCTGCTTTCGCGAAGGTTTCGAGACGCTGTTCGACGTCGATCCGCGGCAGTGCCCGCTGTATGTCGATGCGATCAAGGGCATCCCCTCTCCCGGACTCGAGCAGTACCTGCCGCTGTTCTTCGAGGAGACCGCCACGCTGTTCGAGCATCTAGGCAGCGAGACCCGCATCGCCATGCTTCCCGACGTGTTCGAAGCCGCCGAGCACCACTGGGGTTCGATCGAGGGTCGCTACGAGAACCTTGGCGTCGATCCCACTCGCCCGCTGTTGCCGCCGGCGAAGGCGTTCGTGCCCGCGGCCGAAGTGTTCGCCGCGATCAAGCAGCACCCGCGTCTCGAATTCGTCACCGATCCGGAAACGCGTCACGCCGTCGCCAGCGCGACGCAGCCGCCCCCGGCGGTGGCGATCAATGCCCGGGCCCAACGCCCGCTGGCGACGCTGGAGACGTTCCTCGACGCCCACCGCGATCTGCGCGTTCTGTTCGTCGCCGAGTCTCGCGGGCGCCGAGAGGCCCTCGACGAAGCCCTGGCGCCGCTGCATCGGGATATGCCCCATATCGATGGCTGGCAGGATTTTCTGGACGGCAATCAGTCTTTCGCGATTGCCGAGGGCGCCCTGGACGAAGGGCTGTGGCTTGGCGATCCCAACGTCGCGATCGTCACCGAAACCGAACTCTACGGCGACGTAGTGCGCCAGACGCGTCGCCGCGCCAAGGTCACCGACGACAACGAGCTGGCCGTGCGTCATCTCTCCGAATTACGCCCCGGATCGCCGGTGGTGCACCAGCATCACGGCGTCGGCCGCTACATGGGGCTGGAAATGATCACTGCCGGCGGTCAGGCGGCAGAGTTCCTGGCGCTGGAGTACGCCGGCGGCGCCAAGCTCTACGTCCCGGTCGACAATCTGCAGCTCATCTCCCGCTATGCAGGCGCCAGCGACGAGCTCGCCCCGCTGCATAAACTGGGCTCGGATACCTGGGACAAGGCCCGCAAGAAAGCCGCCGAGAAAATTCGCGACACCGCTGCCGAACTGCTCGATATCTACGCCCGCCGGGAAGCCAGAGAGGGTTTCGCCAGCGATATGCCCGGCGACGAATATCTGCGCTTCGCCGCCAGCTTTCCGTTCGAGGAGACGCCGGATCAGCACGCTGCCATCGAGGCGGTGATCGACGACATGACCGCGCCGCGGCCGATGGATCGAGTCGTCTGCGGCGATGTCGGCTTCGGCAAGACCGAAGTAGCAATGCGCGCCGCGTTCCTCGCGGTCAATTCCGGCCGCCAGGTGGTGGTGCTGGTCCCCACCACCCTGCTGGCCCAGCAGCACTACGACAACTTCCGCGATCGTTTCGCCGACACCGCGGTGCAGATCGAGATGCTGTCTCGTTTCACCGGCGCCAAGGAAGAAACCGACGCGCTGAAGCGCATGGCCGAAGGTCGTGCCGATATCGTGATCGGCACGCACAAGCTGCTCTCAAGATCGGTCAAGCTCTCCAACCTGGGGTTGATGATCATCGACGAAGAGCACCGCTTCGGTGTCGCTCAGAAGGAGCGCCTCAAGCAGCTGCGTGCCGAGGTGGATATCCTGACGCTGACGGCAACGCCGATCCCGCGTACGCTCAACATGGCGATGAACGGCATTCGTGACCTTTCGATCATCGCGACGCCGCCGGCGCGCCGGCTGTCGGTCAAGACGTTCGTCCAGCAGCGCAACGAGCCGGTGGTCAAGGAAGCGCTGCTGCGCGAAATCCTGCGTGGCGGTCAGGTGTACTTCCTGCACAACGAGGTCAGATCGATCGAGGCCAGCGCCGAAAAGATTCGCGAGCTGGTGCCGGAGGCCCGCGTCGGCGTCGCCCACGGTCAGCTTCCCGAACGGGCGCTGGAGCGGGTGATGTCCGACTTCTACCACAAGCGCTTCAACGTGCTGATGTGTTCGACCATCATCGAAACCGGCATCGACGTCCCCAGTGCCAATACCATCATCATCGAGCGGGCCGACAAGTTCGGTCTGGCCCAGCTGCACCAGCTGCGCGGCCGCGTCGGGCGCAGCCACCATCAGGCCTATGCCTATCTGCTGACCCCGCCGCCCAAGGCCATGACCCGGGATGCGATCAAGCGACTCGAAGCCATCACCCAGAGCGACGATCTCGGCGCCGGCTTCACGCTGGCCAGTCACGACATGGAGATCCGCGGCGCTGGCGAGCTACTCGGCGACGAGCAGAGCGGCCAGATGGAAACCGTCGGCTACAGCCTCTACATGCAGATGCTCGATCGCGCGGTGAAGGCGATCCGGGCCGGCAAGACGCCCAATATCGAAGCCCCGCTCGACGAAGGCACCGAGATCAGCCTCAATCTGCCGGCGCTGATTCCGGACGACTACCTGCCGGACATCCAGCAGCGCCTGATCATGTACAAGCGCATCAGTAGTGCGGCCGACGAAGGCGCGCTCAAGGAGCTGCAGGTGGAGATGATCGATCGCTTCGGCCTGCTCCCGCCGCCGCTCAAGACGCTGTTCCGACAGACCCGACTGCGCCAGCGTGCCGAACGGCTCGGCATCGCCAAGCTCGAAGCCGGAGCCGAGCGTGGCCGGGTGATTTTCGGCCCGGACCCGCAGGTCGACCCGATGACGCTGGTCGAACTGATCCAGCGCCACCCCGGCGAGTACAAGCTCGACGGCGCCGACACGCTACGCTTCCATGGCGACATGGAGAAAGCAGAAGATCGCCTCAAGCGTATCGACGGGTTGCTGGAAACCCTCAATCGCAGAGCCAAGGCGGCCTGAAACGTCACTACGGGGCACCCTTAGAAAGCCAGCGATTGTATCGCTGGCTTTTTTATCGCGGCCTTTTACGGCCGAAATCCGGACTCGTCTACCTGCCCCGAATCCGGGCCTATGCCGCCGTCAGCCGAATCCGGGTGATCTCCGCTGGCGCGCCAAAGCGCATCGGCGGCCCCCAGTACCCGGTGCCGCGGCTGGTATAGACCCACATCCGCCCCTCCTTGCCCAGCCCCGCCAGGAATCGGTTGGCGCGTCGGGCCAGCAGGCTCCACGGCCACAGCTGACCGCCATGGGTGTGACCGGAAAGCTGGAGATCGAATCCCGCTTCCGCGGCCTGGGGGGCCGAATTGGGCTGGTGTGCCAGCAATATCCGCGTCATGCCCGAGGGAATATCCCGGGCAGCCGCCGCGGGATCACTTCGATGGCTGGCGACATAATAACCCGCCGACAGATCCGTGATGCCGGCGACGGCTAGTGCCGCGCCGTCATGCTCGACATAGTCGCATTCGTTGATCAGCACGCGCATTCCCAGCCGTCGAAACGCCGCGATCCACGCCTCCGCTTCACTGTAGTACTCGTGGTTGCCGGTCACGCAGAAGGTGCCGTGCCGCGCGTTCAAGCTCGCCAATGGCGCCACGTCATTCTCTAGCTCCGCCACACGACCATCGGTCAGATCGCCGGTGATCGCGACCAGATCCGGCGCCAGCGAATTGACCCGTTCGACGATACGCTGCAGATGGTTGCGCTTGATCGTCGGACCGACGTGCAAGTCACTGAGCTGAACGATGACGAATCCCTCCAGCGCGGGCGGTAAGTCGGCCAGCGGCACCGATATCTCGACCGTGCGCGGCACCCGCCTCGCCTGCCACAGGGCATAGCCGGAGAGCAGAAGCGTCGCCGCCAGCACGATCCAGGCGCTGACGTGAACCGTCAGCGCCGATAAAGCAGCGACCAGACTCCAGCCCACCAGCAGAATGTCGCGCAACAGCGTGAGCTGAAGCAGAAACGAGAACACGCCGGCCATCAATGCCACGGGCCACGCCAGCCAGCGCCCGTTGAGCCAGGTCACTCTCACCACCAGCGGAATCATGATGGCGCTGGCCAGCAGATAGCCGCCGCCGACCAGCCACCCCCAGACTCCCGCCGACAGGTCCGGCAGCAACCGCCAGCCGATGTAGCCGTGAAGCACCAGCAGGAGCAGTCGCAACCGCAGAAAGGATCGGTGATGTCGCAAGCTCAGGCATTCCTTGTATCAAAAGGGCAAAGTATCAAAAGGGCGAAAAATCAGGCATGCCGGAATCCGTTGGGCCGGCCCGTGCCTCAACCAGGAAAGCGCTGAGTCATTCGACGAGCGGCGTCGATCGCAAGGCGATGTCTCGGCGAGGCCGAAGCGGCTCTCCAAAATAGCCGTCGGTGGCGTTGGCCGCAACGCCGGGCGTTGCGCTATCCTCCATGGCCGCGGTGGCGACCCGTGCCACCGCGATTTCACCTGCCTGGAGCCGATGTCCGCATGAGCTATGCCACTGGCCTTTCGCGCCTACCGTTACGCAACGCCGCTTTCATCGCCAGCCTCTGCCTGCTGGTCGTTTCCGTGATTGGGCTAGCATTTTCATCGTACTGGTGGTGGGGCATCGTCGTCTTCGGCGGTCTTTCATGGCTCGGGTTTCACGATACCCGTCAGAAACGCCGCACCGTCAGCCGCAACTATCCAATTCTGGCCCACTGCCGCTACATCCTCGAATCGATCGGCCCCGAAATTCGTCAATACTTTATCCAGTCCGATCTCGACGAGCGCCCGTTCTCCCGGGAACAGCGCGCCGTGGTCTATCAGCGGGCCAAGAACGAGAGCGACAAGAAGCCGTTCGGGTCACTGAGAGACATGTACGCCCCGGGCCACGAATGGATCAACCATTCTCTACGACCTGCCCACATCGACGACAGCGACTTCCGCGTCCAGATCGGTGGCAGCCTTTGCAGCCAGCCCTACTCCGCCAGCGTGTTCAATGTCTCGGCGATGAGTTTCGGCTCGCTTTCCGGCAATGCCATCGAATCGCTCAACGCCGGCGCCCGCAAAGGCCGGTTCTATCATGATACCGGCGAAGGTTCGATCTCCCGTTATCACCGGATTCACGGCGGAGATCTGGTGTGGGAGATCGGCTCCGGCTACTTCGGTTGCCGCCATGACGACGGCAGCTTCAACGAAGAGCGCTTCGCCGCCAACGCCCGCGACGAACAGGTCAAGATGATCGAGATCAAGCTATCGCAGGGCGCGAAACCGGGCCACGGCGGCATCCTGCCCGCCGCCAAGGTGACCGCCGAGATCGCCGAAGCGCGCGAAGTGCCGGTGGGTGAAGACGTGGTCTCCCCGGCCGGTCACAGCGCCTTCTCCACGCCGCTGGAGCTGATGGCATTCATCGGCCGGCTGCGCGAGCTCTCCGGCGGCAAGCCGGTGGGCTTCAAGCTGTCGATCGGCCACCCGTGGGAGTGGTTCGCGATGGTCAAGGCGATGCGCGAGACCGGCCAGCGACCCGACTTCATCGTCGTCGACGGCGGCGAAGGCGGTACGGGTGCGGCGCCGCTAGAGTTCATCAACCGTCTGGGCGTGCCGCTGACGGAGGCCCTGATGCTGGTGCACAACACGCTGGTCGGCGCCGGCCTGCGCGAGGAGATCAAGATCGGCGTCGCCGGCAAGATCACCTCCGGCTTCAACATCGCCCGCACTATGGCGCTGGGCGCCGACTGGTGCAACGCCGCACGCGGCTTCATGTTCTCGCTGGGCTGCATCCAGGCACTCAACTGCCACTCCGACAAGTGCCCCAGCGGCGTGGCGACTCAGGATCCCAGTCGTAGTCGTCACCTGGACGTCGCCGACAAGTCAGAGCGGGTCTACAACTTCCATCACAACACGCTCAAGGGGCTGGCCGAGATGCTGGCCGCGGCAGGTCTTCAACATCCATCGGAACTGGGCCCGGAGCATATCATTCGCCGCGTTTCCGCCGACGAGATCCAGTCCTACGACAAGCTGTTCACCTTCCTGCAGCCGGACGAACTGCTCAACGGCAACAGTCAGCACACAGTGTTCCAGAACTACTGGGAAGAAGCGCGTTCGGACTCCTTTCTGCCCCCGGCCCAGCTCTCCGAGCTACGCTTGACCAAACTGCGCTGAGCGGGCGGTACGGCGCGAAGACACGAAGAGACGAAGAGACGGGGTCTCAGGATTCGGCAATGCCGTGACCGGCGCTGGGCGCCGCCCAGCGCTCTTCCGCGGTGAACAGCGTCTCGACGATCACCGGTGCCGACACTTCACGTACGCTGGCGTCGAGCGTGGCCCGCCACTCGTCCGCCTGCCGGATGGTCAACGGGTGGGCCTCGTCGAGCACCACATGCACGGTGACATAGAGCAGCCTGCCCGGCCGCACCATGCGGACATAGACGGCCCGCGTGGGAAGCGGCGCCAACGCCCCGAGAATCGACGCCCGCACGGGATCGACCAAGGCCGATCGCGGAGACCGATTCAACAGCTCCAGAATCGCGGTCCTGGCCACGCGCACCGGTACCCCCAGGCACAGCAGCACGACGGCGATGACCAGCCAGGCATCCACGTAGGGCACGATGGCATGCCAGCCAAGCGCCCGAGCCACGGGAATCAGGCAGAAAGCCAACAGCACCGCCGCCGAGATCAGGGCGTTGACCCGCCAGTTCTCGATATCGGCTTCCAGCAACGGACTGCGGACATGACCACTGACTCGACGCAGCACGAGAGCCGTCAGCGTACAGGCCGCGGTGGCCAGAGCGGCGTAGACGATGGAGATACCCGCGGCGATCGTATTGCCGCCGGTGAGCAGTGCGGTGACGGAATTGAACAGCGCCAGGGCGGAGACGCCCAGCATCAGCAGGCCCTTGCAGGCGTTGACCATCGATTCGAAATAGCCGTAGCCGAAGGGATAGGTGTCGTCGTCCGGTGCGATGACCAGCCGCCCGACCCGCAGCGTGAACAGCCCGACCACGGCGTAGATCGCATTGAACAGGCCATCGAGCAGGATCGCCTGAGAAGCGGACAGCACCGAAACCGTCAACGCCACCGCGCCAATGGCCGCCGCCACGGCCATCGACAGGCGAAGCGCACCGCTTTCGGTCTTCGGCCAGCCAGTCGCCATCAGTGTCCCTCCAGAATTGACCGCGACCCACGTCGCGCACCGTCGAACCGTCAATGAACCTAGAACCCCGCAGCGGCGCTCGCGATCTGTATAATGCCGCCCAACGACGCTCACCCTTTCGCTGCAGGAGCCGCAAGCTCGATGGCCAACTTTGCCTGGATAATCTCGATGCTCGCGATGACCATCGCCTTCCCCACGTTCTTCATCTTCAGCGCTACACGCCGGCGCGGCCTGCTGACGATCGCGCTGACATCGGTTGTCATCGCGGTGATCGCGGCGCTGATCGCAGGTCTGGCGCTGTAGGATCGCCGGACTGGCCTTTTGCAGCGCGGGTCTGGCGCTGCGGGGTGGCGCTCAGTCAGCGTAATCCGGGGCGACACGTTCGAGACGACGGCGCACGCTAGCCAGGTGAAGCCGGGCACTTTCGGGGTCCTCCAGTCGCATCTGTGCCGCCGTGGTGGCCGCGACGGCCGGATCCACCGCCAGCACTTCCCGGCCGGAACTCATCGCCTTGAGCTGCACTTCCGCGGCGCGCTCCAGAAAGTAGAGATCATCCCAGGCCTCGGCGATCGTCGGCGCCGTGACGATCACGCCATGATGGCGCAGGAACACCACATCGGCATCGCCCATGGCAGCGGCAATTCGATCGCCCTCCGCACTATCCAGCGCGAGGCCATTATAGTGGTCGTCCACCACGCTACGACCGTAGAACTTGAGTGCAGTCTGGCCCGCCCACAGCAGCGGCTCGCCAGCCGTCATGGTCAACGCCGTGGCATTGGGCATGTGGGTGTGAAACGCCGCCCGCGCGCCTGGCTTGTTGAGATGCAACCGCGCGTGAATATGGAACGCTGTCGCCTCGGGCGCCCCCTCGCCGGAGAGCACCCGCCCCGCGAAATCGCAGATCAGCAGACTCGAAGCCGTGATCTCTTCGAACGCCAGCCCGTAGGGATTGACCAGGAAGCGATCGTTCCATCCCGGCACCATCACCGAGAAGTGATTGCAGATCCCTTCTCCCATGCCCAGGGCAGCAGCCATCCGGAAACAGGCGGCGAGATCCCGCCGCGCCTCGCGAATCGCTTCACTATCCAGTGACCGGTGATCGAGCGTCTTGCTAGCGCAAGCGTCCGACGTCGTGCTAGCGGAAGCATCCGGCGTGATGCCGGCCGGGATCGGCGTCGTTAACGGCTGAGCCATCGCAGGGTCTCCGGGAGGAGTAGGATCGAATCAATCGGAGGGAAATCATCTCGAGGACGGAACCGGACTCGCTGGTCCCGTCGGATGCCATGAAGCTAGTGTACGGTCGCCAATTCGGCTTCCGACGACTCCTCTTCATCACCTTCCCACAGGTGAGTGCGGGTAATCGCATGATCGAGCATTTCGCGGGCCACCTCGAAGCGATTGCGGCGCAGCAGCTCGACGGCCTCTTCGGAAAAGCGGATCGACACGAGCGGCTCGCCGGTCGCTTCCGCCGGCCGCAGCACCACTTCCCCATTGGCAAGCTCGACGATTTCCAGAATCGCGGTATCGGACACGACTGACCTCTCTCTTTCGTTCTGTGCTGTTTCGTTCTAGACAAATTCGCTGCGTACTATTCGGTCCGCGCGTTGCTCAGCGAGCGTTGGCAGTCAAACACCGATCTATTGGCCGTCACGAATCGGGCAAAAGGCGAGACCAATAAAAAACGACCAGAGCCTGAGCCCCGGTCGTTATCATCTATCGATCAGACTAGCACGACCGCCCCGCGCCGGTCACCATTCGCTGCTGCCCTCACGCAGCGATGGCAACAGCGCCCTGAACTCTCGGTGACACCAGCGCAACGTCTCGGCGAGCGTCGGCTCTCCGGCGCTGGCGATCAGCCGACGCGGCGCCTCGCGGCGCGCCGCGCCCTCGTCACCATGCAATGCCCGCAACCGTTCCAGCAACATGGCCAGCCAGCTCTCGGCGTCATCGGCCAACGAGCGTAGGCGTTCGAGCTCAGCGACGGGGACCGAGGTGGCCTGCAGCCAGGCTCGCCAATCATCGTGAGTCAGATCGGTATGCTCGGCCACTTCGCGAAGCAGCGCATTCAAGGCCAGCTCCAGCTGCCCCAGCGCCGCTTCTTCCAGCGCCATGCGCCGCGCCGTCGCATGCTCGTCGCGGTTCACCTCCTCGGTCCGAGCATCGGCCCCGAGCGCCAGCAATAGTTCAGCCTGGTAGAGCAGCTGGTTGGTACGGGCCACAGACGTCACTTGCGCTTATCCTCCACCTGCCAACGGCCGTCTTCGAATGTCGCGCGCCAGCCGGTTGCCTTGCCATCTTCGTCGGTCATCACGAACTGGCTCTTGGCCTTGCGCGAAAACCGAATCTGCGCCGGCCGACCGTCCGGATCCTCGCTGGGCGCCTCGAGCAGAAAGTGATACTTCTCGGGCAGCGCGTCGGCATGTGCCTTGAGCTCTTTCACCAGCGGCGGCCGCGTTTCCCGGTTCTTGGGAAACTGGCTGGCGGCCAGGAACAGGCCGCTGGCGCCGTCTCGCAGCACATAATGATCGTCGACTTTCTGACAAGCCAGTTCCGGCATCGGAATCGGATCCATCTTGGGCGGCGCGACCTCACCGCTCTTCAGCAGCTTGCGGGTATTGCCGCACGCCTCGTTGGTGCAGGCAAAGTACTTGCCGAAACGCCCGCTCTTGAGCTGCATTTCGGAGCCACACTTGTCGCACTCGATCACCGGACCGTCGTAGCCCTTGATCCGGAAACGGCCCTGCTCGATCTCGTAATAACCGTCGTCATCGTTGCTGAGATAGAGCTTGCGACCCTCGTCGATCAGATAGCTATCCATCGCCGTACCGGTGTTCGGGTTGCGCCGCTTGGCGCGCAACGCGTCGGTTTCGGCGGCCTCGTCGGCCTCCTCCGGTACGGCTTCATCCCCAGGAATCAAGTCGATGGTGGTCTTGCAGCGCTCTTTCGGCGGCAGATTGTAGCCGGAGCAGCCCAGGAATACGCCGGTCGAGGCGATGCGAATCTGCATAGGCCGGCCGCAGGTCGGGCAAGCGATATCGGTCTCGACCGGATCGTTGGGACGCATGCCCTCGTCGCCCTCGGCGCGTTCCAGCTTCTGCTTGAAATCGGCGTAGAACGCGTCGAGCACTTGCTGCCACTGCTCGTGTCCTTCGGCGACTTCATCGAGACGATCCTCCATCCGGGCGGTGAAGCCGTAGTCGAGCAGATCGTTGAACGACTCCACCAGACGATCAGTGACGATCTCGCCGAGTTTCTCGGCGTAGAAGCGCCGGTTGTCGAGCTTGGCATAGCCTCGATCCTGGATCGTGGAGATGATCGCCGCGTAGGTCGACGGCCGGCCAATGCCCCGCTTCTCCAGCTCCTTGACCAGGCTGGCTTCGGTATAGCGTGCCGGCGGCTTGGTGAAGTGCTGTTGCGGATCGATCTGCTCGACCTGCAGCGTCGCGCCCTCCTCGATATCCGGCAGTTGCGCCTGCTCGTCCTTTTTCGCCATCGGCTTCATCACGCGGGTGTAGCCGTCGAACTTGAGCACCCGGCCGCGCGCCTTGAGCTCGAAGCCCTCGGCCTCGATGGTCAGCGTCGTGGCGAGATACTGGGCCGGCACCATCTGGCAGGCCACGAACTGGCGCCAGATCAGTTCATAGAGACGCTGAGCGTCACGCTCGACGGGCAGATCGTCGGCCCGCTGCTTGACGTTGGAGGGCCGGATGGCCTCGTGGGCCTCCTGGGCGTTCTGCTTGCTCGAGTAGCGAATCGGCGATTCCGGCAGGTAACGTTCGCCGAATTCCGCCTGGATGTAATCACGCACGCCGGCGACCGCATCCTGGGACAGGTTGGTCGAGTCGGTACGCATGTAGGTGATGTAGCCGCCTTCGTAAAGGCGCTGGGCCAGCGTCATCGTCTTCTTGACCGAGTACCCCAGGCGGCCACTGGCTGCCTGTTGCAGGGTCGAGGTGATGAACGGGGCGTTGGGCTTGGAGCTGGTCGGCTTGGTTTCGCGGCTGGTGACGTCGAATGCTTCCCGACGCAGCGGCGCGATGCGCTCGAGTGTTTCCTTCTCGGAGGTCGGCCGGAAAGCCTCGCCCTTTTCACGAGCCACCTCGAAACGGACCGGCTCTCCGTCCGGCGTGATCATGTCGGCATGAACGTCCCAGAACTCTTCCGGGTTGAACGCGCGGATATCGCGCTCCCGGTCGACGATCAGGCGTACCGCCACCGACTGCACGCGACCGGCGGAGAGGCCGCGCGCGACCTTGCTCCAGAGCAGCGGAGAGACCATGAAGCCGACCACGCGATCGAGAAAGCGACGACTCTGCTGCGCCTCGACCCGGGCGATGTTGAGCGTGCCGGGCTGCTTGAACGCTTCCTGAATGGCGTTCTTGGTGATCTCGTTGAACACGACACGCTTGTAGCGCGAGTCATCGCCGCCGATGGTCTCTTTCAGGTGCCAGGCGATCGCTTCCCCCTCGCGATCCAAATCGGTCGCGAGATAGATGGTGTCGCTCTTGTCAGCGAGCTTCTTGAGCTCTTCGACCACCTTTTCCTTGCCCGGCAGGATCTCGTAGTTGGCCTGCCAGCCATGCTCGGGATCGATCCCCATGCGGCGAATCAACTGATCCCACTGCTTCTGCTTCTTGTAAATCGCCTTGTCGTCCGGCGACATCTTGCGGGTGATCGCCGCCTGTCTCGCCCGCTCTTTGGGATCGCTGGCCTGCTTGGAAGAACCACTGGTCGGCAGATCACGGATATGCCCGACACTCGACTTCACCACAAAATCGTTGCCGAGATACTTGTTAATGGTCTTGGCCTTGGCCGGTGACTCAACGATAACCAGTGACTTGCCCATAGCTCTCCTGCTTCTTTTATAGAGTGCGGCTAAATAAATAGAGTGCGGTGAATGTTACCAAGTACTGTGTTTTTACAGGCTACACGGCAGATTCCACTGAGTGCCGAAAATTCGTAGCATGCGGCGCCAGTGGCCGCTGGCACGTGTTTAGCGACGGAAAGTGGCGACAGAAAACGGAGCCTGGCCGGAAAATGCGCCTACCCTACCCTAGCCGTTCTCGGCGCGCCAGCCGAAGCTTGACTTCCCCCGATCCTGGCGGCGGCGCGACCTTGGCTCTTCATAATGGGTCTTTGTACCGAGATTCCAAGCCGGGAAAGGCATCTCGGCCCCGGGCCTCTCCGACCTTGCGTTCATGTCACATCGTGGCCAGGCGCGCTACACTTGGCTAAATTGGCGCCGCTGACGGTACGTCATCAGCATGACATGCTGACGTGGTCACTCTATGACGACCTGAGCGGATCTCCTGTTACCGCAGTCGCCTCGGCATCGCGCCACAGTCGCATCGCTGTCACACCAGTCGTGACGCTTCGGACAAGATGATCGCCATGTTGTAAAATCACCACCTCTTTCCGCCGCGGATCATTTCTCTTTTTTTGGCGCGCCGGATGACTCACTCAGCCACCAGGAGAATCTCTATGCAGCAAGCGTTTCACGGCCCGATTCGTCGCACCAAGATCGTCGCTACGCTGGGTCCCGCCACGGATCGCGAGGGAGTACTGGACGCCATCATCGAAGCCGGAGTCGACGTCGTCCGTCTGAACTTCTCCCACGGCAATCCCGAAGATCATCGTCGCCGGCTCATGGCCGTACGTGAAGCCGCGGAACGTCAGGGGCGTGCGGTGGCGGCGCTCGGCGATCTCCAGGGTCCCAAGATCCGGATCGCCCGCTTTGCCGCCGAAGGCGGTGTCAAGCTCGAGAAGAACCAGCCCTTCCTGATCGACGTATCGCTGGATCGCGATGCCGGCGACAGTGAGCGCGTGGGCTGCGACTATGCCGAGCTGGCCGATGACGTCGCCGTCGGTGACACCCTGTTGCTGGATGACGGTCGCCTGGTCCTGGAAGTCGAGCGCATCGAAGGCCCGAAAATCTTCACCAAGGTCAAGGTCGGCGGCAAGCTGACCAACAACAAGGGCATCAACAAGCAGGGCGGCGGCCTCTCCGCAGCCGCGCTGACGGAAAAGGACAAGGAAGACCTCAAGACGGCGATCGATATCGGTGTCGACTATCTGGCGGTCTCCTTCCCGCGTAGCGGCGCCGACATGCAGTACGCTCGCGAGCTGCTCGGCGAGGCGGGTCAGGAGATCGGCCTGGTCGCCAAGATCGAACGTGCCGAAGCCGTTGCCGACCCGGAAACGCTGGACGACATCATCCGCGCCTCGGAAGCGGTAATGGTGGCTCGCGGCGATCTCGGCGTCGAGATTGGCGATGCCCAGTTGATCGGCGTGCAGAAGCGCATCATCTCCCGCGCCCGCAGCCTCAACAAGGTAGTCATCACCGCGACCCAGATGAGGGAGTCGATGATCGAGTCGCCGTTGCCCACTCGCGCCGAGGTGTTCGACGTCGCCAACGCGGTTCTCGATGGCACCGATGCGGTCATGCTGTCGGCGGAAACCGCCGCCGGCGACTACCCGGTCGAAACCATCCGCGCCATGAATCGGCTGTGCCTGGGCGCCGAGCGCGAGCGCGCTGCTCAACAGTCGCAGCACCGCATCCACGAAGGCTTCAGCCGCGTCGACGAGACCCTGGCGCTGTCGGCGATGTACGCCGCCAACCACCTCTCCGGCGTAGTCGCGATCGCCTGTTTGACCGCCTCCGGCTATACCCCGTTGATCGCTTCGCGCATCCGTTCCGGGCTACCCATCGTCGCCTTGGCCGAAACTCCCATGGTCCAGCGCCGAATGGCACTCTATCGCGGCGTCGTATCACTGGTTTTCGACAGCTCTCGCTTCCCGCTGACCGAGATCAACGCCGGCGCGATCAAGGAGCTGGTCAGCCTCGGACTCGCCAAGAAAGGCGACCATGTCATCCTGACGCGAGGCGATCACATGAACGCCCATGGCGGCACTAACACCCTGAAGATCATTCAGGTCGAAGAGTAAGCCGTAGCGTAAGTGCCGTGGCGGCCTTCGATGAAACGATAAAATGAAACGAAAAACGCGGAGCCCGGCTCCGCGTTTTTTTGTCCTGATGACGCCGATCTCAACAGGGAATCGACCCGTACTTCGGTCTCCCCCCACTATTCGGTCTCACCCAACTATTCGATCTCGATCAAGACTTCACCCGGGGTGACGCGATCGCCCTTGGCCACGTGGACCGCCTTGACGGTGCCCCCGGTTCGCGCCTGAACTTCCGTCTCCATCTTCATGGCTTCGGTAATCAGCACGGCCTGGCCTTCCTTGACGCTGTCACCCTCGGCCACCAGCACGTCGACGATATTGCCCGGCATCGAGGTGGTGACGTGCCCCGGCGAGCTGGCCTTGGCCCGTCCACCGCTCTTGTTCTCCTGAACGAACTCGTCCTTGGCCTCGAACACGACCTCTTCGGGCATGCCATCGAGAGTCAGATAGACGCGACGCTTGCTGCCACTGCTGCTGCCAACGCCAGTAATCTGCACTTCATAGGATTCTCCGTGAACGTCGATGACGAACTCGGTCGGCACGCCTTCGGAAACCGGACGACTGGCGCCACCCGCGGCCTCTGGCGCCGGGATCGCCTCCGGCACCAGGGTGCCGTCACGCCGTCCTTGCAGATATTCCCGTCCCAGATCCGGGAACATGGCGAATGTCAGCACGTCTTCCTCGCAGCCGGCGAGTTCGCCGATATCGGCCTTGAGCTTGGTCATCTCCGGCTTGAGCTGATCGGCGGGCCGCCCTTCGTCCACGGGTTCGTTGCCGATCGCCTTGCGCCGCACTTCCGCATTCACCGCGGCCGGCGGCTGACCGTAGCCACCCAGCAGATAACGCTTCACCTCGTTGGTGATCGATTTGTAGCGCTCGCCGGTCAGCACGTTCATGGCCGCCTGGGTCCCGACGATCTGCGAGGTCGGAGTGACCAGCGGCGGATAACCGAGATCGGCGCGAACCTTGGGAATCTCGTCGAAGACGTCCTGAATCCGGCCCAGCGCGTTCTGCTCCTTCATCTGGTTGGCCAGGTTCGACATCATGCCGCCCGGCACCTGCCAGATCTGCACGCTGACATCCTCGCGGGTGTACTCGCTCTCGAAAGCCGCGTACTTCTTGCGGACCTCGCGAAAATAATCACCGACTTCCTTGAGCGCGACCAGATCCAGCCCGGTGTCGTAGGGCGTCTCCTGGAACGCCGCGACCATGGCTTCGGTGGACGGGTGACTGGTACCGCCGGCAAAGGCCGAGATACAGGTATCGATATGCCGGCACCCCGCCTCCACCGCCTTCATCTGGCTCAACGACGCGAGGCCGGACGTGGCGTGCGCGTGCAGATGCACCGGCACATCCACGGCCTCGATCAGGGCTTCCACCAGCTCTCCGGTGGCGTAGGGCGTCAACAGGCCGGCCATGTCCTTGATCGCGATAGAATCCGCACCCATATCGACCAGCCGCTTGGCCTGCTCCACATACATGTCACGCGTGTGGACCGGGCTGACGGTGTAGCAGATCGTGCCTTGAGCGTGCTTGCCGCTGGCCTTGACCGCCTTCATCGCGGTTTCCAGGTTGCGCAGATCGTTCAGCGCATCGAATACCCGGAAGATATCGATCCCGCTGTCGGCCGAACGGGCCACGAAACGTTCGACCACGTCATCGGCATAGTGGCGGTAGCCGAGCAGATTCTGGCCGCGCAGCAGCATCTGTAACGGCGTATTGGGCAGTGCCTCGCGCAACGACTGCAGCCGTTCCCACGGATCCTCCTTGAGGAAGCGCACGCAGGCGTCGAACGTGGCGCCGCCCCAGACTTCGAGCGAATGAAAGCCGATGGCGTCGAGCTTGGCGCAGATCGGCAGCATGTCCTCGGTTCGCATGCGCGTGGCGATCAGAGACTGATGTCCATCGCGCAGGACGACGTCGCTGACCCTGACGGATGAGCCATTGGCGTTGTTCATGTCTTTCTCCTGATCCTGATTCGGGTCCATTCCGGCTATTCTGATTTCGGCTTATCATGATTCGACGGATTCAGAGTCCCGCGTGGGCGGCGATGGCCGCGGCGATCGCCAATGCGACCTCTTCCGGATTGCGTTTGACAGAGTAGTTGAGCAATTCGGGATGGGCGGGAACGAAACCGGTATCGAAACGGCCGGCACGAAATTCGGGATGTCGCAGAATTTCCTGATAATACGGTGCCGTGGTCTTCACGCCCTGCAGGCGCATATCGTTGAGCGCGCGAATACCGCGATTGAGCGTTTCCTCCCAGGTCATGCCCCAGACGATCAGCTTGAGGCACATCGAATCGAAGTACGGGGGGATCGTGTAGCCGGTATAGATCGCCGTATCCGTCCTCACGCCGGGGCCGCCGGGCGCGTAATAGCGCGTGATGCGCCCGAAACTCGGCAGAAAGTCGTTCTTGGGATCCTCGGCGTTGATCCGGAACTGGATGGCATAGCCCTGGTGACGAATGTCCTCCTGGCGGTAGGCCAGGCGCTCCCCGGCGGCGACGCGCAGCTGCTCGCGGACGATATCGACGCCGGTGATCGCTTCGGTAATGGTGTGCTCGACCTGGACCCGGGTATTCATCTCCATGAAGAAGACTTCGTTGTCCTTGACCAGAAATTCGACGGTGCCGGCGTTTTCGTAACTCACGGCCTGGGCGGCGCGCACCGCCATCTTGCCGACGTAGCTGCGCTGCTCAGGCGTCAGCTGCGGACTGGGGGCAATTTCGATCAGTTTCTGATTGCGCCGCTGGATCGAGCAGTCGCGCTCGAACAGATGAATGACGCCGCCGTGACTGTCCGCCAGCACCTGAACTTCAATATGCAGCGGATCGACCACGCACTTTTCCATGAACACCTCGGCGCTGCCGAACGCCTTGGTCGCTTCGGAGATCACCCGATCCCAGGCCTGGCCGAGCTGATCCGGCGTGTCGCAACGCCGAATGCCGCGCCCACCGCCGCCGGAGGTTGCCTTGAGCATGATCGGGTACCCGATCTCCTCGGCCACCGTCAGCGCCTCGTCGAGATCGGCGAGATTTCCCTCGGAACCCGGCGTGACCGGCACGCCCGCCTCGCGCATGGCCGCTCGCGCCGCGGTCTTGTCACCCATTTTGGCAATGACCTCGGCGCTGGGCCCCACGAAGGCGATGCCCGCCTGACTGCAGATCCGGGCGAACTCGGCACTTTCGGACAGAAAGCCATAGCCGGGGTGAATGGCGTCACAGCCCGTTTCCCGCGCCAGGCTGACGATGCGTCGCGGGTCGAGATAGCCCGCCAACGGTTCGTCACCCATGAAATAGGCTTCGTCCGCGCCTTTGACGTGAAGCGAAAACCGATCGGGCTCGGTGTAGATTGCCACTGACCGGATGCCCATCTCGGCGCAGGCTCGTACAATACGCACGGCGATCTCGCCGCGGTTGGCGATAAGCAGTTTCTTGAACACCGTTTGGCCTCCGGATTGCGCGTGGACAGGTCGTTCGTCTCTCCTTCTACGCTAGCCATCCGTGATCCAATAGAAAAATTGATATTTCTTTGCCAACCTATAAGCTCAACCTTATACCTGCCCCTGAGAGCGTGCCGAATGTCACGACCCAATCTGCTCAATCGACTGACGTTCCGTCAGCTCCAGGTCTTCCAGGCCGTCCACCGTCAGCAATCCTACTCGCGCGCCGCCGAACAGCTCGGGCTGACTCAACCTGCGGTCAGCGCCCAGATTCGACAGCTCGAGCAGGCACTCGCCCAGCCGCTGTTCAAGTACGCCGGGAAAACGCTGCACATTCTGCCGGCCGCCGACGCGCTGGCGGCGTCGACGCAGTCGATCTTCGGACAGGTTTCGAGTTTACAGATGGAATTGTCGGAGCTGGCCGGCACGATTCGCGGCGAGCTCAACCTGGCGGCCGTCTCCACCGCGCAATATGTGGTGCCCCATATTCTGGCGCGCTTTCGGGCTCGCTACCCCGAGGTTCAGATTCGGCTACGTGTGTGCAATCGGGCCCAGGCACTGGAACGGCTGGCGGAGAGGAGGGATGATCTGGTGATCATGGGCATGGTGCCGGAGGACCCCAACCTGGTATTCATGCCCATCCTGGACAATGAGCTGATTCCGGTCGTCTGGCCGGGCCATCCGCTGGTGACGGCCGATCGGGCGACGCTCGAGGATTTCGCGCGACACTATCTGTTGATGCGGGAACCGGGTTCCGGTGCGCGGACGGCGTTCGAGGATTTTGCCGCGAGGGAACGCATTTCCCTGCACCATACCATCGAGCTGGGTACCAACGAGGCCATCAAGCAGGGCGTGATGGCGCATCTTGGCGTGGCCGTATTGCCGCGATTGGCAGTACAACTGGAGCTGGCATCCGGCCTGCTGGCGAGTCCGACCATTCCCGGCTTCCCGCTGAGGCGCTCGTGGTGCACGGTCTACCCCAAGGATCGCTACCCCACGCCGGTGACGGAGCTTTTCCTGCGCTTCGTACGCGAGCTGCTACCGGAATTGAACGCGCATTTCCGCAAACCGATGGCCCCGATCGAGACGCCGACGCTACTGTGTCTTCCCGCCGAGGGTAGTTAAAAAGCCGGGCCAGCGAGAATCGTTGGCACGCCTTCCAGCGAGAGCCGTCAGTGGGTGGAGCCAACCAGAGTCTCGCGCTGGCGCGCCTGGGCGCGCAGTACATGCAATTCAATCAGCTCTTCGGCCTGTGCCGCGAGGAGCCTCAGTCGATCCATCTCTGCGTCCTCGAAGGCCCGCGGCAGCGTCCCTATCAGGCACAACGTCCCTACACAGACTCCCGGAGCCACGAATAGTGGAAATCCCGCGTAGAACCGGATGAAGGGCGACCCGGTGACCAGTGGGTTGTCCGAGAACCGGGGATCCCGTAGCGCATTGTTGATCACCATTGGCTGACCATCGGCAACGACATGCCCACAGAACGAGATCCGCCGCGGCGTCTCGCAGACCTTGAGCCCCTGATGTGACTTGAACCACTGACGATCCTCGTCGATCAATGTGATCATCGCCATGGGTAGATCGAAGATCTTTGTCGCCAACTCCGTCAGTCGGTCGAACCCCTTGTCGGCGTTCGAATCGAGCAGCTGCAGACCCCGCAGGGCGATCAGACGCTCTGCTTCTTGGCGAGGAATTTCCGGTGCATTCATAGTGCGAACTCTTTATAACCGAGGAAACCATCGGGTGATCAATGAAAAGCCGTCGAGTCGCTCGCTGAGCGACTCCATGAATACGCCGACGCAGCGTTATCGGATGCATTCCTGGTCGCATTGGCCAGAAGTCCGTTCATGACCATCAAACGCAAAACGGGCCTGCCGATCGTGATTCGGCAGGCCCGTCGCGTTTTCCGGTCAATACAGGACCACGGCGTCTACTTTACCTGGACTCCGTGCGCCTGCTTGTCGGCGTGGTAGGAAGAGCGTACCAGCGGGCCCGATGCCACATGCTTGAAACCCAGCGCCCTGGCCTGTTCGGCGAACCAGTCGAAGGTATCGGGATGCACCCAGCGGTCGACCGCCAGATGGTTACGCGAGGGCTGCATATATTGGCCCAACGTCAGCATGTCGACATCGTGGGCACGCAGATCCCGCATCACCTCGATGACCTGCTCGTCGGTTTCGCCGACCCCCAGCATCAAACCCGATTTGGTCATCACTTCCGGACGACGTGCCTTGTAACCTTTCAACAGATCCAGCGACCACTGATAATCGGCACCGGGGCGCACCTTGCGATAAAGCGAAGGGACGGTTTCCAGGTTGTGGTTGAAGACGTCCGGCGCCTCGCCTTCGAGAATGTCGAGAGCCACCTGCATCCGCCCGCGGAAGTCGGGCACCAGCACTTCGATCTCGATATTCGGACTGTCACGGCGAATCTCGCGGATGCAGTTGGCAAAGTGCTGTGCCCCGCCATCGCGCATATCGTCACGATCGACGGACGTCACCACCACGTAGTTGAGCCGCATTTCGGCAATGGCTTCGGCAAGCTCGCGAGGCTCGTTCTCGTTGAGCGCGTTGGGCCGCCCGTGCGCCACGTCACAGAACGGGCAGCGCCGGGTGCAGATGTCACCCATGATCATGAAGGTCGCCGTACCGCCGCTGAAGCATTCGCCAAGATTGGGACAGGACGCTTCTTCGCAGACGGTGTGCAGCCCGTGCTTGCGCAGCGTCTGCTTGATATGGGTCACCTGCGGCGAAACCGGCATTCGGACGCGCAGCCAATCCGGCTTCTTCGGCAGCGTTTCGGTCGGAATGACCTTGACGGGGATCCGCGATACCTTGTCGGCACCCCGCAACTTGACGCCGCGCTCGGTGCGGGCCGGCTTCTTGGTTTCGGGCGTTGGCATGACGGTCGTCTCGGTCATAGGTCCCTTCCTGATAGTCGTGGAACGCCGCTAGCTAGAGAGTCGCTAACGGTTCAAAAGCCTGTGGCGGTTCGAAAGCCCGTGGCAACTGTTGCTGAACATCGAGCGTCGCGGACAGCCGCTGCGCGAAACACGCCGCCAGTCGATCGGCCTCTCGGGCGAATGACAGTGGCCCCGACACCTGATCGCGTAACTGGGTCATCGCGAGGCCGGCATAGCCACATGGATTGATTCGCGCGAACGGCGACAAATCCATATCGATGTTGAGCGCAACACCGTGAAAGCTGCAGCCGCGCCGAATACGCAGCCCCAGAGAGGCGACCTTTCTCGCCCCGACATAGACGCCGGGAGCATCCGCTCTGGCTTGGGCGTCGACCCCATGTGTCGCCAGCAGATCGATGACGGCATGCTCGAGCAGCGTCACCAGTTCTCGGACCCCCAATCCCCGCCGCCGCACATCGAGCAGCGGATAGAGCACGACCTGACCGGGGCCATGATAGGTCACCTGCCCGCCACGATCACTGGCAACAACGGGGATGTCTCCCGGGGTCAGCAGATGTTCCGGCTTGCCGGCCCGCCCCTGGGTGAAGACCGGCTCGTGCTCGACCAGCCATAGCTGATCCGGCGTCTCGCCAGTACGCTCGTCGGTAAAGCGCGACATCGCCTGCCACACCGGCAGGTAGGGCTGACGCCCGAGGCGATAAAGCGGAAGTGACGACATCGGTGTCACAGCACCATGTGGACGCGGCCGGTGGCTTTCAGATCCTGGAACAGCGCATCCAGCTGCGCCTCCCCGGTGGCATGAATGACGACCCGGATCGACTGGAAACGCGCATTGCGACTGTCGGTCAGCTTGACCGATGCCGGATCGAATCCCGGCGCGTGACGCTCGATCACCTTGCTGACCGCCGCGACGAAGTCTTCGGCCGCATCGCCGACCACGCGGATCGGGTAGTCGCACGGAAACTCGACCTTGGGCCGGGGAAGATCGACATCATTCGGCGTCTGGGCTTTTGGGGTCTGAGGCTGTTGAATCTTGGATTTCCGAGTCATGGGATGTCAGGCACTGCAGTCGATTTCCGACCATTCTACTCAACATTAACCCGCTCACCAACTGATGCCAGCCGGGGCGGATTTTGGCAAGCTCGAGAATGGGGCGCCGCCGGCAAGCGGCACCACAGTTCAGCTTGCAGGGCTCGAACCCGTCGATGGACGCGCTCAGTCGAACAGCCCGGTCACGAACAGGACGATCGAATCCCACACGCGTTTGAAGATGCTGCCTTCCTCGACGTTCTCGAGCGCCACCAGTGGCTCCTGGCCCAGCACTTCATCACCGGATTTGATCTCGAGCGTGCCCATCTGCTGCCCTGCCTTGATCGGCGCGTGCAGCGTTTCCGGCAGATTGAGGCGAGCGGTCAGATTGTCGGCACTGCCCCGCGGCACGGTCATGCTCACTTCGTTTTGAACGCCGAGGCGCACGGTGTCTTTGTCCCCGCCCCAGACGCGCGCTTCATTGAGCACGGAGCCGGCATCGTAAAGCTTGCGAGTCTGGAAGAAGCGGAACCCGTAGTTGAGCAGACGCTGCGTCTCGGCGGCGCGCGCTTCGTCGGAGTTGGTCCCCATGACCACGGCAATCAGACGCGTATCCTGCTTTTTGGCGGACGCCACCAGACAGAAGCCGGCGGCTTCGGTATGACCGGTCTTCAGCCCGTCGACATCCGGATCGCGCCATAGCAGTCGGTTACGGTTGGGCTGACGGATATCGTTGTAGGTGAAATACTTCTCGGAATAGACCTGATAGTGGTCCGGGAAGTCCGTGATGATATGACGCGCCAGAATTCCCAGGTCATGAGCAGACGAATAGTGGTCGTCGTGCGGCAGCCCGGTGGGATTCATGAAATGGCTGTTCTGCATGCCCATACGCTGGGCCTGCTGATTCATCAGATCCGCGAAAGCCGACTCGCTACCCGCGACGTACTCCGATAGCGCCACACTGGCATCGTTGCCGGACTGCACCACCACGCCACGCAGCAGATTTTCGACGCTGACCTGGGTGCCTTCCTGGATGAACATGCGCGAACCGCCTGTCCGCCAGGCATTCTCGCTGACGCTGACCATGTCGCTATCGGCGATACTGCCACTATCGATCGATTGCTCGACGATATAGGCCGTCATCATCTTGGTCAGGCTCGCCGGAGGCAGGCGCTGATCGCCATTGTGATTGACCAGCAGTTGCCCCGTGGACGCATCCATCAGCACCCACGAAGAGGCGGCCAGATCGGGCGGCGACGGGATCAACTGGTCCGTTTTCGGATTGGTCTGCGACATCTGGCTGTCCGGCGTGGGCTGCTGGGCGCTGACCGGAGATGAAAGCAGGCCCAGGCATAGCGATGCCGAGATGACCAGGCGTGAAACAGACGAAGTGAACAACGCTTTCATGACAATCGGGTTCTCACTGGACAAGGGTTACTGAGTGGGTGCTACCAAGATCACTTGGCCGAAGCCGGCGTCTCGCAGGGTAGCCCTGATGGATTCGAGCGACGCCAGGTCATCGATAGGCCCGACCTGGACACGATAGGGAGGAGACGCATTGTCAATGCGAACCGGCTGCGACAGCAAGCCCTGCAGTCGGCTTTTCAATGCTTCGGCTCCGGTTTGCGAACCGAGCGCGGCCACCTGGACATATCGCTGCCCCGCCGTCGACGGCGTTTCTGACGACGTTTTTGGCGACATCGAGGACCCGTCACGGCCGGCCGATGAAGACGCTTGCCTCTGCACCGGCTCATTCGTGTTCGCCGCCGCGAGAACGGGATCGATACTCGACTCGTAATTCAGATCAGAGTCCAGATCGGCGCCGTTCGCGGACGACGACCGAACGGAGGTGGATCGAGACGGTTCGGTAGCGGGTCGAGAGTCGGAGTCGTTACGGGCAACGCGCGCGGCGGCATCGTTCGAGCGATCGTGATCACGCGCCCAGGCGACGGGGTCGATCGCCTCGACCTTGACTCGACCGGTGCCGCCTTTGAGGATTCCCAGCCGCGCGGCGGCCGCATAGGAAACATCGATCAGCCGATCGCTGTGAAACGGGCCACGATCATTCACCCGCACGATGACCTTGCGGCCGTTATCGAGATTGGTGACCCGCGCATAGGTCGGCAATGGCAGCGAACGGTGCGCCGCCGACATCTTGTACATGTCGTAGGTCTCGCCGTTGGCCGTGTCGTAGCCCTGGAACTTGGTCCCGTACCAGGAAGCGCGGCCTTCAGCGGTATAGCCGGTGGGGTCGTTGAGCACGTGATAGGTCTTGCCCCACACCGAATAGCTCGAACGGTTACCGCTTCTGGAACGCGGCTCGACCCTGGGTACGGCATCCGGCACATTGGCCACGTCTTCGGGCGTATCCGGATAGGCGTCCTGATCCATCGCATAACGGCCGCCACCATTCTGCGACCCGCCGCCTGCACAGCCGACCAGCAACGCCAGCACCAACGTCGTACCGAGCGACCGCCACCGGCCGCACCATAGAGTCACGCGCCCTCACCCATGGCCGTCTGAATGCGCTGAGCCAACGTGGCCACCGCCATGGCATAGAGATGACTGTGGTTGTAGCGCGTAATCACGTAGAAGTTGTTCAAACCCATCACGTAGCGCACGTGACCGTCGGCGAAATCCAGCGCCAGTGGAACCACCTCGTCGGAGGACGACAGATTTCCTGCCGTCGGTTCGATGCCGACACGCTTCAGCGCTTCGAGCGACGTATTCGGTGGCTCGGTGCGGTTGAAGTCGATGGAGGGCGGCAACGTATCCGGGCCGCTCGCCTCGACCAGCACCGGCTGATGGCGCTGCCAGCCATGCTCGCTGAAGTAGTTGGCGATACTGCCGATGGCATCGACCGGATTGTTCCAGAGATCCTTCAGGCCATCGCCATCGAAATCGACCGCGTAGGCCCGATAGCTCGTCGGAATGAACTGGGGATAGCCCATCGCCCCTGCGTAGGATCCGAGCAGTGTCGTCGGATCGACACCCTGGCCCAGGGTGATCCCCAGAAATGCTTCCAGCTCGCCGCGAAAGAACGCCCCACGGGACGGATGATGGAAAGCCAGCGTCGACAGCGAGTCGAGCACCCGATGCGTGCCCTTGTGCCGGCCATACTGGGTCTCGACACCCAGAATCGCGACGATCACTTCAGGGGGCACGCCATAAACCCGCTCGGCCCGCGCCAGGGCGTCACGGTTTTCGTTCAGGAACGCCACACCCTGCTGAATCCGCTGTGGCTGTATGAAAATATCGCGATATTCATCCCAGCGCAGCCGCCGCTCTGCGGCGTGGCTCATGGCGTCCAGCACTTGCGGGCGATACTGCGCGGCCTGCATCGCGGCATTCAGCTCGCGACTCGCCAGACCCTGCTTGCTGAGCGAATCGAGCATCGTTCGCACCTCGGGGTGCGTAGCGGGATCGAAGTCGTCGTCCGCCTGTGCCGCCGGGCCGATCGAACACAACAGCCCGATCAGCAACAGCGTGATGCGAAACCGACGTTCCTGCTTACAACGCAGCGGCATGCGCGACTGGCTCCCTGCTTGCGGCTCGTCCACCGTCAGTGTGTCAACAGACGGCGGTGCGTATGAATCGACATGAGAATACCGAACCCGGCCATCAAGGTCACGCTGGAGGTCCCGCCGTAGCTCACCAGCGGCAATGGAACCCCGACCACGGGAAGAATGCCGGTCACCATGCCGATATTCACGAAGACGTAGATGAAGAAGGTCAACACGATGCTGCCGGCCAGCAGGCGTCCGTAGGTATCCTGCGCATTGTTGGCCATCACCAGTCCTCGCGAGACCAGCAACAGATAGAGCACCAGAATGGTGCTCATGCCGATCAGCCCGAACTCCTCACCCAGAACAGCGACGATGAAGTCGGTATGACGCTCGGGCAGGAACTCGAGCTGGGATTGCGTTCCCAAACCCCAGCCCTTGCCCTCGATACCGCCGCTACCGATCGCCGTCTTGGACTGGATGATGTTCCATCCGGCGCCCAGCGGATCGCTTTCGGGATTGAGAAAGGTCAACACTCGCTGACGCTGGTAGTCGTGCATGCTGATCCACAGCATCGGCATCGCCGCTCCCGCCAGACCTGCCAGGGCGAGAATGAATTTCCAGGAGAGCCCCGCCAGCAGGATCACGAAGACCGCAGCGCAGGTGACCAGCAACGATGTCCCCAGGTCAGGCTGGCGGGCGATCAGCAGTACCGGAACACCAACGATCACCGCACACACCACCAGGTCGCGCCAGGTCGGCGGCAGCGGTCTCCGGTGAAGATAGGCCGCCAACATCATCGGCATGGCGATCTTCATCAATTCAGAGGGTTGAAACCGCAACGGGCCGATCTCCAGCCAGCGCTGGGCGCCCATGCCGATGTCTCCCATGATCTCGACGGCGACGAGCATCAACAGACCGGCACCGTAGGCCACCGGCGTCCATCGAAAGAGAATGCCGGGTGAGAACTGCGCTATGACGACCGCACCCACCAGCGCCACGCCCATGCGAATGGCCTGAGCCATCGTCGTCGACGCCGACATGCCACTGGCGCTGTACAGTACGACCAGCCCGAACGAGATCAGCAGCAGCAGAATCGCCAACAGCCACGGATCGAGATGCAGCCGCAGCCAAAGCGAGCGCTTGCGACCGACCCGCGCTCGCTGCGTTCGCGGTGCAACGCGTTGAAAATCAATCGCCATCGATACTCTCGACTTCTTCGTTGACAGTGGTGCCCGGCTGGTTCTTCAGCTCGCTGTCCGGCAGCAGCCAGGCATCGGTCAGCTCACGACCGAGCCCGGATACCCCGCCGCCGGCGTTCTCGACGATCACGGCGATCGCGATCTGAGGGTCGTCGACCGGGGCGAAACCGATGAAAAGAGCATGATCGCGCAGGCGTTCGGTCAGTTCGTCGGCGTCGTACTTCTGATTCTGGCCCAGCGAGAAAACCTGGGCCGTACCGGTCTTGGCCGCCATCTCGTACTGCATGCCAGCGCCGACCTTGCGCGCGGTCCCTTCGGAGCCGTGAAGCACCGCCTCCATGCCCTCATAGACATCCTGCCACCAGCGCGCGTGGTCGATCTGGACATCCGGCTTGGTACCCGCAAACGGTGGCTCGATAGCTTCATCGCCAACCTGCTTGGCCAGGTGCGGCCGTACCCAGTGCCCGTGGTTGGCAAGCGTCGCGGTGGCCGTTGCCAGCTGCAACGGCGTCGCCATGAAGTAACCCTGACCGATGCCGGCAGAAAGGGTTTCACCGGGGTACCAGGCCTGGTTGTACTTCTCGCGCTTCCATTCGCGCGAGGGCATCAGGCCCGGCAAGGCGCCCTGGACATCCAGCGACGTCACCTCGCCAAAGCCGAACTCATGCATGGTCTCGGAGAGCCGGTCGATGCCCAGCCGATAAGCCATGGTATAGAAGTAGGTGTTGTTGGAGACTTCCAGCGCCCGTTCGAGGTCGACACGACCATGGCCCCAACGCAACCAGTTATGGTAACGCCGGGTATCGTTGGGCAGCTGGAAATAGCCGGGGTCGTAAATGATATCGTTGGGTTTGACCACCCCATTCTGCAGGGCGCCCAACGCTTCGAACGGCTTGACCGTGGACCCCGGTGGATACTGACCTCGTACCGCGCGGTTATACAGCGGCAGGTCGAGATTGTTCTGCAGGGCCTGATAATCCTTGTAGGAGATGCCGGTCACGAACTTGTTGATATCGAAACCCGGTGCCGAAACCATCGCCAGAATATCGCCCGTCTTGGGCTGAATCGCGACGATCGCGCCGCGCCGGCCGTCCAGCAGGTCATAGGCCATGTGCTGCAGTCGGCTGTCGATCGTCAGTTCGATGTCCTTGCCCGGCTCCGCCGGATCCCGATCCAGCTCACGCAGGACTCTACCGCGGGCATTGGTCTCGACCTTGCGCAGACCGGCCTTGCCATGCAGCTGGTCCTCGTAGGTGGACTCGACTCCCGTCTTGCCGATGAAGTGCGTACCGGCGTAGTTGCCCGGATCCAGCTCGGCCAGCTCCTCGGTGTTGATTCTTCCGACGTAGCCCAGCACGTGCGACATCACGATCGGGTCGGGGTAGTAGCGCATCAACTGCGCCTCGACCTCGACTCCTGAGAGCAGGTAGCGATTCACTGCCAGGCGCGCGATTTGATCCTCGCTCAGATCGCTCATCAACAGTGCCGGCTGATAGGGCCGCTGGCGTTGCAGAGAGCGCGCGCGAAAGGCATCCACCTCGCTCTCGGGCAGATCGAGAATATCGATCAGCCGCTGCAACGTCGTATCGAGATCGTCGACACGCTCGCGCACGATGGTGAGGTTGTAGGTGGGCCGATTTTCCGCCAGCAGCTTGCCGTTACGGTCGTAGATCAGCCCTCGCCGTGGCGGGAGCGGCTCGACCCGCATGCGGTTGCTGTCGGAGCGCGTGATGAAGACGTCGTGCTCGATGACCTGGAGATAGACCAGACGTGAGAAAAGCGCGCCCGCCATCAACACGATGATCAGCACTGCCACCAGCGAACGGTTACGAAAGACACGCACTTCGCGCTCGTGGTTCTTGACGTTTTCCCGACGTTTACGCATGGCGAGAACGGCGATTCAGTGCGGACGACGTCGAACGGGCGCAGCGTCCAGGGGCGTCGCTTTGGTTAGCGTCGAGTGGGAACAAGCGACTGACTCTCTGAATCAACGGTGGTACGGGTGGCCTGAGAGCAATGACCAGGCGCGGTAGAACTGCTCCGCCAGCACGACCCGCACCAGCGGGTGCGGCAGGGTCAGCGCAGAGAGCGACCAGGATTGCCGGGCGCGAGCGACGACACGGGGGTCGAGCCCTTCGGGCCCGCCTACCACCAGGGCAATATCCTGACCTTCCTGGCGCCAGATACCCAGGCGTTCGGCCAGTTGCTCCGTGGACCAGGACGCCCCTTCGACTTCCAGCGCGACGATATGTTCCTGATCGCGCAGTTTTTCCAGCATTCGATCGCCTTCGGCCTGGATAGCCCGCGCGACATCGGCGTTCTTGCCGCGGGCGCCCGCGGCAATCTCGACGATCTCGAACGGCATTTCACGCGGCAACCGTTTGCGGTACTCCTCGACGCCCGCCTCTACCCACGCCGGCATGCGCGAGCCAACGGCAAGCAGTCGAATCTTCATCCGCGTAGTTCTTGCCGGTCCGGGGTTTCCGTGCGCTGCGAATCGGTCGGCAGGTCGGCCCAGAGCCGCTCGAGATCATAGAGCTGACGCGTTTCCGGCATCATCACATGCGCGATCACGTCACCCAGATCGACCAGCACCCACTCGCCGCCCTGCTGCCCCTCGATACCCAGCGGACGCAGCCCGGCATCCTTGGCCTTCTCGACCACGTTGTCGGCCAGGGCGGACACATGGCGCGAGGAAGTTCCGCTCGCGACCACCATGACATCGGTGACGCTGGTCAATGCGGCCACATCCAGCTCGACGACATCGCGAGCCTTCAGCTCCTCGAGCGCTTCCACCACCAGTGATTTAAGCGTATCTGTCTGCATAGCTCCTCGTCATATAACCCCCTTGAACGGGGAATCGCGACTCCCGGAATCCGGGAGTCGCGCATTTTACTCGGATAACGCCTGAACGCCAGCCCCGGGCTCCCGATAGAGGCCGTGGCTCTCGATATAGCGCTCGACGGGCTCGGGGATCAGGTAGCGTACGCTGAGCCCTTGCTGCAAACGTCGACGAACCTCGGTCGCGGCAATCGCCATCCGACTGGGCAGTCGCAGTCGCAACAGGTTGCCGGCCGGAGCCGTCATCATCGTCTCCACCGTCGAGACCTCGCGCCCCTCGATCAATGCCGCCAACTCTGGCTCCAACGGCGCGTCATGGTCGGGCCGGTCGATCACCACGATATGCGCGAGCGACAGCAGACGCTCGCGCTGATGCCAGTCGGGGAGTCCCAGAAAGGCGTCGTGTCCGACAGCCATGACCAGCCGCGCCTGTTCGCCCCACTCTTCACGCAATGACGCCAGCGTGTCGACGGAGTACGAGTGACCGGAGCGACGCACTTCACGATCGTCCGCCACCAGCCCGGGCGTGGTACCGATACCAGCTTTCAGCATCGCCAGGCGATGCTCGGCAGAGATACCCGGCGCCTGGCGATGCGGCGGCACGTGCACCGGAATCATGTGGACTGCGTCCAGCGCCAGCACCTCACCCAGCTCGACGGCACTGCGCAGATGCCCCATGTGAACCGGATCGAAGGTCCCCCCCAACATGGCGATACGGGGCATGGACGCGCCTTGCTGCTCGAGAAAGGAGACGTCCTGCACGTCAACGCCGTACATGGCCGTCCCCGAAGACGACGTACTTGCGGGTGGTCAATCCCTCGAGTCCGACCGGGCCGCGGGCATGAAGCTTGTTGGTCGAAATGCCGATCTCGGCGCCCAGGCCGTATTCGAAGCCATCGGCAAAGCGTGTCGAGGCGTTGACGATGACCGAGCTGGAATCGACCTCGGCCAGGAACCGTCGCGACAGGGTCAGGTTTTCCGTGACGATCGCATCGGTATGCTGAGAGCCGTGGGTATTGATATGGTCGACGGCCTGATCGAAATCATCGACGACCCGGATCGCCAGAATGGGCGCCAGATATTCCGTCGTCCAGTCCGCCTCCGTGGCCGCGACGGCATCGCCGATCCAGCTCAGCGTACGCGAGCATCCGCGCATTTCGACGCCCTTGTCGCGGTAGATGGCGGCGAGTCGCGGCAGTACCAGCGCAGCGATATCGATGTGAACCAGCAATGTCTCCATGGTGTTGCAGGGCGAATAGCGCTGGGTCTTGGCGTTGTCGGCGATGGCCACCGCCTTGTCGATATCCGCACCGGCATCGATGTAGACGTGACAGATGCCATCGAGATGCTTGATCACGGGTACCGTCGCTTCACTGGCGACGCGGGCGATCAACGATTTGCCGCCACGCGGAACGATGACGTCGACGAACTGGGGCATGGTGATCAAGGTGCCGACGGCGGCGCGATCCGTCGTCGCCACCACCTGGACGGCATCCTCCGGCAGGCCGGCGTCCTCGAGCCCCAGGCGAATGCATTCGGCGATCGCGGCATTGCTTGCCGCGGCTTCCGAGCCTCCCCGCAGGATGCAGGCATTGCTCGATTTCAGGCAGAGACTCGCGGCTTCGACGGTCACGTTGGGGCGCGACTCGTAGATGATGCCGATCACACCCAACGGGACCCGCATCTGACCTACCTGAATGCCGCTCGGCCGATAGCCGAGACCGTCGATCTGGCCGACGGGATCGGCTAGCGCCGCCACCTGCAGAACGCCAGCGATCATGGCGTCGATTCGTTCCGGGGTCAGTGCCAGGCGGTCCAGCAACGCCTCGTTCAGGCCGTTTTCGCGACCGCGCTGCAGATCCTGCTGGTTGGCCTCCGCCAACGCCGGACGCGCGGCGTCCAGTCGGGCCACGATAGCCTCGAGGGCAGCATTCTTGCGCCCGCTGTCGACGCGGCGCAGGGCCGCGCTGGCGGTGCGAGCACGCTGCCCCAACAGATGCATGTACTGAACGATGTCCTCGACCCGGGCGGTCGCAGTCTGCTGCATGGTGTACTCTTTCCGTCTCGATGATGATTCGGTGACAGTTCGCTTCGGGCGCGATTCAGAATCGAAATCTGCCGCTTCCCCGCCAGGGCGAAAAACGGTCAGGTCAGACGCATCGGCGCTATACGGTCAGTCGGGCGCATGCGATAGTCGATGAATAACCGCGCCTGTCATTCGCAATCGGTCCAATATAAGCCACCATGCAAAGCAAGTACAAAAGCCCCGGCCTTCAAACTCTTCTGGCGTTCACCTTGCTGCTTGCCCTGCTCACGGGCTGGCTGGCCGAAGACACCGTCAGGATGATCGCCTGGCTCAGCGGAGCCATCTTTGCACTCTTCCTGATCCGCTTCTCATCTCCGCGTCTCTCGCGCTGGTTTCCGGTCGCCGTCATCCTGCTATGTGGTCTCCTGCTCGCGACGCGCCATACCGAAGCCAGTTTATGGCTGTGGTTGCTGCCTTTATGCCTGTCCCGAATGACCGGGCGAATCGGAATGGCCCTGAACGTGGCGGCCTACGTGCTGGTCGTGGCCGACATCGGCTGGGCGCTGCCGCTGCCGACCGCCATCGTCGTCAGCGTCTCGTTGGCGATCGTGTGGCTTCTGTGCCTGGAGCGGCAAAGGCATTCGACGGCGACGCCCCCCACGACACCGGAATGGCTGCTTCCCCCCGCCCAGCTCGACGCCGACATCCAGATCGAACTGAAGCGATCCGAGCGAGAGATACTGCATAGCGAAGTCGCCCTCTATGGCTGCGCCCGGTCGACGACCGCCGACATGGAACAGCTCTGTCGCTGTCTGCGCCAGCAGCTCGCGCCCTACGAACGCGCCTATCGCCTCAACGACTACGGCGTCGCGGTAATTCTGATTGCGCCCAATGCCGAAGCAGCCAGTCTTCGCCGACAGCAGCTGAGATACGCCATCGCCCCGCAACGGGAAATCTCCTCGACCCCGCTGGCGGAAATCGGCGACCGCTTCACCCGCTACCATAGCAAACCGTCGACACCGGTTTCGGAGATGCAGTCGTGGCATTGAGTCGCTACAAGCTGGTCGCACAGCTGCTCATTCTGGGGCTGCTCGTTGGTTTGGCGCTGTGGGAGCACCTGATGCGCCACTACGATCTGATCCTGCCGCCCACGCTACTCGCGATCGCGCTGCTGGTAGCGATCCCCTTGCAGTGTCTGGGCCATCTCGGCGCGGCCGTGGCCGACCGTCTGTTGCTGGCCGGCGGTCTGATCCTGTGCGCCGTAGAGGCACCGGGCAGCGCAACGCCGATGCTGTGGCTGGGGCTTTCGGTCGCCCTAGGCTTCCTGCTGCTGCCTCCCTTAACCGCGCTGATACTGTCGCTGGCAGTCGTGCCGGCCCTGCTAGTTGTGCTCGGCGACGCGTACATGACGCTTTTCAATCTGGCGCTAGGCTGGTGGCTGACCCTCGCCGCCGCCACCTTGACGCTCCTTCTCGATCACTCGGCGAAGACGTCACCTTTCACCTTGACGCCGTGGCGCCGCGACAGGCGACTTTCCGGCAGCTGCATTCGGGAAAACCTGAAAATCGAAGTCGCCAGGGCAGCCGCTCTCGACCGGCCGCTGAGCGTGCTGGTCGTGTATATCCCGCAGCTGGATCAGGCCAGCGATCAGTTCGGCGGCCACTTGCGCGAAATTCTCTCGGCGAGTTTCAGCGACGTGGTCTCCAACAACAGCCGCCAGAGCGATCTTCTCGGCGAGTATCGCGCCAACGTTTTCTGGCTGGTATTGCCCAACGCCGCGGAACCCGGCGCCATCGCCGCTGCCAAAAGGCTCTCGAACGCGGTCACCGCCGTCACTCATCCCGAGATCGGGTCTTTGGAAAGCTACAGCCGAGTGTGTACATTGCAGACCGATGAAAGCGCCGAACGCTTTATGCAACGCCTCGAAGCCGCCGCCAACAAATTGCTGGAACCTCAAGCTTGAATATCACCCATTGGCTCTACTCTCTCGCCCCGCCGCCGGGGCTGCTACTCATCATCATCCTGGTCGTGGCGCTGATCGAATCGCTGGCCGTCGTCGGCATCGTGGTTCCCGGTGTCGTACTGCTGGGTGCTGCGGCCTCGATCGCCGGTCACGACGATGTCCCGCTCTGGCTGGTGCTGATCGCCGGTATCGTCGGCGCTTTCATCGGTGACAACCTCAGCTTCTGGCTGGGCCGTACGCAACGCAGCCGGATACCCCACTGGTGGCCGTTGAAACAGCATCCCGGATGGCTGGACCGGGGCAACGATTTCTTCCAGCGATATGGCATTCTCTCGGTGATCATCGGCCGTTTCGTGGGCCCCGTGCGTCCGTTCATTCCGATGATCGCGGGGATGTTGTCGATGCCGACGAAGCGCTTCGTGCTGGTCAATATCGTCTCCGCCCTGGCCTGGGCCCCGGTTTATCTGCTGCCCGGCTATCTGCTGGGGCGATCGTGGGAAAAACTGATGCACCTGCCTCCCGGCGCCGAACGCTGGCTGCTAACGCTGTCGCTGGCGGTACTGGCGCTGGCGCTGCTGTTCTCGACTATTCGCTACCAGCTCAGCGGCGACGGTCGCTTGCACCGTTGGCTGGAAGAACGCATGGCTCGAAGCCCTGCGCTGACCAGAGGATGGAAATCGCTCTGCTCGCCAGCGCCCGCCAACGAGTTCCCCCTGGCGTCACTGTCGCTGCTACTGACGAGCCTGATCGCCCTGGTCGCCTGGACGGCGTGGGTACTGGCCCACAACGGGCCGCTGCCGATGGATCAACAGATCCACTCCCTCGCCAAGCTGCTGCAGCGCAGCTGGCTGGTCGGGACCAGCGAAACGCTGGCCGAGATCGGTGACGCTCTGGGGATCAGCGTACTGATGGCGCCCTGGCTACTGTGGTTGCTTTACGCCAGACGTTTCGCTGGACTACTGCATATCGCAGGTGCCTTGGGTCTCATCGCGGTCAGCAATACGGTATTCAAGGATCTCGCCGGCCGGGCACGGCCAGACACACCGGACTACCTGACCGGTTCGATGTCTTACCCCAGCGCTCACACATCGACGATCGTCGTCGTGATTGGGTTGACGGCGGCTTTTGCCGCCCAGGTCATGCCGCAACGTTATCGCGGCTACGCCTACTGGCTGGGAATCCTCACCTGCGTACCGATGGCGCTATCCCGGCTGGTCATCGGCGTGCATTGGGCCAGCGACCTGGTCGGCGGCGCTCTGCTCGGACTCACGGTCTGCGCGCTGACTCGCATCAGCTATCAGCACTTCCAGCAGCCCGGCCGGGACATGCCGCCCTGGATCTGGCTATGCATCGCCTCGCTGGCACTGGAAACCGGGCGCGTGGTGTTCTTTGGCCCCGTCTGATTGCCGCTATCCATGACTGCCGTCCATGCGGACACGACTGCCGTTCTACGCGGAGACGGCTTAATCCCCCCAGCGGGGCATCAGGGTCTGAGCAATGCCCAGCTGGTTGAGAATACGGGCGACGATGAAATCGATCATCGCCTCGACGCTGTCCGGCCGATGATAAAACCCCGGTGCGGCGGGTAGCATGACGGCGCCCATGTGCGTGAGCTTGAGCATGTTGTCGAGATGCACCGCCGAGAGCGGTGTCTCCCGGGGGACCAGGATCAGCTGTCGACGCTCCTTGAGCGCGACATCCGCGGCGCGCTCGATCAGGTTGTTGCTGGCGCCGCAGGCCACGGCGGAGAGCGTGCCGGTCGAGCACGGGCAGATCACCAGCGCCTGCCAGTTACCGGAACCGGAGGCCACCGGGGCCATCCAGTCTTCCCGTCCGAAACAGCGAATCTGTTCCTCGCCCGCCCCGAACCGCGCCGTCAGATCCTGCGCCAGCCGATCCGGCTGAGCCGGGAGCTCGATGTCGGTTTCGACCGCGATCACGCGGTGGGCCGCCTTCGAGATCATCACGTAGACTTCGTGCCCGGCAGCGACCAGGCACTCGATCAACCGCAGCCCGTACTGCACGCCGGAAGCGCCGGTGATCGCGACGGCGATCGGCGCGGCATAGGGCTTAAAATAGGGCGCTCGGGATGAAATCTCAGTGTGTGGAACCTCAGTGTGTACCGCCATGGCGGACCTCCAGAGCGTGCAGCAGCTTGTCGTGGATACCGCCGAATCCGCCGTTGGACATCACCACGATGCGGTCACCCGGCAGCGCCGCGTCGACGATCTCACCCACCATCATCTCGAGATCGCTCTCGACGCGGCTGGCAGCATGGGCGGCCACCACCTCGGCCAGCGACCAGTCGAGCCCCGCGGGCTGATACCACCAGACGCGCTCGGCCGCTACCACGCTGTCGGCCAGCCGCGTTTTCATGGCGCCCTGGCGCATGGTGTTGGAGCGCGGCTCGATCACGGCCAGCAACCGCCCGCCATGCCGATCCCGGTGGAGCCCTTCGAGAGTCAGTGCAATCGCGGTCGGATGATGGGCGAAATCATCCAGCACCTGGATCCCAGCCACGTCACCACGCACTTCCTGACGCCGCTTGGGCGCCGTGAACGTCGTCAACGCCCGGCAGCCGTCGGCCAGCGACACTCCCGCCTGATTGGCCGCCGCCAGCGCCGCCACCCCGTTGGCAGCGTTGTGCCGGCCGCTCAGCCCCCAACGCACCGAATGGCGCTCGCCGCGGTGCGAAACCGTGAAGGCTCGGCTATCGTCAGGATCGAGCAGCAGTTGCCAATCACTGTCGGGACGTTCCCCGAAACGCTCGACCGGCGTCCAGCAGCCCATTGCCAACACGCGTTCCAGCGCCGGCTCGCCGTCGGCGACCACCAGCCCGCCGTTACCGGGCACGGTCCGCACGAAATGATGGAACTGGCGTTCGATAGCGGCCAGATCGGGAAAGATATCCGCGTGATCGAACTCGAGGTTGTTGAGTACGGCGACATCCGGGCGGTAGTGAACGAACTTCGAGCGTTTGTCGAAAAACGCAGTGTCGTACTCGTCCGCCTCCACCACGAAAGGCGCGCCAGGCGCCGCAAGACGCGAAGATAAGCCGAAGTTGCCCAGCACCCCCCCGATCAGGAAACCGGGCTTCAGCCCTGCGGTTTCGAGTATCCAGGCCAGCATGCTTGCCGTTGTCGTCTTGCCATGGGTGCCCGCCACGGCCAGCACCTTGCGACCGGCCAGCACATGCTCCGTCAGCCATTGCGGACCCGAAAGGTAGGGAAGCCTGGCATCGAGCAGCGCCTCGATTTCCGGATTACCTCGCGAGAGCGCGTTACCGACGATGACCAGGTCGGGAGCCGGGGTGAGGTTTTCGGCGCGATAGCCTTCCATCAGCTCGATACCGATCTCCTCGAGCTGAACACTCATCGGAGGGTAGACATTGGCATCCGAACCGGTGACTCGATACCCCAATGCCTTTGCCAGTCGCGCCAGACTGCCCATGAAGGTTCCACAGACCCCCACTACGTGAACGTGCATGCCACTACTCTCTCAACTCTCTCCACGACTCTCTCCACCACTCTCTTCACTACGCTCTCCGTCACTCCCCATATGAACCGGCGAGCCTAGCACGGCCTCCTGAACCGGGCTACCGGCGCCTATTTCAGGCTCATGTCGAGCTCCTGCCATGGCCAGTTCATGGACGTTGGCCCCGGCTACCCGCCTTCGAAGGCGTTCTGAGCCCGCCCTCCCAACCGGCTCATGACTGGCGGCCGCACGGACGATCGAGAACAGGAATCAGTCGGTCACTCATCTTCTAGTCGCAGAAAAATGACCGTGGTGGCGGCACGGCTATCGTATTAACAGGCATACGCCTTTCGGCTATGCTGAGCGCGCATCCGACTCGCGCTCTTTCGCTGCGCATGGCGGGATCGAAAACGCGAGCTCAGCAATCCGAACATCAGGAGATGAAAGCCGACATGGCCAAGCACAATGCGTTCTACGCACAGTCCGGTGGCGTCACTGCCGTCATCAACGCCAGCGCCTGTGGCGTGATCGAGGCCTGCCGCCGTCATGCAGACCGCATCGGCCATCTCTACGCCGGGCATAACGGTATCATCGGTGCTTTGCTGGAAGACCTGATCGATACCAATCAGGAGAGCGATGAAACCGTCTCCGCCCTGCGCCATACACCCGGCGGCGCTTTCGGCTCCTGCCGCTACAAGCTGAAGTCGATCGAAGACAACCGCGCCGAATACGAGCGGCTGATCGAAGTCTTCAAGGCGCACGACATCCGCTATTTCTTCTACAACGGCGGCGGCGATAGCGCGGACACCTGCCTCAAGGTCTCGCAACTGTCGGAGACGATGGGCTATCCGTTAACGGCTATCCATGTGCCCAAGACCGTCGACAACGATCTTCCGATCACCGATAACTCGCCGGGTTTCGGCAGCGTTGCCAAGTACGTCGCGACCTCGACGCGAGAGGCGGCACTCGACATCGAGTCGATGTGCGCCACGTCCACCAAGGTATTCATCCTCGAGGTGATGGGACGCCATGCAGGCTGGATCGCGGCTGCCGGCGCGCTATCCGGTGCCTCTTCTGATGAGGCACCACACGTGATCATCTTTCCGGAGATCGCCTTCGACCGGAAAATCGTCATGGCGCGCATCGACGAGGCCGTCAAGCGTCACGGCTTCTGTGTGATCGTGGTCTCCGAAGGCGCCCAGTATGCCGACGGCACCTTTCTTGCCGATGGCGGCAGCGTCGATGCCTTCGGCCACAAGCAGCTCGGCGGTGTCGCCCCCGCGCTGGCATCGATGGTCAAGGAAGATCTGGGCCACAAATACCACTGGGCAGTGGCAGACTACCTGCAGCGCGCCGCGCGCCACATCGCCTCCAAGACCGACGTCGACCAGGCCTACGCGGTCGGTGAAGCTGCAGTGGAATTGGCACTGAGCGGCCAGAATTCGATGATGCCGGCCATCAAGCGAGTGTCGGAATCGCCTTACACCTGGAAGATCGAGCCGGCGCCGCTGGCGGAGATCGCCAATCATGAAAAATTCATGCCCAGGGATTACATCAGTGAAGACGGCCTCTACATCAGCGAAGCGGGCCGGCGTTACCTCGCGCCACTGATCGTGGGCGAAGACTTCCCACCGTTCGAAAATGGCCTGCCCATGGTCGCCAAACTGAAAAAGGCCAGGGTCGAACGCAAGCTGGCCGAATTCACGCTGTAACCCCTCCGATACAGGGCGCGGGATTCGACCGCGCCCACCGTCGAGATGCTGCTCGCTTCTTGTCTTTGTCTCTTGTCTTGACCTCTTGTCGTTGCCTCCTGTCTTCGCGCCTTGTCTCCGCCTCTCGTTCCACGCCATTCAGACATATCATTAACCGCCCCATAGACGGTGTGTCGCTATCTGGATACACGACTTTTTCAATATGGAAACAGCGTTCAAGAACGCGATTCCCGAGCGATTAACAGAATTTTACGGATTATACTTCATGTATCTGGAGACGAGCGGCGCGTCTGGAGACGAGCGTCGCGGTGGCTGAGTCAATCGCGAAAGATCGACCGTCGGCTGCGGCATGATGAGCCTTGTCTTGGACCAGAAAAATTCTCACGAACCGCCAGATTTCGGCGCCAGCCTCTCGCGAGAACTGGCACGCACTCACGAAATCGATGCGGACGGAAAAGGAGCAGGACCATGAACAAACCGATCATGATTGGCGGCATCATTGCCGCGCTGGGCATCGCCGGCGGTGTGGCGGTGGGTTCCTATCAGTCTTCCGAAGAGGGACCACGCTACGCGGATATCGTCAGCGTCGACCCGATCGTGCAGACCACCGACTCCCCTCGCGAGGTCTGCAAGAACGTTACCGTTACCCATCAGCGCCCGGTGGAAGATGACCATCGTATTGCCGGCACCGCCATCGGCGCCATCGTCGGCGGCGTGGTTGGCAATCAGTTTGGCGGTGGCAGCGGCAAGAAGATCATGACGGCGGCAGGCGCTGTCGGCGGCGGCGTCGCCGGCAATCAGGTCCAGGAACGGATGCAGCAAGGCGATACCTATCAGACTACCGAGAAGCGCTGCAGCACGGTCAACGACAGCAAGGATGAGACCGTCGGCTACGACGTTCGATACCGCTACGATGGTGAGGTGCACGAAGCCAAGCTGGACGACAAACCCGGTAGCGACCGCGTGTTGATGCGCGACGGCAAACCGCAGTGGGACGGGGACGCTCAGTCTTCTTAAGCGTTGGACGCCCCTGCCGACTTTTCCGCGACCCCTTCATCACTGATTAGGGGTCGCGGGCTATCAAACGACCCACCGCCCCCCTCTCGAACACCGGCTCGAATACCGACTCGAACATCGGCTTGAATACCGACTCGAATATCTAAGACCCGGGTTATCCGCCAGGAAAACGAAGCTCTCCTCTCACGAATACCGGGACGGCGAGACAAAATAGACGCTAGCGATGGGTAGGCTTGCGGGGTCGCCCTTGAGGGCCAACGGGCCGACTCAGCGCAATTTCGATGGCGCGCTCTCGTTCGATACCACTATCCATCAGTTTTTTGATCCGCGTTTTCAATGTCCCCACGGGCATGCCAATGGCCTTGGCACGCTGAGAAAGCGTTCCCGTGTTGGGCTCGCTTTTCTTCTGATACGGGGTGGGCCGAAAGTCTCGTGCGGTCAATTTCATTGTCAGTCCGAGGATCGTCACGAATTTGGAGGGCGGGGCATCCATGTCAGCACAAAACTAATAATACTTAGCATGTTACGCGTTTTAACAATGTTGCGTGCTTTCTACCCATGAATACTTAACCTAGACTAAATTAGCGGCAATAACTTCAGAAAATCGTCGTCAAAGAAACAATGGCCGATAGGGCCTTCCTCATTAAAATGAGGGTCGAGAGAGATCTTTAGAGAAGTTCAGGAATAGCAGGATAGGCGTCTAACGGCCTGTGACTGTCAACTGGCAAGTCTTTCAAAAAAACGCCCGGCATACTTTACCGCTCTGAAGGTGAAGTATGCCGGGCCAAAAGATCGCGAATCGCGACCATGAACCTGTGTGGCTAAAAGTACGCTTCGTTGGCGCGCTCTCATCCGATTCGTCGTGTCTCAAGCGCAATGCTGCGAGGTCTACGCTTGAAACTTCTGATGTCCGCTTCGCTCAATCAGCTTAAAATTGCATAGCGAAAATCAATATCTGGTAGAAAACCGGTCCAATTTCCTGCTCTGGCTACTAAATTATCAGTCTTTGGGGATAATGCGGAAGTCGAATTTTCACATACTTTAGTAATACTGGATGAAACCGAACTACCGACTCGAGTTCACCGCCAAGGGATCGGGCTTTCGATCATGACAACCCCTGAGGAGACACGATCGCCTAATGACGACGGCATACGGAGCATTCGGGATCTCTCGAAAGCGCAAAATGGCGCCACTGCCCGGTCAAGGCATCGAAGGTCGAGAGACCGCGATGGGGCTGGCCGGCCCCGCTGATCAGCTTCATCGCCTCCAGCGCCTGAAAGCTGCCGATCACGCCCACCAGCGGCGAGACCACCCCGCTTTCGGCACAGGTCAGCGCGTCGTCATCTCCGTGCTCGCCATAAAGGCACGCATAACAGGGGGATGCCGGCTGACGCGGATCGAATACCGCGAGCTGACCCGAAAAACGAATGGCAGCGCCGCTGACCAGTGGCGTGCGAGTATCGACGCAGGCCCGATTGATCGCGAAGCGACTGGAGAATCGGTCGGTACAGTCCAGCACTACATCCGCAGCATCGACCTCCGCCAGCAAGGCATCGCCGACGAGACGGGTCTCCAACGGACGAATCTCGCAACCGGCATTGAGACCGCCGGCGGTGGCAGCAGCCGATCTCGCCTTGGATTGGCCCAGCGAGGCCTCCGTGTGCGCGATCTGACGCTGCAGATTCGACAGCTCGACGACATCGTCATCGGCAATGGACAGACATCCGACTCCCGCGCCAGCCAGATAGAGCGCCACCGGCGACCCCAGGCCACCGGCACCGACAATCAGCACGCGGGCGGCCAGCAGACGCTCCTGACCGGCGATGTCGATCTCTTCGAGCATGATATGGCGGCTGTAGCGCAGCAGTGCTTCGTCGTTCATGAACCTTCCTGAAGCGCAGGAACGGCCGTCATCGGCGCTCGCTCCTGGGCGTTATCGAGCGTCTTCCGGATCGAGATCAGGGATCGGCAACGCCAACTCCTCCTTGACCTCTTCCATCACGACGTAACTCTTGGATTCCTTGACCCCCGGCAACGTCAGCACCACGTCTCCCAGCAGCTGACGGTACGCCGACATCTCGGGAATACGACATTTGAGGATATAGTCGAACTGACCCGACACCAGGTGGCATTCCTGAATTTGCGGCAACGTGGCGACCGCCCTGCGGAACTCATCGAAGACCGACGGTGACTGCGTGTTCAAACTGATCTCGACGAACACCAGCAGATTGGCGCGCAGGGCCTGCGGGTCGAGCACGGCCTTGTAACCGCGGATGATACCTGCCCGTTCCAGACGTTTGACCCGCTCCAGGCAAGGCGTTGTCGACAGACCCACCTGCGAAGCCAGATCCACGTAGGATATACGGGCGTTATCCTGCAGACAGCGCAGGATGTTGAGATCGATTCGATCGAGTGATCGAGACTTGGCTTTCATTGGTGTAATTGTTCCAGCCGGTGAATAGAAGCGCTCCGTGAATGGCACGAGGCCGAACGAGGGCCATCCGAACGCGTGGCGCAAGGATCAACGAGCAGACACTCATCGACCCGTCGCTCGCAGCGGGATTATTACTATCACAGAGCGGCTACGACTCACTAACTGGCCTGGCAACTATCGTTCAACGCTAAGCGTTCAACGCCAATCGCGCGACATGACAGAAAGCGGGACGGCATCGCCGCCATCAGCGAGGCCCCTGCCCACCCGTTATTCGCTCGTGCCCCGCCAGATCCTGTCGCGAAACGACGCCTAGAAAGCCAAAATGCATCAGCGTGTTACGCACCGTCTCGGCCTGCGTGTGGCCATGTTCCATCCACAGCCAGCCTTCCGGCTTCAGGTAGGCGGAGGCGTGCCGGGCCAGCCATGCGAGATCGGAAAGGCCGGCGGCTTCGGCCACCAGTGCCGAGCGTGGCTCGAAGCGGACATCGTCGCGCGTCAGGTGGGGATCGTCGGCAGCAATGTAAGGCGGGTTGGCGACGATGATATCGAAACGTTGCCCGGACAACGCGGAGAACCAGTCGCTCTCCAGCCAGCGCACGTTGGCTATCGCCAGTCTCTCGGCGTTCGACTGAGCCAGGCTGACGGCGTCAGCGGCCCGGTCGACCCCGGTCACCTGCCAGCCGGGACGCTCGCTGGCGAAGGCCAGTGCCACCGCCCCCGTGCCGGTGCCGAGATCGAGCAGCTCGCCGTTCGCCGCCGCGGCCGACTCCAGCGCCACTTCGACGAGACGCTCAGTATCGGGGCGCGGGATCAGCGTCGCCGGCGACGTCTGAATGTCCAGCCCCCAGAATTCGCGTGAACCGGTCAAGTAGGCCACCGGACATCCTTCGCCACGCCGCTCGAGCAGCGCGTCGAAGCGAGCGGTCTGATCGTCCGTCAGGGCACGATCGCCCCAGGTGTAGAGCCAGGTCCGGCTGCGCTCGCAGAGATGGGCCAACAGCACTTCGGCATCTAGTCGCGGTGTCGGCGATGCACTCAATCGCGCCGTCGCCTCACGCAAGGCATCGTCTATCGTCATCACTCGCCCTGCAGCGCCGCCAGCTGATCGGCCTGGTATTCGTTGACAAGCGGCCGAATGACCTCGTCGAGATCGCCGGCGACGATCTCGACGAGTTTGTAGAGCGTCAGGTTGATACGGTGGTCGGTAAGACGCCCCTGAGGAAAATTGTAGGTTCGGATTCGCTCGCTGCGATCGCCCGACCCCACCAGCGAACGCCGCGTATCGGCCTGATGCTGGCGCTGCGTGTCGACGGCGGCCTGCTTCAATCTCGCCGCCAGCAGCGACATCGCCTTGGCCCGGTTCTTGTGCTGACTACGCTCTTCCTGGCACTCCACCACCAGCCCGGTCGGCAGGTGGGTGATGCGGATGGCGGAATCCGTTGTGTTTACGTGCTGGCCCCCTGCGCCGCTGGAACGGAACGTATCGATTCGCAGATCGTTGCTATTGACATCGACATCGCCGACTTCGCTCGCTTCCGGCATCACCGCGACCGTGCAAGCCGAGGTGTGAATGCGGCCCTGGGACTCCGTCGCCGGCACCCGCTGCACGCGGTGAGCGCCAGACTCGAACTTCAAGGCGGCGTAGACGTTATCACCCTTGACCCGAGCGATGATCTCCTTGTAACCGCCCTGCTCGCCGTGACTGGCGCTGACCACTTCCACGCCCCAGCCTTTCTTTTCGGCATAGCGCGAGTACATCCGAAACAGATCGCCGGCGAACAGCGCGGCTTCGTCACCGCCGGTCCCTGCGCGGACTTCCAGGAAGACGTTGTTGTTGTCATCCGGATCTTTCGGCACCAGCAGCCGCTTGACCTCTTCCTCGAGCTCTTCGAGCTGCGCCCGGGAAGCGCGCCACTCCTCCTCGGCCAGCTCGCGCATGTCCGGGTCGCTGTCCTGGCGCATCTGGTCGGCCGCCTCGATATCGCCCTCGGTGCGCCGATAATCGAGCCAGGCGGCGACCAGCGGCTCGAGCTCGGCATACTCGCGGGAATAATCGCGAAAGCGCGGCTGGTCAGTGATCACCTCGGGTTCGGAGAGTAGCGCCGATAGCTCCTCGAAACGTTCCTGAAAGGCATCGAGTCGTTCGCGTAAAGACGCTTTCATGCCCAGTCCTGTGTTTTCATACCGAGTCCTGTGTCGTGGCTGGCCCTTCGATGAGCAAACTATCGGCGGCCTGGATGATATCGTGGCGGGACTGGCCCGACGCCTCGCGCAGGCGCAGGGTCGGACCGTGCATCAGCTTGTTGGCGAGCTGATGGGAAAGTCGCTTGATGACCGCTTCGGGATCCTCGCCGCGGGCCAGTTGCGCCAGCGCCTCGGACTCGGAATCGCGCCGCATTGTCTCGCCATGCTGGCGATAACGGCGGATCAGGTCGCCGGCGCCGCGCACCCGTCGCTCGTGCAGCCAGTGGTTGACGCCGCTTTCGATCAGCACTTCGGCCTGACGCGCGGCGACTTCGCGATGGCGCCGGTTCTCGGCGATCACCTGCTGCAGATCGTCGACGCTATAGAGAAAGACATCATCGAGATCGCCGACTTCGGGCTCGATATCGCGAGGCACCGCAATGTCGACCATGAAGATGGGGCGATGGCGGCGCACCTTGAGCGCGCGTTCGACCATGCCCTTGCCGAGAATCGGCAGTTCGCTGGCGGTGGATGCGATGACGATGTCAGCCTGTTCCAGCGCCTGGGGAATCGCGCTGAGTTCGATTGCCCTGGCGTCGCAGGTCTCCGCCAGCGCCTGGGCGCGCGCCAGCGTGCGGTTGGCGACGGTCAACCCCATGATGCCCGCTTCACGCAAGTGACGGGCCACCAGCTCGACCGTTTCACCGGCACCGATCAACAGCGCGCGGGCACGACTGAAATCGTCGAAGATTCGACTGGCCAGGCTGACGGCGGCATAGGCGACCGAGACCGGATTTTCGCCGATCGAGGTTTCGCTGCGAACCTGCTTGGCAACGGAGAACGTCTGCTGGAACAGACGCTCGAGCTCGCTGCCGAGACCCGCATGCTGGCGCGCGATCTGGTAGGCATCCTTGAGCTGGCCCAGAATCTGCGGCTCACCCAGCACCATGGAATCCAGCCCGGCCGCCACCCGCATCAGGTGTTTCGCCGCCTCGCCCTCATGGTAGTGATAGGCGCAACTCAGAAGCTCCTGCGCCGGCATGCCGTGAAACGCGCCCAGCCACTCGAGCAGCTGGCTCTCGCCGTCGGCCACGGTGATGCAGTAGAGCTCGGTGCGGTTACAGGTCGAAAGCACTGCCGCCTCACGCACGTCGGGCAACGCCCGCAGCTGGCTCAGCGCCGACTCGAGCTGTGCCGGCGAAAAGGCAACACGCTCGCGCATGTCGACCGCAGCCGTTCTATGATTGATACCCAGAGCTAGCAGCGTCATGAAATCACGGTCAATTGTCTTGCGTGGACCCGACCTTTGCGTCTGCGAAGGCCGTCGAAGCCGCGCGCCATACATCGGCATGGAAATCGGGATGAAGCACGGTACTGGTCAGAAGCACAGCCCATTGTGGTCCGCTCAGCCAGGCGGCGCCATTTTAGCACAGCCAAAAGACGCTTAGCAGGCAATGAATCACGCCGATGGCGCGTGCCGGGAGATTGACCCCCGGCCGCCAACCGTTATGCTGGAGCGATTGATCGATCTCGAGGACGGCATGCCCAAAAGTCTGTTCTACGCCGCCAGCTGTGCGGCCCTGCTGGCTGGCTGTCAAAGCATGTCGGCTGACAACGCGTCCACGTCTCTGGACGACCCCATGGCCACGGCGCCGCCGATCACCCAGGGGTTCGATGCCTCGGGCCTGTCGCAGGTGCTGCTGGCGGAAATGGCCGGTCAGCGCGGCGACTTCCACCGTGCCACCCAGGGCTATCTGGCAGCCGCCAACCGTTATCGCTCCGCCGATCTGGCCGAGCGCGCCACCCTGGCGGCTCGCTACACCGACGATACGTCACTGCTGAAATCGGCCGCCGCCCGCTGGCAACAGCTGGCACCGCAGGACCCGGCCCCTGAGAAGCTGCTATCGGGTATCGCAGTGGACCGCGGCGATTGGCCTGCGGCACTACGTCACAGGCTCAAGCTCGCTCGCGCCGAACAGGATGCCCAGCTTCTCGAACTCTCCGACCTGATGGTGGAGTCACAGGCGGATCTGCCGCCGCTGATCGCCCAGCTACGCGATTTTACCGCGGCCAACCCGGATCATGCCGACGCCCAGATGGCGACCGCCCGGCTCGAGGCGGCCAATGGTCAACTCGACGACGCACGACAACGGCTGGTGCAACTGACCCACCGTCACCCCGAGCTGCCGGAGCTGTGGCTCACCCGATCGCAGATTGCCCTGGATGCCGGCGATTATGCCGAGGCGACTTCGACGGCACGCCGTGGGCGCGAGTTCGCCCCCGACGACAGCCGATTCCTGCTGGCGCTGGCCCAGGCCGAAATTGCCAGTGGCGACGTCGCGGCCGCTGAACGCCAGATCGATCAGCTGCTGGCGCAGTACAACGATACGCCGTCGCTGCGCATCGGCTTCGCGCAGCTCTACCTGGATGCCGGGGCGCTGGATCCAGCACGCCGTCTGCTGCTACCCCTGTTGGATCGCGACGACACGCCGCCGGCGACCTACCTGGTACTGGGCAGCATTGCCGAGACTCAGGGCGAGATCGATAACGCTCTGCTCTACTATCGACAGGTGCCGGCGGGGCCCGGATTCCTCGAATCCCGCGCCGTGGCGACGCAGATGCTGATCGCCAACGACCGTGCCGAAGACGCCCAGCAATTCCTGCGCATCGAAATGCTGCGTCATCCCGGGCAGCGCGGATCGCTGACGCAGATCGGCCTTCAGGCCTTCGACCACGACGGACAGACTCGTGCCGCCGATGCCCTGCTTGCAGACAGCCTCAAGCAGTCACCGAATGATACCGATCTGCTCTACACCCGGGCGATGAGAGAGTTCGAGCGTGGCAACGTCGAGACGATGATGACCCAGATGCGCGATGTCATCGCTCGCGATCCCGACAATGCCGCAGCCCTCAACGCGCTCGGCTATACCCTGGCGACAAACACCGAGCACTTCGACGAAGCCTTGGATCTCATCGAACGGGCGCATGCTCTCGAGCCGCAGAGCCCGGCTATTCTCGACAGCCTGGGCTGGGTCCATGTCAAACGCGGTGAACCGCAGAAAGCGCTGGGCTACCTGCGCCGCGCCTACGCCGGTCAACCGGATCAGGAGGTGGCCGCGCACCTGGCCGAGGTCCTGGTCACGCTGGAGCAGCAGTCCGAGGCCCGCGCACTGGTCGAGTCGGCATTGGCGGGCAGTGACTCTCACCCGGATATCGACGACCTCCTGAAACGCTATCCGCAATTGGCCCCCTAGCCGAGGTCGCTCCCCTTCTCGAGCTGGACGTCGATGGTTGCCGTCGTCGATCGCTTCGCATCTCTTCTTGCACTTACAGGATAACCCGATGCCATACTCTTTCCCGGCCACCGAAAGCCCATATCGCGCCGCGACGCCGCGCACTCGGTGGTGGCAGCCGCTTGGCACATTGCTGGTGGTCGCCTGGCTGGCCGGCTGCGCCGGACAGGCGCCAGCGCCGGACGTACCGCGCCAGCCCGATGACTGGCAGCGCCAGCAGGACGATCTCGTCGCGCTCGATACCTGGCAAGTGGCCGGCAAGGTGGGTCTGAGAACCGCCGAAGACAGTCGCAGCGCCAACCTCGACTGGTCCCAGGCCCCCGATCACTATCGCATGTTGATCAGCGGACCCTTTGGCGCCGGACGCAGCGTGCTCGAAGGCAAGCAAGGCCGCGTCAGTCTGACCACGGGTGACGGCCGCTTCGAAGCCTCGTCTCCGGAGGCCCTGATGCAGCAGCAGCTGGGGTGGTCGCTGCCGATCTCGTCGCTGGATTACTGGGTTCGCGGCCTGCCGGCGCCTCATCGTGCCCACGATCAGACCCAGGACGAGCTGGGGTTTCCCAAGACACTGCAGCAGGATGGCTGGAACATCCGCTATCGCGACTGGACCTACGCCGGGTCGCTGTGGCTGCCGAGCCGGCTGGTCATGACCTACGACGACATTCGCGCCACGCTGGTGGTCAATCAGTGGCAGCCTGAAGCGATGCCGGACGGGGCCTCGAACGACACACCCAGCCCAACGTCATCAGGCGCGGCCCCATGACAACGCTGACTTTGCCCGCGCCGGCCAAGCTCAACCGTCTGCTGCACATCACCGGCCGTCGTCCGGACGGCTATCACTCGCTGCAGACGCTGTTTCAGATTCTCGACCATGGTGACATCCTGCGTTTCACCGCGACGCCCGATAGCCATGACATCGAACTGGGCTCGGCACTGACCGGTGTCGCCCACGAGGACAACCTGATCGTGCGCGCGGCTCGCCGCCTTCAGCGCGAAACCGGCTGCCGCCAGGGCGCGATCATTGAACTGGAGAAACGCCTGCCGATCGGCGGCGGTCTGGGCGGCGGCAGCTCCAATGCCGCAACCACGCTGCTGGCGCTCGATCATCTGTGGGAGCTGAACCTGGGGATCGAACGGCTGGCGGCACTGGGGCTGGAACTGGGCGCCGATGTCCCCGTCTTCGTGCGCGGCCATACCGCCTGGGCCGAGGGCGTCGGCGAGCGTCTGGTCCCCGTCGAACTGCCGCCCTGCTGGTTCGTCGTCATCCATCCCGGCATCGAGATTTCCACCGCAGCGATTTTCGGCGACCCCGGTTTGACACGCGACAGCCCGGTCATTAGTATGCGACGCGCACTCGACCGGGCCTCCCCGGACACCGTGTGGCGCAACGATTGCGAGCGCACCGTGCGAGCGCAATATCCCGAGGTCGATCGCGCACTGACCTGGCTTGGCCGACAGGGTCAGGCGATGCTGACAGGGACCGGAGCCTGCGTCTTCTGCCCGTTGAAGGACGAAGCGCACGCCGAGCAGGTCCTGCTCGAGCTTCCGGACGAATGGCACGCCTTCAAGGCACGCAGCAGCGATGTTTCTTCGCTGCACCATGCCCTGAAAGCAGCCAAGGGTTTGGACAGAATACAGACGTGATGTCACCATACCGTCGGTGCTGCCAGGACCGCTTCGATTACGCGGTTTTTGTCAGACTTCTCAGACTGTTGATGATCCCACGGCTGGTTTTCCGTCAAGACCTAGCCAACGGTTGACGCTTTTGCGCATAATGAGCGCGATTGAATTGCTGGGGTATCGCCAAGTGGTAAGGCACTGGTTTCTGATACCAGCATTCCCAGGTTCGAATCCTGGTACCCCAGCCACTTCCTGAATTTCGATAAGCCTGCATACGGAAACCGGGACGCGATGGCCATTCAGCCCACACGATTTCCCCACCGGCGCTGCGGTTTTTTTTCCTGCCGTCTCGACGTAGCTCGACGATCCTCCCGGGTATCGTCGGCGGGCACGCGTGGTGTCTTAGACATCCTGCCTCTTGTCTCGTCTTCCCTCTGTCGCCTTGTCACCCATCCTGGTTCGAAACGAATGTCCTCACCGACCTTCAACCGCTCTCATAAGGTGGCCGCGCGTGTCTAAATTGATGGTTTTCACCGGTAACGCCAACGTCGGCCTCGCCACCAAGGTAGCCGAGAGTCTGGATAACCGACTCGGCCATGCCACGGTAGGCCAGTTCAGCGATGGCGAGATAGCCGTCGAGATCAACGAAAACGTCCGCGGCAAGGATGTCTTCATCCTGCAGTCGACCTGCGCCCCGACCAACGACAACCTGATGGAACTGATCCTGATGGTCGACGCCCTGCGGCGTGCTTCGGCGACCCGCATCACTGCCGTGGTGCCCTACTTCGGTTACGCCCGTCAGGATCGCCGTGTGCGTTCGGCCCGCGTGCCGATCTCGGCCAAGGTCGTTGCCGACATGATGGTCAAGGCTGGGGTCGATCGAGTCATGACCATGGATCTTCACGCCGATCAGATTCAGGGCTTCTTCGACGTTCCCGTGGACAACGTCTACGGCTCGCCGATTCTGCTCGACGATATCGAGCGCCAGAATTACGACGATCTGGTCGTGGTTTCCCCCGACGTCGGTGGCGTGGTCCGTGCCCGCGCCATCGCCAAGCAGCTCAATGTCGACCTCGCGATCATCGATAAGCGTCGCCCTCAGGCCAACCAGGCCCAGGTAATGCACATCATCGGCGAAATCGAGAATCGAACCTGCGTCGTGGTCGACGACATGGTCGATACCGCCGGCACGCTGTGCAAGGCTGCCGAAGCATTGAAGGTGCGCGGCGCCCGTCGCGTGGTCGCTTACGCCACCCACCCGATCCTTTCGGGGCCGGCCGTGGACAATATTAGTGGTTCGGTGCTTGACGAACTCGTCGTTGCCGATACCATACCGCTCTCCGAACCTGCACGTCGTAGTGGCAAGATCCGTCAGTTGACGGTCGCCGGCCTGATCGCCGAAGCCATTCGCCGTGTCAGCAACGAGGAATCCGTCAGCGCGATGTTCCACTGATCGCACGTGTAACGACCCTCTCGTAATGACCTTCTCGGTTGTTTCATGACGATAGGTTGTTCATAGCGGTTGTTCATAGCGACAGGGAATCACGCGCGGATACGCGGGCTACTGCCGTGACGGCAGTGGCCCCTACTGGAACGGCATCGTCTGGTCGCGGGCGATGCCGCTTTCCATTACTTGACTATTAGAGGTGACAATCAATGTCCCATCATTACACTCTGACCGCCAATGTTCGTCAGGAGCTGGGGAAAGGTGCGAGCCGCCGCCTGCGCCGCAAGAACGAACAGGTCGCTGCCATCATCTACGGTGGTTCCACTGAACCGCAGCCGATCACCATCGACAAGCCGGCCTTCTACAAGGCGATCGAAGACGAAGCTTTCTTCTCCTCGATCATCGACATCAGTATCGACGGCAAGAGCGAGCAGGTCGTCATCCGTGATCTGCAGCGCCATCCCTATAAGGCCCTGATCACTCACGCTGACTTCATGCGCGTCGATGCGACTCACGAACTGACCCTGAACGTACCGCTGCACTTCCTGAACGAAGAGTCGTGCAAAGGTGTCAAGGACGAGGGCGGCGTACTCCACGTCCAGAACAACGACGTTCAGATCAGCTGTCTGCCGTCCAAGCTGCCGGAATACATCGAAGTCGATGTGGCTGACCTGGCACTTGGCGAGACCATTCACCTGTCTGACATCAAGCTGCCGGAAGGCGTGACTCTGGTCGAGCTCAGCCATGGTGAAGAGCACGATGCCGGCGTCGTCAGCGTCACGCACCCGACCGTCGCCAGCGACGACGAGATCGCCGGTGAAGGCGTCGACGAAGATGGCGAACCGAAAGACGGCGAGTAATCTTCCGTCATAGACCGGACAACAGGTAGTCGGCATGGCAGTGAAAGCGATCATCGGCCTGGGTAATCCCGGGCCGGAATACGAAGACACCCGCCACAATGCCGGCGCCTGGCTGGTCGAGCAAATCGCTCGGGACGCAGCGGAAACGCTGCGCCCCGAACGCAAGTTTCTGGGCCTCTATGCCAAGGTCCGCCTGGGCGAGCACGATATTCACCTGCTCAACCCCACCACCTTCATGAATCGCAGCGGTGCCTCGGTGGCCGCGCTGTGCCAGTTCTTCAAGATCGCACCGGACGAGCTTCTCGTCGCCCATGACGAGCTCGATATCGCCCCTGGCTGCGCCCGCTACAAGTCGGGCGGCGGACACGGTGGGCATAACGGTCTGCGAGATATCATCAGCGCGTCGGCCAATGCCAACGGCTTCCACCGGCTCCGCGTCGGCATCGGTCATCCCGGCAGCGCCAAACTGGTCACCCACTATGTTCTCGGCCGCCCTGGCAAGCGGGAACGCGAGGTGATCGACGACGTCCTGACCGAGACTGTCCATACCCTCCCCGATGCTCTCGCTGGCAACTGGGCCAAGGCCATGAACCGGCTGCACAGTTTCAAGCCTGACTGATTCGCTCGGTAGCTCGGTAGCTCGGTAGCTCGGTAGCTCGGTAGCTCGGTAGCTCGTAGCTCGTAGCTCGTAGCTCGTAGCTCGTAGCTCGTAGCTCGTAGCTCGCAAGAGTCTGGCCCCTGTCGGCCGCGTCCCGTAGAATGCCCGCCATTCGTTTGTCGTGCTGTCGTTCGTGTCTCGCGACCCGAACGTCCCCAAAAGCATGCTGGCTTCAGGATCATACCGTTCTCAGGATCACATTATGGGCTTCAATTGCGGCATCGTCGGTTTGCCCAACGTCGGTAAATCGACTCTTTTCAATGCGCTGACACGCTCCGGTATCGATGCGGAAAACTTCCCGTTCTGCACCATCGAACCCAATACCGGGATCGTGCCAATGCCCGATCCGCGTCTCGACAAGCTCGCCGAGATCGTCAAGCCGCAGAAAGTGGTACCGACCACGATGGAGTTCGTCGACATCGCCGGGCTGGTCGAGGGCGCGTCCAAGGGCGAAGGACTGGGCAACCAGTTCCTGGCCAACATCCGCGAAACCGACGCCATCGCCCATGTCGTGCGCTGCTTCGACGACGACAACGTGATCCACGTCGCTAACCAGGTCGATCCGACCGCTGACATCGAGACCATCAATCTCGAGCTGGCACTGGCCGATCTGGATGCCGTCGAACGCTCGATCCAGCGTTTGACTCGCGTGGTCAAGGGCGGCGACAAGGACGCGATCGCGACCAAGGCGATCCTCGACCGGATCCAACCGCATCTGGCCGAAGGCCAGCCGTTGCGCAGCTTCGGGCTCGACGCCGACGAGCAGTATCAGCTGCGCAGCTTCGGTTTTCTGACCCTCAAGCCGACGATGTACATCGCCAACGTCAACGAAGACGGTTTCGAGAACAATCCCCATCTCGATACCGTGCGCGAGATCGCGGCTCAGGAAAACGCCGTGGTGGTACCGGTCTGCAACAAGCTGGAGGCCGAGATCGCCGAGCTCGAAGACGAAGAGCGCGCCATGTTCCTCGAAGAGATGGGCATGGAAGAACCCGGTCTCGATCGTGTCATCCGTGCCGGCTACGGCCTGCTGGGCCTGCAGACCTACTTCACCGCGGGCGTGAAGGAAGTGCGTGCCTGGACGGTCAAGATCGGCGCTACCGCACCGCAGGCGGCCGGCGTGATTCATACCGATTTCGAGAAAGGTTTCATCCGCGCGGAAGTCGTTGGCTACGAGGACTTCGTGGCGCTGGGCGGCGAGAACGGTGCCAAGGAAGCCGGCAAGTGGCGTCTCGAGGGCAAGACTTACGTGCTCAAGGATGGCGACATCATGCACTTCCGTTTCAACGTCTGAGACCGACCACGGCGCAGGACGTCGAAAGCATGCGGTATGAACCCGGGAAAGCGTTGACGTTTCATCGGGTTATGGTAGTATTCGCAACCGTTGTCAGACGACTTTGTCCACCTCGACATGGTCACCTAGACACGGTTGCCTCGACATGGCTACCTCAAAGGCTACGTAGCTCAGCTGGTTAGAGCACATCACTCATAATGATGGGGTCCCCTGTTCGAATCAGGGCGTAGCCACCAGATATCACGACGAAGCCCGCCGTTCTCACGATCGGCGGGCTTCGTCGTTTTCGTCTGCTGGAGGTTCAGTTGGCTCGCGGATTATCGAATGACCGTCCACGACCTTCGAATGCGACTCAGATAGCGCGGCGGCGACTTTCCTCGATATAGGCTGACCGTAATCGGCGAGAGACATCGCCGGGCCGGCCGTCACCGATCATTACCTCATCGATCGCGATGACCGGGGTGACGAACGAGGACGCCGACGTCACGAAGCACTCTCTGGCACTCTGTGCTTCCGCGACACTGAAAGCGCGCGCCTCGACATCCAACGATAACGCTGCGGCGATCTCCAGAACGACGGCCCGCGTAATCCCGGGCAGGATGGCGTGCGATAGCTCGCGCGTCACCAGCACGCCGTCGTGCGTCAGTATCCACGCATTGTTGGAGGCCCCTTCCGTCACCATGCCATTTTCGACCAGCCAGGCGTCATCGGCGCCGGCCGCTTTCGCCGCCATCTTGGCCATCGCCGGATAGAGCAGCTGTACCGTCTTGATGTCACGCCGTGTCCAGCGCCAATCGGGTTGTGTCGCGACGCGGATACCTTCGCTGCCACTGCGGCTATCGACGAGGGCCTTGGCCTGGGTGAACAGCACCAGCGTCGGCGGCGTTGAAGCATCCGGGTAGGCGAAATCACGATCGCCGGCGCTGCCTCGCGTCAGTTGCAGGTAGACCATTCCCTCCTCCAGCGCGTTGCGTCGGATCAGCTCGCGGTGGATCTCCAACAACGTCTCGTCGCTCCACGGCAACGACATCTCGAGTTCACCGGCCGAGCGCTTTAGCCGCTGCATATGCCCGGAAAAATCGATCAGCTTGCCATCCAGCACCGACGACACTTCGTAGACCCCGTCGGCGAGCAAAAAACCCCGGTCGAAGACCGATACCTTGGCGTCCCGTTCCGCGACGTAATCGCCATTCACGTATACCGTGCGCTGTGTCATCTCATGCCGTCTCTAATATCTGTCTTCATGTTCAGGCCGATTGTCGCTGAACCTCGCGACGCGGAGTGTAGCTCCATGACGACTGCTCATCCCCACAGAGCGGGCATTGCCGGGTGCACACCCTCGACGTCGAAACGCATGCCGTGCTCACGATCCCGCGCCAGCAACAGCGGTCCGTCAAGATCCACCACCGCCGCCCCCTGCGCGACCAGCAACGCCGGCGCCATCGACAGCGACGATCCCACCATGCAACCCACCATGATCTCGAAACCCTGGGCCAGCGCCTCCTGCTTGAGCGCCAACGCCTCGGTCAGGCCACCGGTCTTGTCGAGCTTGATATTGATCATGTCGTAGCGACCCACCAGGTTCGGCAGCGAGCGGCGATCGTGACAAGACTCGTCGGCGCAGACCGGGAGCGGTCGTTCGATCTCCGCCAGCGGCGCGTCGTCTCCGGCCGGCAGCGGCTGCTCGACCATGCGGATGCCGAGCGCCAGCAGGGTCGGTGCCAGGCGTTGGTAAGCTTCTCGGTCCCATCCCTCGTTGGCGTCGACGATGATCCGCGCTTCCGGCGCGCCCTCACGAACCGCCTCGAGGCGTTCGATATCCCCCTCGCCACCCAGTTTCAGCTTGAGCAACGGCCGATCGGCGTGACGCCTGGCCTTATCGCGCATGACGTCCGGCGTGTCCAGGGATAGCGTAAAGGCCGTGATCTCGGCTCTGGGCTCATCGATGCCGGCAAGCGCCCAGACCGGCTTGCCGGCAATCTTGGCTTCCAGATCCCAGAACGCACAGTCGAGCGCGTTGCGCGCAGCGCCGGCCGGCAGTCGCGTCTGCAGCTCGAGGCGATCCATACCGTTTGCCAAGGCATCGCCCATCGACTCGATCTCGGCGATGACGCTATCGACCGACTCGCCGTAATGCGCGTAGGGCACGCACTCGCCGCGCCCGGCATGTGTTCCGTCGTTCAACGTCGCGACCACCACACGCGCTTCGGTTCGGGAACCACGGGAGATGGTGAAGACTTCGGCAAGCGGGAAGACCTGCTCCTCGACGCTGAGACTCAGCATGACAGCACCGCTTCCGCCAGACGCCCGGCGCCCTGGCGGTAAGGGTCCACGCAGGGCAGGCTCAATCGGGTTTCCAGCTCGGCCAGATAGCGATCCGCTTCGTCGACCGGCATGGCGGCGGTGTTGACCGAAACGCCGACGACCCGGCAAGCGGGATTCACTACCTGCGCCAGCGGCAGCGCCGTATCGCGCAGCTGTTCGAGCGTCGGCAACGAGTAATGCGGCAAGCCGCGCATATGTGTGCGAGTGGGTTCGTGGCACAGAATCAGCGCATCCGGCTGGCCGCCGTGAATCAGCGCCAGGGTGACGCCGGAGTAGGAAGGATGGAACAGACTGCCCTGCCCTTCGATGATGTCCCAATGATCGTCATCGTTGTCCGGCGTCAGCCATTCGATCGAACCGGCCATGAAGTCGGCGATGACGGCATCCAGCGGCACGCCTTCACCGGTGATCAGGATGCCGGTCTGACCAGTGGCACGGAAGCTCGACTTCGCGCCCCGCTCGCGCAGGGCGATATCCAGCGCCAGGGCGGTGTACATCTTGCCGATCGAACAGTCGGTACCCACGGCCAGGCAGCGCTTGCCACTACGCTTCTTGCCGTCGCCGATCGGATACTGAACCTGGGGTACGCGCACATCGATGAGGCGCCCGCCGTACTTCTCCGCCGCCGCCACCAGCTCCGGCTCATTACGCAGCAGATTGTGCAGGCCGGAAGCGATATCCATGCCGGCCGCCAAGGCCTCCTTGAGCACGGCGATCCAACTGCGGGAAATCACGCCACCACGATTCGCCGCGCCGATCACCAGCGTTCTGGCCCCCTGGGCCACCGCCGCATCGATGTCGAGATCCGGAAGCTTCATATCCGCCTGGCAGCCGGGTAGCCGGTACTGCCCCAACGCATACTCCGGGCGCCAGTCACGAATGCCCTGAGCGACCTTGGCAGATAACGGATCGGGCACATCGCCCAGGAACAACAGATAAGGAGTCTTGAGCATGTTGTCTTGTCTCTGATGAATAGATACCGACGGAGCCTACTCCGCCATGGCGATGCGCCACGACGCGACATTCTGGTCCGCTACATCATACTCTGCGGCAGCCACAGCGAAATGGCGGGAAACGCCAGCAGCAGTGCCAGGATGAACAGATCGCACGCCACGAATGGCCAGACGCCAGCGAAGACCTCGCTGATCTTGACGTCCTTTCCCGCGGCGCCGGCCAGGGCAAAGGCGTTGAGCCCGACGGGTGGCGTCACCCCCGCAATCTCGCACATCTTCATCGCAATGATACAGAACCAGATCGGCTCGTAGCCAAGTTCCACGACGATGGGGAACACGATCGGCAGCGTCAACGCGAATGCCGCTGCCGGCACCACGACCATGCCCATCAGGAACCAGATGACCAGAATCAGCCCCAGGACCATCCATGAAGGCACATCCCAGGAGGTCATGAAATTCGTGATCTCGAAGGGAATCCGCGTGAGCCCCAGAAATCGACTGAAGAACAGTGCCGCCACAATGATGAAGAACAGCGTAGTCGTGATTCCGGCCGACTCCCGCAGCGCCCCGCGCAGCTTGTCGAGCGAGCGTAGGGGCCCGGTCGCCACGCCCAGGATGATCGCGCCCAGCGCCCCGACCGCACCGGCTTCGGTCGCCGTGAACAGACCACCATAAAGGCCGCCGATAACCACGCCGCCCAGCAGCAGGATTTGCCACAGATCGAGAAGTCCGCGTACACGATCCCGCAGCATGATCCGGTGCTCCTCCTCCAGCATCGGCGCGAGCTCGGGGTTGCGCTTGGCGCGCCAGACGATCGAGATCGCGTAGACCAGCGCGGTCAGCACGCCGGGTACGATGCCGGCAATGAAGAGCTGACCTACCGGCACGCCGGTGAAGATAGAGAACAGGATGAACATGCCGCTGGGCGGAATCATTGCCGCAAACGAGCCCGCACAGGCGATACTGCCCAGCGCGAAGCGCTTGTCATACTGATAACGACGCATCTCCGGATAGGCAATTCGCCCGAACACACTAGCCGTTGCCAGAGAAGAGCCGCACACGGTCGAGAACGCGGCGCTACCGAAAGCCGTCGCAACCGCCAGCGAGCCGGGAATCCTCGCGGTCACGCGATGTAGTCCCTTGTAGGCCAGCTCGGCGAAGCCGCTGGCCGCCGCCAGCGCCCCCATCAAGACGAACAAAGGCAGCACGGTAAAGGTCGGCGAAGCGATCGCCGTATACATGGTATCCCCGAGCAGCGAGGTGGCGCTGTACGGGGTCAGAAGCGTGGCGATCCCAATGAAAGCGACCAGCAGGAAATTGATGGCCAAAGGAACGCCAAGCACGAGAAGTATCAGCAATGCCGCGACACCGACGACGCCGACTAGCGTGAAGTCCATGATGATATCCGTAGTAGTAGAAAGTCAGAAACCCCGGAGGCGCAAGCTTCTCGGTCTTCACGGACTCTTGAACCGGAACTGGGCCACCAGTCGGCGACACAGCTGCAGCCCGTAAAGCGCCAGTGCGGCGAACATCACGAACTTGACCGGATAAACCAGGATCGGGCGTGGCCCGGCAATCGCCTGGCGGCTCTCCCAGGCATTGACCGCGTTGGTCCATACTGCCCACGCCACGATGATCACCGTCACGAGCGAAACCAGCGTGATGAAGCCCGTCAATAGACGCCCCGTGGTGCCGCTGAGTTTGTCCGTCAGGAACTCGACACGAATATGCGCGTCCCGTTCTTCCGCATGCGACAGGCCGAGATACACCACCGCAATCATCGTGAACATGGCCAGTTCGGAGACGCCGTAGAGAGGACGCGAAAATCCCCGCGCCACCAGATCGACGATCATGAACAGCACCACCAGGATCAACAGCCAGCCACACAGCTCAGCCAGGCTCTGATTCAGCCGGGTCATCAGGCGCGGCCTACGCGCCTGATGATTGGCCGATCTCAAACTGGACGGCGTGACCTCGGTAGGCGCCCGAGAACCGACGTTCGAGTCGCTATTCATGAGTCGCCGGCCGCCGAACCGTCATCTATGATCTTTTTCATCTTCTCGATGATTCGCGCGGGGTCCTCGGCGCCGGCATCCTCGGCGCTCTGGATCCAGGTCTGGCGATTGGTTTCCACTGCCGGTAGCGAGACGAACTTGTCGATATCGTCGGCGGAGGCTGCAGTGACGGTATAACCGGCGGCTTCCTGCACCTTGACGATGCGATCGAACTCGTTGGCGTAATACTTGCCGAAGGTCTTCTCCGCCTGCGCCGCGGCCTGCTCGAACCAGCCCTGCATCTCCGTAGACATCGCGTCCCACTTGCGCTGATTGACGGTGAGGATCATGGGCACCGCCAACCATAAGCGGCGTGACGTCAGGATATTCGGTGCAACCTCGTCCATGCCGGTACGGTTGAGGCTGTCGTAATTAGTGAAGACGCCGTCGATGGCACCCGACTGCAGCGACTGATAGGTGTCGCTCCAGGGCACCGATACCGGCGTTGCGCCCAGATCGCCCAGCAGATTGAGCATCCATTGGCTGGATGCGCGCACCCGTTTACCTTGGAAGTCATCAAACGACGTCACGGGTTCGCGAAAGACGCCGGCATAGGGAAGATAGGGGTAGATATAAATGATGTGCTGGTCCTGCTTGGCGAATTCCTCGCTTAGCTCCGGCACCTGGTCGTAGACGGCATGGTAGACCGACATGATGTCGGCGTAGTTCTCTGGCCCGGCGGGAAACAGCTGGAAAGCCCCATTCAGCAGCAACTGATTGGGATAGTAATTGATGTTGATATAACCCATGTCAGCAACACCATTGCTGACACCGCCGAGGATTTCATCGCCCTGCATGACCGAGGCACCCCAGTAAGGCACCACTTCGATCTCGCCGTTGGAAACCTCGCTCAAGGCATCCAGAAAGCCCTTTTCGGCAGCACCGCGCAGGCCATTCGGTGCAGTATTGGTCGCATAGGTCAGCGTTTCCGCAGCGGCAACCGCACCAGGCGTGGCAGCCAGGCCGGCTCCCAGGGTCAGGGTGAAGGCGGCCGCCGACATGAAAGGGCGCCACGGGAGAGATTGCGGGTTCATCAAAGGCATGGGGAAAACCTCTTTATCGTTGTCGTTGTCGTCGTCGTTGCCGTCACAGCTCGTCGTCATCGAGCTGTCAGAAAATAATCATCGATGTCACACGCGCCTGTCTCATACCTTTTTGTCGACGGGCCATAACCTGACGTTAATGATGCAAGGTTACTCGATCATTCCTTCTCGCCGCAGGAGACGCCCTGCGCGGGTGCGGACATCGCCATCGACCCAGGTTGGTTGCCCGTTGACCATTACCCAGTCGATACCGACCGCAGGCGTCGTCGGCGCGACGAAGCTGGCGCCTTCGCGGATCGTGTCGAAATCGAACAGGGTCAGATCGGCAAACGCGCCCTCGCGGATCGAGCCACGATCGGTCAGCCCGAAACGCGCCGCCGACATCGAGGTCATCTTGCGGATTGCCTCCGGCAGGTCGAGCAGCCCCTCGTCACGGCAATAGTGGCCGATGACGCGCGGAAAGCTCCCCCACAGCCGCGGATGGGGATTCGGGTCGCTGGGTAGCCCGTCGGAGCCGATCATGGTTAGAGGATGCGCCAGCACGCGGCGCACATCCTCCTCATTCATGTTGTGATAAATCGCTCCGGCCGGCATCAGGCGGCGTGCCGCTTCGGTCAGATCGACCTCCCACTCGGCAGCGATATCGCTCAGCAGACGCCGCCCTTGCTCAGGATGCGGCTTCGACCAGGTAATCAGGATCTCGAACTCGTCCGAGACCCGCCACAGATCGAGCGTCGTCGAGCAGGCCGAATAGGGATAACAGTCGCAGTTGCAAGGCTGCTCGGCCGCCGCCGCCTCGAGCTTCTCGATGGCGTGTTCGCTCTTGCCCCAGTTGTCGACGTCGGCGCACTTCAAGTGCGATATCACCAGCGGCACCCCGCCATGCCGGGCCGTGTCGAACGCCTCATCCATCGCCTCGAACAGCAGCTCGCGCTCGTTGCGCATATGGGTGGTGTAGATTCCTCCCTCTTCGCCGACTATCTCGACCAGCGCCTTTACCTCACCGGCCGGCGCCTGACGCGCATTGGTATAGGCCAGACCGGAACTGAGGCCGATCGCGCCGGCCCGCAGCGCCGTGCGCAACGATTGGCGCATGGCCAGTATTTCCTCGTCGCTGGCGGCCCGGTCAAAGCGATCCATCACCCCGGCGCGCAACGTAGTATGCCCGATCAATGCCGCCACGTTGACGGCAGGCGTCGCGGCTTCCACTGCCGCGGCAAAGGCATCGAACTGCGCAAAGAACGCATCGCTCTCGCCGAGCAGATTCATCGGGTCCGGCACCTCACCGACGATCTTGACCGGCGAAGCGCTGATACCGCAGTTGCCGACGATCACCGTGGTAATGCCCTGAGTGATCTTGGGCAGCATCTCCGGCTCGCGGATGGCGCAGCTATCGTCATGGGTATGAACGTCGATGAATCCCGGGGAAAGATACCGCCCTTCTGCTTCGACCACCTGCGCGGCATCAGTTGCATCCAGATCGCCAATTGCCACGATTCGATCTCCGCTCACGCCAACGTCGGCAACGAACGGCTTGCGACCGGTACCATCCAGAACGTGAGCCCGACGGATGATCACATCGAATGTCATATTGTTCTCCTGATGATGTGGAACGGCCAACGTCGTGTCATTGCGGGGTTTTCAGCATCGTGCCCGGCTGGATGACCAGCGTGTCGAGCCCGGCAGCACGCACCGCAGCCTCGCCCATCGGCGTAGTAATCAGACGGCCACCGCTGCCGACGACATCGTCGCCATCGAGCAGCCGTTGCCCGTGCGCGTAGGTCAGGACCGGGCGCCGGCGTTCGAGATCGAGCACGGTGATATCCGCATCGGCACCAACCCCCAGATGCCCCTTGTCATGCAACCCGAGGATTTTCGCAGGATGGAGACTTGCCTTGCGCACGAAACCCTCGAGACTCAAGGCATCCAGATGCACCAGAGCGAGACCTCGCGCCACGATATCGTTGCGCGGGATCCCGCCACCGTCGGTGGCCAGGGCATCCACCGCATAACGCCCGTCGTCCCGCGTAGCCGTGACCAGCCGCAGACGCGGCTCGGGAGGATTGGCCCGAAAGCTGATGCCGATGTTGGAACCACAGGTACGCCAGGCGGCCAGGCCCTCGGGGCCGCCCACCAGGTCGACGATACCCCCGCGCTCGAGATTGACTAGCGCCCAGCCGGCTAGAATCGCTTCGGCCATCCCCTCGCTGGTGGCCGGATACCCGCCACGCTCGAGCCCGAAAGCCGCCAGCCGACTCCCCGGTACGCCGTCGATACACTCGCCACTGACACCGTTGAAGGGTGCGAGATAGGACTCCGAGCGGATGTGCGGATGTGCGGCCAGCAGCGCCAACGCCTCCTCGCCCTCTGACACGGCATCACGGATCTGCCCTCGGCAGTAGCTATTGATATGCGCCAGATGTAGCGGATGGCCCGCACTCAATTCGCATGCCTCGCGCATGCCTTCGATATTGGAACCCGCAGACTGCGTGCCGGCATGAAAGGCGACGTAAGCGCCACATCCGGCAGCCGCCTCGATGGCACGCGCTGTAGCCTCGGCGGTCAACGGATAATGGCCACCCAGCAGCTTCAGCCCGATTGCGCCCTGGCCCAGGGCGTGACTCAGGGCTTCGTCGATATCGTCGCGGCCGGGGTCGGCGGAAGCGATGGTGTGTTCCGGCCGCAAGTAATTGACGCAGGCGACGCTCAGTCCACAGCCGTGGCGCACCGCCAGATCGACCACGCCTTCGATGGGCCCCGCCGTGTCCAGCGCTGTGGTCACGCCAGCCCTTGCCAACATTCGATGGCCGCAGCCACCACCCAGAAAGGGTGATAGATGCACGTGCATGTCGACGATACCCGGCATCACCACGAGTCCCGCCAGGTCATGCTCGCGTCGCGCCTCACCGGCAATGGTCGGCGCCACTTCGGCGATTGTTCCGTTGCGGAGCGCAATATCCCGGATTTCGTGCAATCCGTTGGCAGGATCGACGACGGTGCCATTGCGTAGCAGAACGTCATAACGCTCGATCATGTTCGTACCTCGGCGATTGTCGTTATTGTGGTTGTCATCAGAAGAGCGGCTTTCCTCGCGGTAACCGCTAGCGCTCGACACCCGTCTGCGACGTAATTCGTCCGTAGTGCTCGACGCGCCGGTGACGCGCGAAATCGAAGATGGTCGTTTTGCCGAACTGACAGCGGTCCATATCGCAATGCGCGGTAATTAGCTCATCCCCCTCTCCGGTGGTACGCGCAACCACGAATCCGTCCGGATCGACGATGATCGTGCCACCCATCAACGGAAAGCCGTCCTCTAATCCGGCCTTGGCAACGGCCACGGCCCAGGTCGCGTTCTGGTAGGCGCCCGCCGTGACCGACAGTTCTGAATGATAGAGCCGCTCGCTCAGGCCCTCGCCACGATTCTGCGAGTTCACTGACGGCGTGTTGTAACCCAGCATGACCAGTTCGACGCCCTGCAGGCCCATGACGCGCCAAGTTTCCGGCCAGCGACGATCGTTACAGATGCACATGCCCATCAGCGTGCCTTCGTTGTCGAAAGTCTCGAAGCCAAGGTCGCCGGGTTCGAAGTACCTCTTCTCGAGATGCTGGAAGTCACGCGCGGCGTCATACTCCACATGTCCCGGTAGATGAACCTTGCGATACTTACCGACGATATGACCCTGACGGTCGGTGAGGATGGACGCGTTGAAATGGTGTCCTTCCGGCGTCAACTCGGCATACCCGAAAGAGATGGCGACGCCATGCGCGCGAGCCCGATCGAACAGAGGCTGGGTTGCCGCATTGGGCATCTCGCGCTCGAACCAGCCGTCGATCTCGGACTGGTCCTCCATGTACCAGCGCGGGAAAAAGGTCGTCAGCGCCAATTCCGGGTAAACCACCAGATCGCAGCCCTGGTCGGCAGCCTGGTCCAGTAATGACAGCATTCGCGACACGACCACTTCACGACTGTCGCTTTTCTGAATGGGCCCCATCTGAGCCGCGCCGATTACCCGTTCACGCATGACCTGTCCGCCTATCGAATTTGATTTGGTCGAATCAGTGTCTGAATATTGCGCCGAAGTGTCGTATACCGATTTATCGGCAGCCCATAACTTTTAGTTAACCTACGGGTGCACGCAGGTATCGCTAGCGCTGAAGCGGACGAATGCCGCCTTGAGGTGTGAAATGAACACGTGGGCCAGCTGCGACAGCGGCTCCGTACGCGGATAGACCAGGCTGACGATCAGCCGCTGTTCGACGGGCAGAGGCACCGCCGTCAAATGGTCACTGTGAAACCCCTGCCAGGTGAATTCATCGATCAGCGCGATGCCCGCACCCGCATTGGCCAGGGCACAGGCATAGTGCGGGGAATCGACCTCAGTAGCTGGCCGCCACGGCTCACCGGCACTCTCGAATGCCGAACGGATATGTTGCCCGAACGGTGTTTCTGCGCCATAACCGATCAGATCGTAGTGGCGGAGCTCGGGCAATTGCACCATGTCGCGCTCCGCCAGCGGGTGATCGCTCGGGCAAACGCAAACCATGCCCGCTCGATGCAGCGGGCTGGCTTCCAGGTTGGGATGATTGACCGGGAACAACGAAATGCCCAGATCAGCCTGACGATCGAGCAGTTGGTCGCGCAGCTGCGTATGCCGCTGGCAATCGAGACTGACACGAACATCCTGTTCTGCCCGAAAGCTGGTGATCGCCCACGGCACTACCTGATGGCCGAGACTCGAACTGGCCGCGACGCGAACGACGCCATGACGCCGCTGGGTCAGATCGTGGAGCGTGTTGTTGACTCGCTGCACATCACGATAGACGTTCTCCACATCACGAAATAACCGTCGTGCTTCCGGCGATGGGTAGAGCCGCCCCTTGATGCGCTCGAACAGCGTAAAACCGATGCGCTGCTCGGTGTGGGCGAGCATCCGACTCACCGCCGGCTGAGAAATCATCAGGACGCGCGACGCGCCACTAATGCTGCCGGTCGTCATGATTGCCCGGAAAACCTCGATCTGCCGCAAATTCAGCGCCATTGCCGCCTCGCTAACCAAAGTCCGCCGTTACATCACCACAATCAATACCCATTCTCGGTCCAGCTCGACATCCGTGACGCGAGAATCAGATGCTCAATCGATCGCCAGCTCGGGCCGGTCAAAAAATACCTTCAACGCGCGGATCAGATACGCCGGGTCACGACTGCCTGCCGTTTCGCGAATCGAATGCATGCCGAACTGCGGCACGCCAACATCGATGGTCGGCACGCCAAGTTCGGTGGCGGTGATCGGTCCGATGGTGCTGCCGCAGCCCATGTCCGCACGGGTCACGAACTGTTGAACGGGCACGCCGGCTTCACGGCAGATTTCATGGAACAGCGCCCCGGTGGCGCTGTTGGTGGCGTAGCGCTGGCTGGCATTGACCTTGATCACCGGCCCCGCGTTGAGTGACGGTCCGTGGTTCGGGTCGTGCTTGTCGGTGAAGTTGGGGTGAACGGCGTGAGCGTTATCGCAGGAGATCATCAGCGAGCGCTGGATCAGCCGCACGAAGCCCTCGTCGCCCGCCTCGCCGAGTGCCGAGTTCACGCGCCGCAGCACGTCGGCGAGAAACGGGCCCTGGGCGCCACAGGCACTGGCGCTGCCGACTTCCTCGTGATCGTTGGCGACGAACAGCGCGCCCTGCCGACCGTCGGCCGCCAACAGTGCTTCGACACCGATGAAGCAGGAAAGCAGGTTGTCGAGCCGGGCACTGGCGATCATCTCGCCATTGACACCCACCCGCGCCGGCGGCTGTACATCATAGAAGCCCAGTTCGAAATCGACGATATCCGCCACCTCGATGGCGTGCTCGCGCTCGATCCACTGCTTGAGTAGACGGTCGAAATCCGGCGCGTCCCCGCCCTGCATCATCAACGGCGCCATCTGCGTCTGCGCATTCAACGCACGGCCATTGTTGGCTTCGCGATCCATGTGAATCGCCAGACTGGGAATGATCGCCACCGGTTCCGCCACGTTGAGCAGCACACCCTGCAGGGTCCCATCGGCCCGGCGCACGTGAACCCGGCCGGCAATGCCGAGATCACGATCGAACCACGGCGCCAGCAACGCCCCCCCGTACACCTGCACGCCCAACTGCAGCCAGCCTTTATTGACGATCGCCGGTTGCGGTTTGATTCGCAACGCTGGACTATCCGTGTGAGCGCCGACCATACGCATCGCTTCGAGCGAAGAGTCAGGTAGTTGAAACGCAATCAAGGCACTATCGTTGCGCGTCACGTAATATTTTTTGCCTAGCGACAACTTCCAGCTGTCAGTTTCCTTGAGCGGCCGATATCCTGCCGCCTCCAGCCTTGCCGCCAGATTGGTGGTGGCGTGCCAGGGAGAGGGCGAATGCTGAAGGAAATCGATCAAGCGATCTTCGAGAGCCTTGTCGGCGGCATGGTCTGACATGGGTTTCCTCGGATGTCGGTCTGTAGTCACGCAAACTGACTGCTACAATGAATCCCGGACCTGAAAAAGATTCATGGATCCGGTGGTCTTCTAGGGAATAGAGAGTGTACAGGAAACCGGGAGTGCTTCATTGATGACCCTGATTGTCGCCGCTCGGTACGCGGCCATGTGTTTGCTACTGCTGGCATGGAGCGTCACGGCGCTAGCCGGTCCCACCCCAACGGATGACCAACGTCAGGCGGCAAGCGAAGTCGCCGAATCGCTGGAGTATGGGCATTACGCCGAGGTCGAGATCAACGACGCCTGGTCGAAGCGCGCGTTCAAGCGCCTGCTCGACGTCCTCGACGATCAGCGCGCCTACCTCCTGCAGCGAGACGTCGACAACTTCAGCGATCTGGAAACGACACTCGATGATGCGCTCAAGTCAGGCGATCTCGATCGTGTCTATGCATTCTATTCACATTATCAGGATCGACTCGAAGCCCGACTGCAGTGGCTGGTGAAAAGAGTCGATCAGGGGATCGACTACGACTACGCCAGCAACGAACGCTTGGCGCTCGATCGGGAAGATTCCTCCTGGGCGGGAAGCGAGAGTTCGCTGGACGATCTATGGAACAAACGTCTGGAGAATGCCGCGCTGACGCTGTCGCTGAGCGACCAGTCGCCGCAGGAGATCCAGAAGACGCTGCATGATCGCTACACCAACCAGCTCAACCGTGTACGCCAGACCAACGCCGAAGATGTACTGGTGCTGCTGATGGCGGCAGTCACCGGCACCGTCGACCCTCATACCGAGTATTTCTCGCCGCAGCAAAGCGAATCGTTCGATATTCAGATGCGGCTGTCGCTGGAAGGCATCGGCGCACTGCTGCAGAGCGACGGTGAGTACGTCAAGGTATCGAGCCTGGTACCCGGCGGACCCGCGGACAAGGCCGGCGTGCTGCAACCGGCGGACCGTATCGTCGCGGTGGGTCAGGATGAAGATGGCGACATGGTCAACGTGGTCGGCATGCGCCTCGATGAAGTGGTGGATCTGATTCGTGGGAAAAAGGGCTCGACGGTACGTCTGGACGTCATTCCCGCCAAGGCCGTCGACGTGACGCGCACACACACCGTCAGAATCACTCGCGATACCGTCAAGCTAGAGGACCAGGCCGCTCATAGCCGGATCGAGCAGGTCCAGCGTGATGGCGAGACGCACAAGATCGGGGTCATCACGGTGCCGGCGTTCTATGTCGACTTCGACGCCTGGCAAGCCGGTGAATCCGATTATCGCAGCACCACCCGCGATGTCGCCAAGGAGATCGCCAAGCTCAAGGCGCAAGACGTCGAAGGTATCGTGCTTGATCTGCGCAATGACGGCGGCGGCGCGCTGCAGGAAGCCAATTCCATGATCGGCCTGTTCATCGATCGCGGGCCCACGGTACAGGTTCGCGACGCTCAGGGACGCATCAATCTCTACGGTGATACCGACGCCGGTGTCGCCTACGACGGCCCTCTCGCCGTGCTGGTCAACCGCCTATCCGCTTCCGCTTCCGAGATCTTCGCCGGAGCGATTCAGGATTACGGTCGAGGTCTGGTGGTCGGCAGTCGAACCTTCGGCAAGGGCACGGTGCAGACCCTGACCGATCTCAGCCATGGACAGATCAAGCTGACACGTGCCAAGTTCTATCGGATTTCCGGCGAGAGCACCCAGCATCGCGGCGTCGAACCGGACATTCTCTATCCCAGCTTGATCGACCCCGACGAGATCGGTGAAAGCGCCCTCGACAACGCCCTGCCCTGGGATCGAGTACGTCCGGTGCAGTACCGCCTCTATGGAGAGCCGTGGCGGTATATCGAGGGACTGCAGGACCGTCACGAGCGACGCATCGCCAACGATCCCGATTTCGTCTATCTCGAGAAGCAGGCCCAGCTGAGTAAGCGTCTACGCGATCAGCAGACCAGCATCAGTCTCAACAAGGATCAGCGTCAGCGCGAAATGGACGCCCAGGAGAGCGAACAGCTGGCTTTGGAGAACCAACGACGCCGAGCGCTGGGAATGGAACCGCTCGAGCACTGGACCGACGCCCGCGAAGATGGGAGCACGTCGGGCGAGGAAGACAAGGCGAGCGAAGGTTCCGACAGCAAGGACGACAAAGGCGCGGCCGCCAACGACAGCAGCGATGAAGATGCAGCCGATTCCGACGATGCCAAACCGATCGATCGCGCCGAACTGCAGGAAACCTCGCAGATATTGCTGGATTACGTGCAGTTGAAGTCCAACGGATAATCTATCGCGCCCGGCGTGGGGTCATCCGGCGCCGGGTACGAACCAGTAAGCTCCGACGTGTCGAATCCAGAATTAGCCAGTCGAATTTAGCATCAGCCAAGGGCCTCGCGAACTCGCAAGGCCCTTTTTTCGTTTAAAGTTTGATGGCAGTCGCAACGTCGAACCCGGCCTGCCTGGGTTTAGAAAATAAGGGTTTGGGTTCAGAAAATCGCTCATCGGTCGTTGAACGTTTGGAAGACTCGAGAGCGACATCATGATGGCGATATTGATCCGAGCAACGGTGCTCCTCTGGCTGGGCCTATCAGGAATTGTCCAGGCGGACACGATCCATCCCAGCTCCACTCCTGCGGTTCACCCCGGCACGCTGGAGGCCTCATGCCCACCTGGCGCGGCTAGGGCACAACAGCAGAGCGCTTACGAGGCACTGACCCGACGACTCGAGCGGTGGGACGAGGCCTATTATCAGCGTCACGAACGCCTGGTCGACGACGGGGTCTACGACGAAGCCAAACGTCGCTGGCAGCGCTGGCGTCACTGTCTCGAGCCAGCCGCCGCGGCAACCCGCCAGGCTACACCTTCGTCGGCTAATGATGATCTCAAGCACCCTTTCGCCCAGACCGGACTCGACAAACTGCCCGATCGAAAGGCCGTCGGTGAGTGGTTATCGCGGCAATCGGCACGGGCGCTGTGGATCCAGCCCAAGGTCGATGGTGTCGCGGTCACCCTGGTCTATCGCGGTGGCAAGCTCGCTTCCGCCATCAGTCGCGGCGACGGAGAGTATGGACAGGACTGGACCGCCCAGGTTCGACGGATCACCGGCATCCCGCAACAGCTGGGCAGCGAGGCACCGATAACGCTTCAAGGCGAGCTCTTCCTGCGACTGCCCGACCACGTTCAGGCCCGGGATGGCGGTGTCTCGGCACGCTCCAAGGTCGCCGGACTGATGAACCGGAAGATATTATCGGCGCAGGATGCCGAGGCGATCGGCTTCTTCGCCTGGGCCTGGCCGGATGGACCTGTGACCGGGGACAGCCGGCTCGAACAGCTGACGCAGCTGGGATTCGTCGATACCGCCGATTACACCCGGCGCGTGGAGGGCTCGTCCCCCGCCGACCGCTTGGCGCAGGTCGAACACTGGCGCGATCGCTGGTATCGCACCGGACTGCCGTTCGCCTCCGATGGCGTGGTGATCAAGCGGAGCGAACGTCCGCCGGGGCAACGCTGGCAGCCGCAGCCGCCGAGCTGGGCCATCGCCTGGAAATATCCGGCGGCGCAAACGCTGGCCGTGGTCGAATCCGTCGACGTCTCGGTCGGGCGCACAGGCCGCCTCACCCCGATCGCCCGACTGGATCCGGTCCTGCTCGACGACCGCGAAGTCAGTTCGGTCAGCCTGGGCTCGCTGGATCATTGGCAAACGCTGGATGTTCACCCCGGGGATCAGGTTTCGATCTCTCTCGCCGGCGCCACCATTGCCCAGATCGACCGGGTAGTGATACCGGCCACGCCACGACAGCCGCTGGTGCTGCCCGACACTCGACGCTACGACGCGCTGTCCTGTCTGCGCCTGACACCCGGCTGCCGGGAACAGTTCCTGGCCCGGCTGGAATGGCTGGGCAGCGCTCACGGCCTGGACATGACCGGCATTGGCCCCGCCACCTGGGCCGCGCTGGTCGACGCCGGCCTGGTCGACGATCTATTGTCCTGGCAACAACTGGATGTCGCCCAGCTTCAAGCCCTGCCTGGCGTCGGGGAGACGCGCGCTCGGCAGTGGATCGGCGCGTTCCACGAGGCCGAGAACGCGAGCCAAAGACAGTGGCTCGTCGCGCTGGGCATGCCACCGATACCGGCAGCCGTCGAGCAGGCGGCACTCGCGCCCTCATTGAACCGTCTGCGCGAACGTTCGGCGACATCCTGGCAAACCTTCGATGGCATCGGCGTCGTCCGTAGCGAACGACTGGCGGCCTTCTTCCACCACCCCGCCATCGATGCCCTGCTCGACACGATTTTCCAAACGTCGACGACGACCTTGTGAATCGCCAGTCCCGTCTTCAGCACCCCGCCCTACCGCCAGCATTCGTCGAAATCTGGTCGACCGCCTGTCAGGCCACTTGCCGGTGACGGCAAGTCGGTCTGACAGGACTCATCTCTGCAGAACCATTTAAACCACCGTCCGATTCAAGAAAACGCGGCATGGCGCGGCTGCCAGGTCGCGTTACAGTCACCTCGTGTCTGCGTACCGGCGGCCTTCCGTGGCGTATCTCATCGATATGTCCGAACGACCTATCGCCGGCAGGCAATGCCTCTATCCGGTCGTCCAGCTCCAAATGGCCACGCTCAGAGGCTCATACCCGAAGGTCCATAACCAGAGAGAGGGATCGACACGATGTTCCCCGCAAGACGATCCTTCCTGTTCCTGCAAGGTCCCCGCTCACGCTTCTTCGACCAGCTGGGGCAGCGACTCAGCGACGACGGCCACAAAGTCGTCAAGGTCAACTTCACCGTTGGAGATCAGCTGGGATGGCATGGGAAATCGGCGGAAACCTTTCGTGATCCCCTGCCCATGCTGGGCGAGTTCGTCACCGACCTGTGGCGACGTCATGGCATCACCGACCAGGTTGCCTTCGATGACCGTCGGCCCGTCCACAAGGGAGTGCTGGGCGCAGCGCGACGACGCGGCATCCGTAACCACATTCTGGCGCCCGGGTACTTTCAACCCTACTGGGCCACACTCGAGCGTGAAGGCGTCGACGGCTACTCGCTGCTTCCGCGGGATCCCGAGTGGTATCACAGCGTTGGCCCGACCATCCCTCACGCGCTGCCTCCCCGACCTTTCCAGCAGCGCCTCACACCACATCTGGTGCGGAATATCGGCTACCAGCTGGCCGATATAACCGATTTGCTGCGATTTCGCCACACGCGCCGTCACACCCGATCCTGCGGCGATATCGACTATCGACGACTCATCGGCCGAGGTCGACGCCGATCTGCCATCCGCTGTCGGCGACTGCTCGACGAGAGGCAGCCGTTCTTTCTGTTTCCGCTCCAGCACGATGGCGATAGCCAAATTCGTTGCCACTCGCCCTATGCCGATATGGCCGAAGGCGTGACGCGGGTCGTCGGCTCGTTTGCCCGTTTCGCACCGGGACATACACGGCTGGTCGTTCTCGATCCAAAGGGAACGGCTTCTACGGGCTACGTTCGCCGACTACGGGATCTGGCGCGAGAAACCGACCTGGGCGAGCGAATGGTGTTCCTGTCCGGCATCGATCTGAAAACGCTGATCGATCATGCTTCGGGGCTGGTAACGATCAATGGCCGCGAAGGGTTTGCAGCGCTGGAGAGCGGGTGCCCGACCCTGGCACTGGGGGAGTCGATCTACCGCCTGCCTGGATTGACATCCGCCAGTACTCTGGATGACTTCTGGCGCTATCCGATCGGTCCCGAGAGGCGCCTGTTTCGAAGCTTCGCCAAAGTCGTCATTCATGCCACTCAGATCAACGGCGGCTTCTACGATCGCGAAGGTATCGACCTGGCCGTGATCAATGCCGTGGCGCACCTGACCCAGGACATCTCCCCTATCGAACGGCTGCTGTGGGACTCTCGCCTACCGGTCGCCTCGTAGACTTTTCGTACAGACCCTAGGTTCGATTCTCGGCAGTATTTCGAGCAGTCCCTTCTGCTAACGGAACCGTCCCTATCCTTACAAAGAAAAGCGGCCAGGTGATTGTCACCCGGCCGCTCTTTTGGCTACCCGCTCGGTCGTCGAATCCGCCTACGAATTGGCCGGAGAGAGTGCCCTTCCAATGTCGATGCGAGGTTTCACCATCAACTTGGTGAACGCCATCAAGACCATTTCTTCGATCGCCGGCCCCATATCCGCCTTGAGCGCTTCGTAACTCGGATAACTCGGCGTCGGCGCGATGCACATCTCGAAGAAGTGCTGGCGATTGATGTGCGGATTGTCGATGAAGAACTGGCTCAAGCGGTTGTGCTTTTCCTGTTTCGCCGCACTGGAAACGTAGTTGCCCATCCGCGCGAAGAACTGTTCCACGCTCCGCAGCGGCAAGTGATAGATGCAGGCTTCCCACTCCCGGGCGAAATTCATGATCTCGGCCTCAGGCTCCAGCACCGTGCCATCCTGCTTGGCCATCAGCCAGTGATACCCCATATGCAGACGATGGGACTGGCGATGGATGAACAGCGCCTTGGTATCGGAGGCCTGCTCCCCCAGCGACCAGTATTCGGCCTCCAGCAGCTTGCCTTCCAGATCCTGCTGATAGGCGATTCGCTCCTTGCAGATCACGTTGATCCACGGCAGCCGGAAGTAGAATCGCTTCAGATTCTCTTCCCCCGGGAATCGCTGTGCGAATGCCGCGTAGAAGTCCTTGACCGTGAGCCTGTTCTTGAAAGTCAGGAACTCATCGGCGTCGAAGCCGTAGACGACGTTGAAGCAGTCCTTTTTCAGGTAGATATCCAGCGCCCCGTTGATATAGTCGGCTTTGCGCCTGGAAAAGCCCTGTTCGTCCTCGATCTCGACAAAGGCGATCTCCTTTTCCGGGTAGCGGTCACGCAGCTCGGCGACGCACTCTCTGAGGAAATCGTGCTCGATATGGCTGAGTACGATGAGCCGGTCGAATCCCAACCGCAGGTGATGCAGGAAAGACGCGAAGACCACGTCTTCTTCACCCCTCACCATCGTGATGGCGGTAAATTCGATATTCATGATTGAGCTTCCTGTCATGTTAAAGATACTTGCCGCCGTGGCGGCGACACAAAGTGGGAAACAGAGCCGGCGTGCTCACACAGGATCGACGCTCGGGATCAGCGCGATCCTCTTGACCTCAACGCGATTCTCTTGACCTCAACGCCATCATTTTGACCTCAACGCCACTATTCTGACCTCAGCACAATAATGTCGATTTCCGCATCGTCCGTTCAGTCTCACCGGCGCACCCACCAGAAAGCTCGAGCCTTCTCCGGATTACCGATATCCATCGCCTTGCGAGCGGCGTTCTGCGCCATCAGACGTGCGCCCGCCGGATCGTCGATCAACTGTTGCATCGCCGAACGCCAGGCTTCGGGCGTGTCCTCGACCAGCAAACCGTCCTCGCCGTGCGAGACGATCTCCCGGTAGGGAGAACGCGCACTGTAAAGGCCGACGCTCCCCATCGCCGCGTTGTCCAGAAACTTGATATAGGTCTTGCCGGCGTTGAACGGCGTGTCGCGCATCGGCGTCAGGCTGATATGCATTCGCTGACGACCGCGGTAGCGCTGAAAGGCCCGCCAGCCTAGAGGCTTGGGCGTACGGACCCGCTGCAACCCGCGTAGCGAGACCGGCGAAAATCCTCCCAGCATGATCTCGAACGTCAACGCCTTGTTGCGCTCGTGGATATCGACCAGCGCCGGCGTGATGTTCTCGAGATCGGCCAGGTGAGCCCGAGAACCGTGAAACCCCACACAGGGTGCCAGCATCGAAAAATGGTCGTGACTCGGCATCGCCGCAATCAATGACGGGGCCAGGAGCGCAACCGAATCGTGACGACGACTGAAGTGTCTCGCCAACGGTTCACAGCAGGCGATCACTTCGTCGGCGATCGCCAGCAAGCGTGGCTGCAAGTGAGAGGCCACATGCGCCATTCGCCGCCGGTAGGTTTCCGGCAGCTCTTCGTCTTGCGCAGCGGCATCGACATCGTCGTCGATCAGATAGCGAATGGTGGACAAACGGTGACGGTTGTCTTCCAGCCAGGAAATCCAGGCGCCGTTGAGCGACCGGCAGACGAGGATGTGGGCATCGCGCAGTTCGCCCACCAGCCAGGGCATGCACATGACCGGCAGCCGCCAGTAGCTGGTGTCGATCCGCTTGACTTCGATGCCACGTGATTGCAGCCACGGAGCCACCGATTTCAGAAAGTAGATATCTTCGGTCGGACAGGTTCCATCACTCAAAACCACCCAGCGCGGATAGTTCATGATCAGTCCCCTCGTAGGCTGGAAATTCATTCTTCCCGCTGCGACTCAACGCAGCGAAAAGTCCTCGTAAGTCAGTGTCAGGCTGGGGTGATAGGCCGGATCATCGAACAGTCGATGCCGCCAGCGCCGGCGCATGTAATCCGCTTCCCGGCTCGCCCGTTGCCGCTTGGCGTTGGTGTCGTCGGCGCCTCGAGAAACGGACTCGTGGTGATAGAGTTCGGCAAACGGCGTCCACAGGTTGCGGTAGCCCGCCTCGCGGACCTTGAGACAGAAATCGACATCGTTGAACGCCACCGCCAGGTTCTCTTCGTCGAGACCGCCCACGGCATCGAACAGTGACTTGCGCACCACCAGACAGGCGGCGGTAACGGCGGAATAATTCTGCGCCAGATGCAGACGGCTGAAATATCCCGGTTCGTGACGCGAAAAGTACTTGTGCGCGTGGCCGGCGACACCGCCAACCCCGAGTAGGACGCCGGCGTGCTGGACCGTGCCGTCGGGGTAGTAGAGCTTGGCACCGACACAGCCGATCTCGTCCCGACAGGCCTGACCGACCATCTCTTCCAGCCAGTCCTCGTTGATCGGTTCGATATCGTTGTTGATCAGGCCGAGAATGTGCCCGTTGGCGTGACGCGCCCCGAAGTTGTTGATGGCCGAGTAGTTGAACGGCTGCGGCCAACGCAGCACGCGCACCCGCGCGTCCGTCGCGATGTCATCGAGAAAGGCCAGCGTCTGCGGGCAGGTCGAACCGTTGTCGAGGATCAGAAGTTCCAGATGCGGATAGCGCGTCCGCTCGAGTATCGCCTCGACGCAGGGGCGCAGGATCGATACCTGATCGCGGGTCGGTATCAGCAGGCTCACCAGCGGAGCGGGATCCGGGATCGGCCAACGGACACGGTAGGTATTGGGGAATTTTCCCGGCTCGACACTCGCGCCTGCGGCGTGCCGAGTCAGGTAGTCCTGCACCGCCTGCAGACCGGCATCTGCGGTGTACGCCTTCTCCACGGCGGCCGACGCCGTCGAGCCCTGACCGGCGTGCCAGTGATAGAGCACATGCGGAATTCTGACGATCTGGTCCGGATCGAGTCCGGCACAGAAACGCAATGTCAGATCATGATCCTGACTGCCTTCGAAGCCCTGGCGGAACCCGCCAAGAGAGTTGACGCGCTCGGTGCGATAAACGCCGAGATGCGAGACATAGTTCTGTCCCAGCAGCAGGTCGGGATTCCACGCCGGCTTGAAGTGCGGGTCGAAGCGCTCGTCGAAGTCATCGATCTTGTCCTCGTCGCTGTACAGAAGCGCCGCCTGCGGCTGTCGCTGCAAGGTCTCGATCACGTGGTAGAGCGCTTCCGGCACCAGACGGTCGTCGTGATCGAGCAACGCTACATAGTCACCGCGGGCACGTGCCAGCGCGGTGTTGCTGGCCGCGCAGATATGGCCGTTGGTCGGGCGAAAGACCACCTCGATGCGAGAATCCCGCTCGGCATAGTGGGAAAGCCGTTCATGCACACGAGGATCGGTCGAGGCGTCGTCGGCGATACATAGCTGCCAGTTCGGATAATGCTGGGCCAGCACCGACTCGATGCAGTGATCGAGATCCTTGATGACGGGGTTATAGGTCGGCAGCAGGATCGAGATCAGCGGACGATAGGAAAAAGTGGTCAGCCGCCGAGATATCTGCTCGATGGAGAGCACCGGCTGCTGTACCAGCCATTGCCGATAGCTCTTGCGCGGACAGAGGCGAACGAAAGTCTCCTCGTACTGCTTCAACGCCAGCGCGCGCCAATGAAGCTTCTGCGCCTGTGCGCTCAACTTCAGTTGGGCAAGCACCCTGGCCTTGGGCGTCTCGAGCCACTGACCGTGCAGGTTGGCCAGCCGCTGAGCCAGACGATCGTGGGCGAACCATGGGGTTAGCCACACCAGCCGCAGATGATCGACGACGAAGCACCCTTCCGCTTCCAGCGGATCGAAGCGAATTCCTCGGATACCGGCCCCGATGAAACACAACCGTTTGGCGATCCGCCCCGGCCGTAGCGTCAGGTAAAAACTTTCCGCCTCGTTGAATCCCTGTCCGGTATCGACATATAGCCGCGCCGAGCCGCTCGGCTGATCATGGCGGATACCGATTTCGAGCATGTTCCAGCCCGGCAGGGGTAGCTGGCGACGCCAGGCGAATTGCGGATCGTTGCCCAGCGAACGCCAGTTATAAAGGCCAGCCACACCGTCATCGACCGTCAGGGCCTCGAGCTGATGAATGGGCTTCAGACGGGGGTAACAGACCACTCGCGTGGAGCGTTTGAGCCCGCGCCAGAACATCCAGTCCCTGGAAGCTGAGGTCGGCGACAGCGAAGTCTGCATCGGTACGCCCCTCATGGTTCCAGCACGGGCTGGAGAGTGACGGTTCGCTGCACGCGATGGCGACCCAATGACTGCTGGGTCAGGGTGACGCGGCAATCGACGATGTCCCCCTGACCGGCCTCGAGCGGCAGATGGAAACCCACGAAAGCGCCGCGCGGTGCGCCCCATCGCAGCATCCCGGGACGCAGCGCATTGGCCAGCGTACGACCGACCTTGCGATCGTTGACCCAGACATCGATCTCGACGGGGCTATCGTCGCCGGCCCACCAGGCCCAGCCCACCACCTTGTCGGCGACGCACTGCTGAATCGCGCCATGGACGAAGGGTCGACCCTGCTCGAACATCGCCAGCCGGGAATCGAACAGCCGCTGACACTGCTGATAGAGCTGAAAATCTTCGGCATTCAGCGCCCGCAAGGCGGTTTCGTCGTCTGCGCTGATATCGTAGGTATGATCCACCGTCGCGTGCCCCAGATTTTCGGACATGCCCGGGATTTCCCAGCCATACAGCGCATTCAGCATCGCCAGCGATTCGGGATAGCGCTCCGTCAGCCCGATGAATCCCAGAGCTTCGATCCGAGTCGATTCCAGGAAACGGCTCTGCCGATTGATCATGTCGTGGCGGCGGTAGAACGCCGAGAACGTGTCCTGGTAGCCATGGTGGCGAACGAAGTGGTGATATTCGGAGGCTAGGCGCTGCAAGGGGTTCCGCACGAAGGAGAAGCAGTGGCGCAGCCCCGCCAGGTGTGCGTACTTCTCCAACTTGACGTGGCCGCCCAGCAGTTGCACGTCCCGGGCGGAAAGGATCTGCCACAGCCGCCACACATCGCGGCGCTCGTAACCCCAGCGCACCACTTCGGGAGCGGTTTCACGCTGCTTTTCGCCGTAATCGTGCCATACCCGGTCTTCACCGAGATGGGCTTTGGCTCCCAGGCGAAAGCTCGTCCCCGCCGTCTTGGGGATATGCACGAAGAAACACGGCTGGCGCCGGGCCGGGAAAGCTTCGGGAGCGAGATCCTGACTGGCCTTGCGAACGCGACTCAAAAGCTCCGGCGAAAACTGGACCGGCTCGTCGTTCATGTCGTGGCGGTGAAAATAATCCAGATCGCGGGAGTGCATCGGCCCCATGTTGGCGCGTCCGCGGGACATCTTGGTATCGACGAACTCCTCCTGCGATTTAATGTTGTAGTGGTAAATCTTCATCGGCGTGTCGATCACGCTCTGGGTGCGCCCGGACTGCGCCTTGCCCTCGATGAAATCCACCGTCTGGCCATCCGCCGAGAGATAGCGATAACCCGGTTTCAGCTGTGCCGTATGTGGCGTCATCGACAGTACCCGCGAAGGTTTGACGATCGATTTCACGTGGCAGTTGACGACTCGCGCACAATCGCTGGCCATGCTGAATCGCTCCAATACGCCCCCCGGCTGGCGAAACCGCATTCCGGAAGACCCGAAAATTCGCCAGTTGATCGCCACCGCGCCCACTTCTTCCGACGCGAGTGTCGGTGCTAGCCATTCCAACGGTCTGTCACAGTGTGGATGCACCAGAAATTCGTCGACATCCATAAAGGCCATGTAGGTCGATTCGTGCCCGTGGTGCTCGAGTACGTGCTGATACCACAGGATCTGTGCTCGTTCTTCAGGCTCCCACTGGCAAGCGGTGACCAATCCCTGGCTTTGCCATTTCGCCAATAACAGCTCGGTATCGTCGCTGCTGCCGTGATCGGCGATATAAAAGTGTTCGAAGCCGATCAGCCGGTGGTAAGCAATCCACTCAGGGAGGTACTGACGTTCATTCTTGACGATGGCGACCATCGCAAATCGATAACGGGGTTGATTGGCGGTGCGTGAAATCATTGGCGTAAGTTCCCAGGCAACTCGGGGCGGCGACTACTTCGCCGATCCCAAAACCGGGCCGACGTCCACTCGATGACGGTAGATGAATCGAGTGATGGCCCGGATCTTTCTATCGGTAATGGCTTCCCCGAAGACATCTGCGGCTTCGGCAAGACTCGTGAATCGAGGCTGACTGGCGGTACACGCCGAGTAGAGCTCGGCGGCGATATCGAAAGACGCCTCGGCAGGCGTGGCCGGTTGACCGCTGACGGAATGGATCATGACGCGTCGCATCGGTCCTTCCAGCCGATCCCGAAACTGGCCGGGGCTGCGTAACGGAACGTGATAGACGCAGGCCCCGCTCTTTTCGACGAACGCCACGGCCTCGGGCTCCGGCAGAATGGGGACATCCTTCTCCCCCGCGAACGCCTGGTGATAGGCCATGTGTACGCGCGTGCCGGGGCGCTTGCGAAACAGCACCTTGTGACGACTGTTCTGACGGCTGTCGACGCAGAGATACTCTCCTTCGAGAAACTGACCGCTCAGATCCCGTTCCTCGTATTGGCGACGCTTGGGTATCAGGTTGAGCCAGGGCAGCGGAAAGCACTCACCTGTCGTCCCGTGGATCACCCTGTCTGGCAACTCGGCGGCGAACGCGGAGAAGAACGCGCCTATCGACGGGTACGGCCCCAACGAAAGAAACTCGTCGGCATCAAAGCAGTAGACGAAGTTTTCCATCTTGGGATCGACGAACAATGACAACGCCCGGTTGACGTAAAACGCCTTGCGCCTGCCGAAATGGCCACGGCTCTCCAGCTCGACCAGATTGACTTCCAGGCCAGGAAAATCCTGGCGTAGCTTATCGACGCACTGGCGCAGAAAGTCGTGTTCCAGATAGCTGATGACGATCAAACGCTGGAAACCCAGGCGGGCATGATGCAGCAGCGATGACCAGACGATGTCACTCTCGCCACGCACCATGGTGAGGGCGGTAAAACAGATGTTCATCGTGGCGCGGATATCCGCGCGCATTGGATCGGCTGTCACGCATCCCCCTCGACCACTAAATTGATAACCATCACGTCCAGGATTCCCGGCGCCCTTTACCACGGCTTCTGTCGTCGCGCGGCGCCGGCCATCGGTAGCGGATGACTCGGCCCGTCGAAGACAGATCAACTGCGAGATTTCTCGTTGCCAACCCGACACCAGGTGTCGGCCAGGCGCTCGAATCAGTCAGTGCCATCACTCGCCAATGAATGGATTTCGGCCCACTTCGTTGATCAAGCGGCCCCACTTGAGAATTTCCATTTCATCCAGCGCATCCGCGCCGTGCAGTACTGCCGGGAATCCCAACGCCGCCCACTTATCCATCGGATGCAGGATATGGAACGTCGTCAGCCCGAGATCGCCGGGCATCTGGGCGTCAGCCACCACGTTGTCGCCGATGTGCAGATGGCGATCGATACCTTCGTTGGCGAGATCCTGCTTCACCTTGCGCCACATCGATCCGTTGTCCTTGCGCAGCTGCTCTTCGCTCGACACCATCAACCGGTAGGCCGCCGCAATACCGGCCTTGCGCAGCATCAGTCCAACCTGTTCGCGGTTGTAGTAGGTGTCGGAGATGACCCAGAGAATGTGGCCGTGTGCGGCGAGATGGTTGAACAGCTCGACCATTTCGTCCTTGGGCTGAATCATCTCGAGATCGAGTTCGTACTCGAGTTCCATCCATTCCTGAGCCGCTTCGGAATCCACATTCAGCTGATCTGCCAGCTCGTCGTAGATGGCCTCGATGCGAACGTCACCCTGATAATTGGCCCGCTGGCGCAGCGTCGACTCGGCATCGTTGCGCAGCTTGACGAATGCCTGGGCGGAGCTGACGAATCCCTGCTCGGCCAGCATTTTGCCCAGCTTCAGCTTGGCGTAATCAGGCACGGTAAACTCACGGCGAACCAGCGTATCGAAGACATCGAAACTGATGCAGGCATGCGCCTGGATACTGGCGATGTGTTGCTCCAGCCGACCGTGATAGCTCGCGGTGATGTAGCCGTTATCCGTCGTAAACTGGCCGGTAGGCGGGTAATAAAACAGCTGCTTGTAGCCGAGATGCTCGGCCAACGGGCCGAGAATTCGCTCGAGCGCGTGGAGCATCGAATTGTCGTTGGGCAACGGCTCTTCCGGGAAGTCCTCATAGGACCATGTCTGATCCAGCACCCCCTTCATGGCTCCGGGGCGAGACCAGAACATCCCCCCGGCGGGGTAGCTCAGGAACTCGGGGACGTGTTTCAGCCCCAGCTTCTGCTGCCATTCGCGCATGAAGCCCTTGTTCATGGTCTGATGATTGACCCAGGAAGGCATCATCCAGAACGTGGTCGGGTAGTAGAGCCCCAAAGATTCATCAGCCGCGTAGGCATTCAGCAGGCGCGTAATGACGGAAGTGTCGCGCAGCAGATATTCGATCAAATACTCCGCCCACTGGGTCTGTTCCTTGCCCGAATAGAGCGACTTCTTGGAGTGCAGATGACAGAACAGGTCGTAGCCCTGTAGCGCCTGACCATACTCCACCAGAGCCGGACCGAAATTTCGCCCGCGGTTAGGCACGACACGAGTCTCCAGCTTGCCAACACGTGCATGCTTGCCGAACACTTCCTGAGCATGTGTTTCGAAGCTGGCGTCCGCCAGCGTCAGATAGACATCCACGACCACCGGGAACTGCTCGATCGCCTTGGCAAACCGATCGAGGAAGTCGACATAGAAAACATGTAGACAGAGCGCGACTTTCAGCTCGCTAGCCGCCTGGGTCAGCGTGTTGCCGGACTCGATGATCTCCCGGGGATACCAGCGCACGGTGGCCGGCAAGTGCTGGCGCCCTTCGCTGCGTCCATGCAGCAGATAATGCTGTAGCGGGCTCTGCTGGGCATGGAAGACATCGATATACATCCGATGATAGGTCTCGCTATCGAACCGCGGTGACGGGTTCACCGGGGCAAAGCGGGACTTACGAATATAGTCATCGAAGGCTTCGCGTTGCGTGGAGAAGCGTAGACCGTAGGTAGCCTGGTACCACTTGGGATCGAACAACCCCGTGCCGAGCGCGTCCATGAACGCCTGGCCCATCAGCGACGCGTGAGCTCCGCCGCTGCCGGTAGTAACGCCCAACGGCAGCTCGCTGGCTTCGCTCTCGTCATTACTCGCTTCGAGGATCGACGCGGCATCCGACAGGGCAACAGCGTCAGGAAACGAAGGTGACTGTTCCTTTCCGATGATTTCCTTTCCAGCGATGAGGCTTGCAGGGGCAACATCATCATTGATGGCATCTCCATCGGCGACGATATAGGTTTCGGTCACAGTGACCATTTTCTTGTCATCGACGACGGATTCTTCTCGAGGCTGATCCTCGAGATGCTTTTCTTCCTGACCTTTCCCGGTAAAAGCCTTTTCCGATTTAGCTTCCTCCGACCGAATCTTTTCTACTCGCGCCTTTTCTGACCGAGCCTCGGGCACGACAATGTTTTCATCCATCCCCACGACTTCTTCGGCCGCCAGCCTTTTCCTGCGGGCTTCACTGGCGATCTGGGTCTGAAATAGCCACGGTAGTAGCGACATCATTTTTCCCGTTGGTTTCATGTGGGCCCCCGCCTCTTGATTTATATTGCGAACATTTGCATCGGGCTGACCATACCGTTACCGGCGATATCGTCATCGACGTTAAAAAGGTGCCGTACATCATGAGGAATGCAGTTGGGACGAGTGGCAAAGACCTCGTAGAGATCCTGCACATCTTCGCTCGTGTAATTCACACCATGACGTCGACACATCAGGACATGGTCGATTGCGCCATCGAAGACCGTTTTCAGATCCTGAAAGTGGCGCTGTGTTGCCGCTTCACGCCCATAGAAATATTCGAATTCCCGATTGCTTTTCTGGCGAATATCGACCATCTGTCCGTGAGGCGCAGTCAACAGACATTCGAAGAGCAGAGAGCGGTCGAGCATGGTACAGCCGTCGCGCCATCCGACTCCCTCATGAAAAACACCCTTCAACAGTGCATGGTGATCGCCGATCGCCGAGTCACCCGGCTTGGTCGCGATGAAATAGAGCCCGGTCGTATCCCGTTTCAGAATATGGGTCAGAATTTTCTGAATCGTGCCGGAGTAACCCAGATCCAGCATCAGGGGCCGCTTGTCGGGGTCCATCAAGCCACTTCGGCTCAAATAGGCTATCAATGACCGATATGTCGGAGAAACGACGCTTTTCAAGGCATTGAAGTGTGGCGTCAGCCATTGCAGAACCAGGTCCCGGTCCTTGGGTAGCTCGCAGTTGAAGCGAAGAAGCTCGAACGGCAATGCCGAAAAGATTTCATGCAGCTGGAGACCGAACCGTTTTCGCATGAGGTCCAGTATGCTGCCCGCAAAATCATTGCTCAGCGCCATCGGCATGATCGTCTCCGACCCCAGCATGGCGCGGAAAAGCAGCGTCCTGGACACCCGTAGATAGACAGGGTCATGCTGTAGCTCGATCGACGATTCACGCTGCAAGCGGGTCAGCAGACGATGGAAGCACCACCCCTCACGCGCCAGACAGACAGGCAGGTGGCCGTCGGATTCCGCTTCAATGGATTCGGCATACACGTGCAGCGCGGGCCCAAGAAAGGTTGCCCCGAACTCATGTAGTGCTCGATTCTTGGCTTGCATGATGACGCCTCGTCGATATGTTATTGGCCACGAATCGTGACGTTTCTTTATTCATTTCGGCGCGTCTGACGGGGAGCCGAAGATTTCATCTTTTTCATGGTGTTGATACGACGACCAGCGGTTGACTAAAACGACGACATTCCTATCGGCCGTTCAATCGCTGGGCTCTTAAATACCGTTCAATCGCTGAGCTCTTGAATCAAGTCGCGTTTAAACTAAAAATTTTATAAACACCATTCCCGTCATAATCTTCAGCATGACAGTCGATCTTGCTAACGGCGTGGCTAACGATATGCGTGTCTACAAAAACCCAGTATCAATCAATCGAAAAACTGACCAACAAATGAAAACTGAGGTTTGAAGTGTCGCATAATAACGACATGACATCGCTACAATGTTGCGGAACCATGACAGCCCACACGTTCCCCGCCGTTAACTTCAGCGTGTCAAATACTTTCGACTTTCAACACCTTCCAATCGACGATCGCAGTTTATTGCTAGACTTTAGTCAGGTTAATCGCGACCCGGCTTTTGGTGAAGATGAATTTACTCATCGATATTCACCATCCAGCAACCCACTCATTAAAAACCGACGATCAATATCAGATATCTCATAATCGACAGTATTAAAAACAGTAAATAGAGATATTCCGATAATAAAGCGCCGTAGAAAATCGACGATGCGTTTTCCAGCGGCGAGTCGGAACGTGCGTCAGCGAAGAGTCACTCAGCGACGAGTTTCAGCCGAGGAAACGAGCGTCTTGCCACGGCCGACGGCGTAGTAGTCGACACCGGCGGCGGACATCGCTTCCGGATCGAACAGATTTCGGCCGTCAACCACGATCGGAAAGGTCAACTGCGCGCGAATCCATGCGGCATCGAGTGTGCGAAACTCTTTCCATTCCGTGCAGACCACCAGCGCATCGGCTCGCTTGACGGCCTGAATGCGGTCTGCCACCAGCACCAGGTCGTCACGCTCACCGTAGATCCGACGACACTCTTTCATCGCCTCGGGATCGTAGGCTTGTACCGTGGCACCGTGCGCCCACAGCGCTTCCATCAGCGTCCGACTCGGCGCGTCGCGCATGTCATCGGTTTCCGGCTTGAACGCCAGCCCCCAGACCGCAATCGTCTTGCCTTCCAGCGCCCCGCCCAGGGCATGGGAAAGCTTCTCGAACAGCGTCGACTTCTGACGTTTGTTGACCGCTTCGACCGCCTGGAGCAGCTCGGCTTCGTAACCGACCTTGCTGGCAGTACGAGCCAGCGCCTGAACGTCCTTCGGGAAGCAGGAGCCGCCATAGCCGCAGCCAGGGTAGATGAAGTGGTAGCCGATTCGTGGATCCGAGCCGATGCCGCGACGAACGTCCTCGATATCTGCCCCCAGACGCTCCGCCAGGTTGGCAATTTCGTTCATGAAGCTGATCTTGGTCGCCAGCATGGCGTTGGCGGCGTACTTGGTCAGCTCCGCCGCCCTGACGCTCATGAACATCAGCTTCTCGCGGTTGCGGTTGTAGGGCGCGTAACATTCACGCATCAGGTCGCTGACGCGATCCGAGTCGGTGCCGACAACGATACGAGCGCCTCGAGTGAAGTCCTCCAGAGCCGAGCCCTCCTTGAGGAACTCGGGGTTGGAACAGACATCGAACGAGAGTTCGACAGCGCGTTCCGCAAGGATGCCTGCAATACGGTCGTGGACCTTGTCGGCGGTACCGACCGGGACGGTCGACTTGTCGATGACGACCTTATAAGCATTCATGTACTGGCCAATGGTGGCGGCCACCGCGAGCACATATTGCAGATCGGCGCTGCCGTCCTCATCCGGCGGGGTCCCAACGGCAATGAACTGGAGGGCCCCATGCGCGACTGCCATTTCAGCGTCGACCGTGAATCGCAGTCGCTGGGCTTCCACGTTGCGAAGCACCATCGACTCGAGGCCGGGTTCGTAGATCGGGATCTCTCCCTGAACCAAGCGATCGATCTTGTTCTGATCGATATCGACACAGACCACGTCGTGGCCAACATCCGCCAGACAGGCGCCGGTAACCAGGCCCACATAGCCGGTACCGAAAACGGTGATCTTCATCCGAGAAACTCCCAAGAGTGTGCGATGCTGCCTGCGGGGCAGCTCAGAAAGTCGAGATGGCAAGACCGAATGGCCTGACGCCTGATAGCGAGCACCCAATAGCCCGAATCCCGTCGAGACGAACGCTCAGGTGAGCGCTTGATAGAGATCCAGGCTGACTGACGCCTAGGCAAACGTCGCCGCGTCAACCAGCGAACTCCCCTGCTCGTCCTTGTCGGACGTCATCGGTCTGTCGCCAACCAGTGGCCAGTCGATGGCCAGCTGCGGATCGTTCCAGTGCAGGCTGTATTCGTCGCCCGGCGCATAGTAGTCCGTGCATTTGTACTGGAACTCGGCGACGTCGCTGGTCACATAGAAGCCATGAGCGAACCCTGGCGGCACCCATAACATCTGGCGATTGTCTTCATTCAGCAGCGCTCCGACCCATTGCCCGAAAGTGGCTGAGCTGCGCCTCATGTCGACGGCGACGTCGTAGACCTCGCCTCGCGTGACCCGCACGAGCTTCCCTTGGGGCTGTTGCAGCTGATAATGAAGCCCCCGCAGAATGCCCTGACCGGACTTGCTGTGGTTGTCCTGTACGAAGGTGTAGTCGCCGCAGTGCTCGATGAACTCGCTGTGACGAAACGTTTCGAGGAAGAATCCGCGCTCGTCGCCAAAGGTTCGGGGCGTCATCAGCACGACGTCAGGGATGGCCAATTTTTCGTAATTCATTTCATTCGTTCCTCAGCCTACGATGGGGCGCGTCGGGTTACTGGCCGCCAACGGCTGCCGCTTTCGCTACCGTCGCTCCACGTCGCGAGTCCTCCAGGCGCTCCAGCAGATACTGGCCGTACCCGGTTTTCTTGAGCGCGTTGCCGCGTTCGGCCAGCGTCGCGTCATCGATCCAGCCCTGATTCCAGGCAATCTCTTCCAGACAGGCAACCTTGAGTCCCTGACGGTGCTCGATCGTCTGCACGTACTGACCCGCCTCCAGCAGACTGTCGTGGGTCCCGGTATCGAGCCAGGCGAAGCCGCGGCCCAGCCGCTCGACGCGCAGATCGCCACGCTCGAGGTAGGCGTTATTGATACTGGTGATCTCCAGCTCGCCGCGCTCGGATGGTTTGACCCGATGGGCGATCTCGACCACATCGTTGTCGTAGAAGTAGAGACCGGTGACCGCATAGGGCGATTTCGGCTTGATCGGCTTCTCTTCGATCGATAGCGCCTTGCCCGAGGCGTCGAAATCCACCACCCCGAAGCGCTCTGGATCCTTGACCAGATAGCCGAACACCGTCGCCCCTTTTTTCGCTTCCGAGGCCCGGGTCAACTGCTCGGTGAAGTGCTGTCCATGGAAGAGATTATCTCCCAGTACCAGGCACACGGAGTCGCTGCCGATGAACGACTCGCCGATCAGAAACGCCTGGGCCAGACCATCGGGCGATGGCTGCTCGGCATATTCGAAGCGCACGCCGAATTGGGTGCCATCACCCAGCAGATACCGATACTGCGGCAGATCGGACGGTGTCGAGATGATCAGAATCTCGCGGATTCCGGCCAGCATCAGCACCGAAATCGGATAGTAGATCATCGGCTTATCGTAGACCGGCAGCAGCTGCTTGGAGATGCCCTGCGTGATCGGGTGAAGCCGTGTGCCGGAACCGCCGGCTAGAATGATGCCCTTACGTGCCATGGTTAAGCTCCTATTCGATGCCAGGATCGATTCAGATTTTAGATAACGGTATAATTAGAGAATTTCCCGCACGAGAGGCCTCTACTCGGCTTCGAGCAGCTCCGTCAGCGTCAGCTCCAGCTGAGACTCCCAATCCGGCAGCGTGATGCAGAGCGCCTGTTCGAGTTTCTCCAGCGCCAGGCGCGAATTGAGCGGCCGTTGCGCCGGTGTGGGGTAATTCGCGGTCGGGATCGAAACCACCTGATCCGGCTGTACCCGCAACGTCTCCCCGAAGGCTTCGGCCTGGCGAAAGATCGTCTGAGCGAAGCCGTGCCAGCTGGTTTCACCACGCGGCGCCAGGTGGTAAAGACCGGAGGCCAGGCGGCCTTCCATCCGTGCCCTCACCGACAGCAGCGAGACCTCCGCGATCAGCCGCGCTGGCGTCGGCGCGCCGATCTGATCGCCGACGATCTGCAGCGCCTCGCGTTCCCGGGCCAGGCGCAGCATGGTTTTCAGAAAGTTGTGGCCGCGGGCGCTGTAGACCCAGCTGGTGCGAAAGATCAGCGCGTCGGCACCGCTGGCCAGTATCGCCTCGTCACCCGCCAGCTTGCTCTGGCCATAAATGGAGAGCGGCCCCGTCTCGCTGCTCTCGAGCCACGGCTTTTCTCCATCGCCGGGGTAGACGTAGTCAGACGAGTAATGCACGAGCCGCGCCGAGGTCGACGCGCAGTAATCGGCCAGTTGCGCCGGCAGCGCCGCATTCAACCGGAAGGCCTCTTCACGCGAACTTTCGGCCGCATCCACGGCAGTCCAGGCAGCGGCATTGGCGATGAGGCTGGGCTGTAGCGAGTCCAGCAACCGAGCGACGGCACTAGCATCCTGCAGGTCCAGCGACCGCCGATTGGGAGAGACACACTTCCCGAGTGGGGCCAGCGTCCGCTGCAGCTCGTGACCGACCTGACCGTTGCCGCCCAGAATCAGGATGGTCATGCGGTCACCCCCAATCGCTCGCCCTGATAGCTGCCGTTCTGCACGCGCCGCCACCAGACGTCGTTCTCGAGAAACCAGCACACGGTCTTGCGCATGCCGCTTTCGAAGGTTTCCCGGGGGGTCCAGGCCAGCTCCCGCTGAATCTTGGACGCATCGATCGCATAGCGTTGATCGTGTCCCGGCCGATCGGCAACGAAGGTGATCAGATCCCGGTAGTTTTCGACGCCGGGGGGCTTGCGCGGCGCGAGTTCCTCGAGCAGGTCGCAGATCGTCTCGACGACCTCGAGATTCTGCTTCTCGTTATGGCCGCCAATGTTGTAGGTCTCGCCGATCTTGCCTTCACAGGCGACCTGAACCAGCGCCCGCGCGTGGTCCTCGACGAACAGCCAGTCGCGAACCTGCTTGCCGTCGCCGTAGACCGGCAACGACTGCCCCGCCAGCGCGCTGAGGATCATCAGCGGAATCAGCTTTTCCGGAAAATGGAACGGCCCGTAATTGTTGGAGCAGTTGGTCACCAGGGTCGGCAGACCAAAGGTCCGATTCCAGGCGCGCACCAGATGATCGGAGCTGGCCTTGCTGGCCGAATAGGGCGAGCTCGGCGCGTACGGTGTCGTCTCGGTGAACAGATCGTCGACGCCGTGCAGATCGCCGTAGACCTCATCGGTGGAGATATGATGAAACCGGAAATTCGCCGCTTTCTGCGGCGCGCTGTCCTGAAGCCCTTTCCAGTAGACGCGCGCCGCCTCCAGCAAGGTATAGGTGCCGACGATGTTGGTCTCGATGAACGCCGAAGGCCCATCGATGGAGCGATCGACATGGCTCTCAGCCGCCAGGTGCATGACCACATCCGGCTGATACTCGCGAAAGATTCTGGCCATCGCCGCCGCATCGCAGATGTCGGCCAGACGAAACTCGTAGCGCTCGTCGCTATCGACGCGAGCCAGCGATTCCGGGTTGCCCGCATAGGTCAGGTTGTCGACGTTGACTACGCGATGTGGCGTTTTTTCGATCAATTCGCGCACCACTGCCGAACCGATGAATCCGGCCCCCCCTGTCACTAGAAATGTCATGCTCATGGTATTTCCCCCGTCGAAACTACTGTTGATAGCGCCACGACCCATAGTGGGTTTGTCGTGCAACGCTCATTGCTGGATCGATGGCGAACGTCAGTCGCGATGGTCTTTCACGATCAGAATCAGCATGTTGATGATCAGCGTGATGAATAGCGCGATCACCGCGAAAACCACCGAGTTGTAGACGCGCTCCGGCTGCTCGGCATATTCCGGCATCGTCGGCGTCTGCAGCACGGAAACCTGCTTCAACTTGCGGGCAGCCTCGATACGGGTGGTTTCGAGTGCCCCCAGCGCCCCGGAGTAGCTCTCCTGAGCGAACTGGGCGCGCAGCATCAAGGTCTGGTATTTCGAGGAAATGCTGTTGAGCGCGTCACCGGACTGGCGGGCCAGCCGCTCCTGCTCCTGCACGATCTGATCGTTGAGCGCCTTGATCTCGCTGCTGACGCGCACGATTTCCGGAGAACGAACGCTCTGGAAGCTTGCCAGGGCACTCTTGCGCGCCTTGGCGACCGCGAGCTGTCCTTCCAGGGTCGAAACCACCGAGCTCAGGCTCTCCACCGTGCCCGTCGGCGAGACCAGGCCGTTGGAGTTCTGGTAATCGACCAGCGCGTCTCGGGTCTGCTGGAACTTGTCTTCCAACAGCGAAACCTGCTGTTCGAGAAAACGCACCTGCTCTTCCGCCAGCCGCTGCCCCATCAGGTTCATGTGGCTCTCGCCCTCTTCCAGCAGCAGCTGCGCAATCTTGTTGGCTTCCTGCGGGGTAAAGGCTTCGACGTCGATCCGCAATACGCCGGCGTAGTCGTCCAGCTCCACCGATATCCGCGAAAGGAAGTAGTCGTGCAGCTCCTCCAGCGGTGCGTTCTCGTCGCTAAGCGCGCTGAAGATATCGGCACCGGAGTTGGCGTAGTGATTGCGGAAATCCGCCTCGTCGACGAGCAGTTTCAGCATGTCGACGGAGCGCATGTAATCGCGCAGCAGCAGCATGTCCGCGAGATTGCTGGAAGAGCCGCCGCTCAACAGCGAACTCACGCTCAAGGTCGGCGAAGCGAGCTGGGGGCTTTCCAGTACCACGTTGGTATGAGAGACATAACGGTCGCTGGCCCATAGCGCCCAGTAGAGTGAGACGACGACGATCGCGATGAAGCACACGATCCAGTGGAATGACTTGCGTAACCGGGATGACTTATGGGTATGAGCTGACTTGTTCATGGCCGACCTGTCTTTTTCGGAGTCTTTTTCGGGGTCTTGTTCGTCGTCTGTGTCGTAGGCGCTGTCGTTCGATTACGAGGTTTGGGCGTGGGCCTGGGCTTCGCTTGCGCCTGGAATTGCTGTACGTAGCGGCGCGCTTCATGCATGCGCTCGCGGGCTTCTTCCATGCGCCAGCGCAGGGTGTCATCCGGATCGTTGCGAGCGGGATCGTCGCTGGCGATCTGATAGTCGAGACGCACCTGCTCGAATTCGCGATTGGCCTGCATCAGCGCCTGCTTCGCTTCGGAGAGCGATTGGGGCACGATCGGCGGCGCGGTCTTCTTGCCATCAGTCGCTTCGTGATAAGCGCCGATCGCATCCTCGATATCGTCGAACCATTGCGCCTGCCCTTTCTCCAGCACGATGCCGGCCTCGCAGAACTCCCGCAGGACCCCCTCGCCGTGGGAGACCATGATCAGACTGGCCTTGCCGATACGATCCTTGAACGCCTTCTGAGCCTTGGCCTTGAACGCGCGATCACCGACCGCGGTCGCCTCATCCGAGAGGTAGACATCGAAATCGAAGGCCAGCGACAGGCCGAATGCCAGGCGCGAACGCATCCCCGACGAGTAGGTCTTGACCGGCTCGTCGAAGGCACTGCCGATCTCGGCAAAGGCCTCGACCTCCTCGATCACCCGTTCGATTTCTTCCTCCGCCCCGTGGATACGGGCCACGAACTTGACGTTCTGGCGACCGGTCATCGATCCCTGAAAACCGCCGGCCAGACCGATCGGCCAGGAAACCCGACTGTTGCGGATGATGTCGCCACGATCCGGCGAGTCCATCCCGCCGATCAGTCGCAGCAGGGTCGACTTGCCGGCGCCGTTGCGGCCCAGAAGCCCTACGCTGACACCGGAGGGGATGGTCAGGTTGATGTCCTTGAGCACCCATTGGCTGCCGTGATGATTGTGGTAGCGCTTGTAGAGATTGCGGATCTCGATCATGTGGGCAGATCTCCTAGTGCGCTTTCAGCTGATCGCGAAAACGCAGGTGAAGGACCAGCCCCAGCGAAATCGACGCAAGCGCCCAGAGCCACAGGTAAGTCATATCGATGCCGCCGATCGTGTGGTAGCCGGCGAAGAAGTTCAGCCGCATGCTCTCCAGGCCGTGCACGATCGGGTTCAGCAATAGATATTCCCGATACTGATGGGGCACGTAGAGCACCGGCAGAATGACCCCGGAGAGCAACAGCAACGGCAGGTTGAGAATGCGCGCGATCTTGCCGATTTCCGGCACCAGATCGCCCAGCACTGACAGCGTCAGCCCGAATCCCCAGCCCAGCGCCCATAGAGACATCCAGTCCATCATCGCGCCGACCGGGTAGTCCGGCATCAGCTCGAACTTGAGCAGGCTGCCGATGGTGATGAACAGAATGAAGATCAGCGACTTGAGCATGCCTTCGAGGAAGCAGCGGACCAGCACCGGATCGATCGGCTTGACCTGGCGATAGGCGAATAGCCCGCGATTGGCCTCGACCGCGCCGATCGAACGCATCATGTTCTCGCGAAACAACATGAAGCCCATCAGCCCGACCACCATCCAGGCGACGTAGTCGGCGCCGGCGATATGCCGGCCGGACATGAACAGCCCGCGTACCGATACCATCACGCCGATGATCGCCAGCGGCTCGAAGATCATCCAGAACCAGCCCATGCGGTCGGCCATGGTCCGAGAAATCGCCTCACGCATGAACATGGCGAACCAGACGCTTCGGGCGACTCGCCAAGGCGACCGCGAAGGCCCCCCTGGAGGTCCTGCGAAACCCGGCCCGGGAAACCCCGGCGGGAAGCCCGGTGGTAAAAGCCCCGATCGTGAAGAATCTATAGCCATGACGGAGTCCCCCCGAAGGTGCCGCGGAAACTCTGTCCCGCAGCAAGGGCGCGGCAGGACCGCGGATCGAGCGCGCTCATAGATCCAGCGCTATTTTGGTGGCCACGGCGACCTGATAGAGGATCTGGGTAATGCTGGTGGCCAGTTCGATGTTGCTGGTCGGCGCCGCGGGCAGAACGATGATTTCGTCGCCGGCACGCATGCGGGTCTGATCGGCCTTGATGACGGCACCATTGCGGTGAACGACCAGCACCTGCCCCTCGTCGGCGCGGGGCGTGAATCCGCCAGCCTGCTGGATGTAGTCCTCGGCGCTCATGCCCGCCGTATAGACCATCGCCTGAGGAATGATGACTTCGCCGCTCAGCAGCACAGAGTCCGAACTCTCGGGGATCGTGATGACGTCGCCATCCTGCAGCCGAATATTGGCGACATTGCCGTCGCGAGCGACGACCAGACGGCCGGTCGGTTTGACCTGAGAGGCCTTCTGCACGAATCGCTGGATCAGTTCGGCCTGACGAACCTGGATCTCCCCTTCCTTGGCAGTACGCGCCGGATAGCCGAGATAGGTGGTTTCGAGGCGCCGCAGACTGTCCTTCAGCGATTGCGCCTGCTGCTCCGCCACGCTGATGCGGCGGATGGAAACATCCTGGTAGCTGGTCATGCCCTGCGGCACGCTGACCGCGTCGAGGAATTCACCCAGCTTGGCGTCGCGGGGCAACGCGTATCGCGACGGCCCGTAGTAACTTCCTTCCACCTGAACCACGATGGTCTCGTCACGCTGATCGGCGCTGAACATCACTTCATCGCCACGACGAACTTCGGCACTTCGAAAGTCGGCCAGTGGCAGATAACGGGAGATCGGCCCCGAGGAACGACTGCCACGCAGCAGCACGTGCGAGACGCCGGATTTCAAGCGAGCCAGATTGATCACGTCCTGCCCGGTCAGCGCATCGCCAAGCAGTTCGTAGCGATAGCTTTTCTGTACAGCGCCGACGACGCTGATGGCAGGACCGCGCTCCTCGACGACGATGGTGTCGCCGTCGCGAAACTGGGGCCGAGCGATATCGCCGTTGATCAGAAAGTCATAGAGATCGACGGAATCGACGACCTGGCTTCCCCGCTTGATCACGACCTGACGATAGCTGCCCAGGGCCTGATCGATACCGCCCGCCTGATCGAGGAAGTAGAGCACCGAATCATTGGGCGTTCCGGAGTAGCGCCCGGGATTCAAGACGTAACCCGTGACGAAGACCCCCACCGGCTGCACGCCCTGAAGGTTGGTGTAGACGCTGACGTTTTCCGGGTAGACCGACTTGATCGCTCCGCGCACCTTGGCATTGAGCTGGGCGTTGGATATTCCCTGAACCTGCAACGGCCCGATTCGTGGCAGGAAGATGTTGCCCTGAGCATCCACGGCCAGCACGCGATCGATCTCGACCCCGCCCCAGACCCGAATCGTGATCTGGTCGCCGGGCTTGATCAGATAGTCGGCATTGAGGCCATCGGCCATCATGCCGCGGAAGCCGCCGCTGAAAAGATTCTCGCCGAACGGGGGCAGATTCTCGGGGTCGACTACGGCTTGCGACCTCGGATCGACTGATCCATTCGGATCGACGGGGCCATAGGTTCCGCTGTTCCAATCCGCTCTCGGCGAGGCCTCGGCACCCTGGGCATCGTCGGACTGCGAGGTCAACGCCTGGGCCTCCTGGTCGCCGCCAAGCAACGAGCTACTGCTCAGCCCGATCGCCTGCGCGTGAGCAAAGTTGGCGCTCAAGCACGCTACCGCCACCAGGCACACGGCCCGGAAAATCATTGCTGCCCGCTTCATGATGTTTCCCTTTCTCACGTTTTCAGGCCATCGAACGTCGGATTTCGGTAACTGAGATCCGCTTGAATGCCTTTAATGGCACTCAGTGATTCGTTGGCAGATAGGTCGTTCCGGCATCGGGAACGACGGCTTTCGACGGCTTCGTCGAGGACATATCCGACTGCGCGTCGGCATCTATCCTCAGCGAATGATTTCCGTCACCAATCGCTGCGCATACCATCCCTTTTCCGGCACCAGGCAGGTCACTTCGCCTACCGGCAGACCGGCCGGTGCCGTGTTGCGTGTCACGTCGAGGAGCAGGCAGCGCCGACCGCTTGCCGAGAAATAGCGCTCCCGGGCGTGTATCGAAACGTTCGCGCCCCAAGGGGTACTGGCCAGCGTGGTTACGCTGCCGGGGGCGGCACTATCGAGAAAACTCGACAGCGGTCCGCTTACCGGCGTTGCGCCATCCATGGGCATCGCCGCCATCGAGTCACCGTGTTGCTGTGACGTGGCACACCCCGAAACGGCGGCGAGTGCCAACGTCAAAGCCATCCACCGGGTTACGGACTTCCTGCTGATGACCTGCTCTTTTTCCTGTCTCATCGCGACCACCCTTCCCCTCGATTTCTCGCGCGTTATCGCCGAGAACCTAGCCTGATATGTGTCTGTAGCGCCCAACGTCGTTGCCGCCTTTTCCACGTAAACTTCTCTTTCTGACGTGAACTTCTCTTCCTGACGTGAACTTCTCTTTCTGAAATGTCGAATTCCGGATATTGATGACCGCTAGATAATTCTGTGGCGACGCAGCGCCACGATGAGACGTCTGACGGTTTCCTCGAGATCACAGGCGGAGGTATCGATTTCGATTTCCGGTGACTCGGGAGCTTCGTAAGGTGAGCTGATACCGGTGAACTGCTGAATCTCGCCGCGGCGGGCCTTCCGATAGAGCCCTTTGGGATCCCGGCGCTCGCAAACCGAAAGCGGGGTGTTGACGAAGACCTCGATGAACTCGCCGGCTTCGACCATGCGGCGAACCTCGAGACGATCTTCACGAAACGGAGAGATGAACGAGACCAGCGTGAGCATCCCCGAGTCGACCATCAGCTTGGCCACCTCGCCGATGCGCCGAATGTTCTCCTGACGATCCGCATTGCTGAAACCGAGGTCACGGCAAAGACCGTGGCGAACGTTGTCGCCGTCCAGCAGGTAGGTGTTGTGGCCCATGCCGAAGAGCTGCCGCTCCAGCGCATCCGCAACGGTGGATTTGCCTGCGCCGGAGAGCCCGGTGAACCAGATGATGCTCGGCTTCTGACGATTGCGCTCTGCGCGCCGGTGCTTGGTGACGGCCATGTCGTGCCAGACCACATGGCCCGAATTCAGTACGTCGGCCACCATGCCGGCACCCACGGTCAGGTTGCTCAGCTTGTCGATAAAGATGAAGTTTCCGGTCTCGGGCGAGTGCTGATAGCGATCCAGCACCAGCGGCTCGGCAACCTCGATCTGACAGCGGGCGATGGCGTTGAGCGGCAACGTCTCGGTCGCGTGGTGCTCGAGGGTGTTGACGTCGACCTGATAGAGAAAACGAACGACGCGTCCCGGCACGACGCGGGCGCCGGCCTTGAATTCGTACTCGTGACCCACTGCCAGTGGCGTCTCGTGCATCCACACCACGTCGGCGACGAAAGCGGTACAGGGCTCGATGTCGCTGTTGGCCGCGACCAGAACGTCCCCGCGCGAGACATCGATCTCATCTTGCAGCGTGAGCGTGACCGACTGCCCCGCATACGCCACGTCCAGATCGCCGTCATTGGTGACGATTCGAGCGACGCTAGAGCGCTTGCCGGAAGGCTCGACTCGAATGTCGGCACCCACCTCGACGGCACCGGCGGCCACCGTCCCGCAGTAGCCGCGGAAGTTGGGATTGGGCCGGTTGACGTACTGCACCGGAAAGCGCAGCTCGTGCAGGCTGCGCGCCGACAACACCTCGATCTGCTCGAGCTGGGCCAGTAACGGCGGCTCGTCGAACCAGCTCATATGCGGGCTCGAGTTGACCACGTTGTCGCCATCCAGTGCCGATATCGGCAGATAGCGAACGTCGGAAACGCCCAGCTGACTGACGAAGCCGCGGTAGTCAGCAACGATCTCCTGGAATCGTGCCTGGGAGTAGCCGACCAGATCCATCTTGTTGATCGCGATCACGAAATGCCGGATACCGAGCAGGTCGCAGATGAAGCTGTGTCGGCGCGTCTGCACCTGCACCCCGAAGCGGGCATCGATCAGAATGACGGCCAGATCGGCGGTAGACGCCCCGGTTGCCATGTTGCGGGTGTACTGCTCATGGCCAGGCGTATCGGCGATGATGAACTTGCGCTTGTCGGTGGAAAAAAACCGATAGGCGACATCGATGGTGATGCCCTGCTCTCTTTCTGCCTGCAGTCCATCGACCAGCAAAGCGAGGTCCAGCTCGCCGCCGAGGTGGCCTCGCGACTTCGAATCACGGGTCAGGGCCGCCAGCTGATCATCGAAGATCATCCTGGAGTCATGCAGCAGCCGCCCGATCAGAGTGGACTTGCCGTCATCGACGCTGCCGCAGGTCATGAAGCGCAGCAGATCCTTGCCCTCGTGAGTCTCACTCTCCGGATGCGCGGCGAGATGCCCTTCGAGGTTGGGGGTGAACCGTGCGGAATGAGGGATCATCAGAAATACCCCTCACGCTTTTTCTTCTCCATCGACCCGGCGCCGTCGTGATCGATGGCACGCCCGGAGCGCTCGCTGGTCCGGGTGAGCAGCATTTCCTGAATGATCGAGGGCAAGGTGGTTGCCCGTGATTCGATCGCGCCGGTCAACGGATAACAGCCCAGCGTGCGAAAGCGTACCCAGCGCTCCTCAGGCACTTCCCCGGCCGCGAGCGGCAATCGACCATCGTCGACCATGAGCAACATGCCGCCACGAACCACGGTGGGACGCGGCGCGGCGTAGTAGAGCGGAACGATCGAGATCGACTCGAGACGGATGTACTGCCAGATATCCAGCTCGGTCCAGTTGGAGAGCGGAAACACCCGGATCGATTCGCCCTGGCTTACCTTGCCGTTGTAGAGATTCCACAGTTCCGGACGCTGCTGCTTGGGATCCCAGCGATGGTTTCTATCCCGGAACGAATAGACTCTCTCCTTGGCCCGAGAAGCCTCTTCGTCGCGGCGGGCACCACCGAAAGCGGCGTCGAAGCCGTACTGGTTCAACGCCTGCTTGAGTGCCTGGGTCTTCATCACGTCGGTGTATTTGGCACTGCCGTGATCGAACGGATTGATCCCCGCGGCGCGTCCTTCCTCGTTGACATGCTCGATCAGTTCCATTCCGACCTGAGCCGCCGTCCGATCTCGGAACTCGATCATCTCGCGGAACTTCCAGGTGGTGTTGACATGCAGAAGCGGGAACGGCGGCGTTCCCGGATAGAACGCCTTACGCGCCAGATGCAGCATCACCGAAGAGTCCTTGCCGATCGAATAGAGCATTACCGGGTTGCGGAACTCCGCAACCACCTCCCGGATAATCTGGATCGACTCCGCCTCGAGTTGCCGAAGGTGCATGTGAGCCCTGTGTGTGAGTTCGCGCATAACGTTCCCGTGCAGCCGATCGAGAGTAACGAAACCCGAGTCCTTGGCCCTGAAACGGACCAGACATCAACGATCGTTGCCTTGATTTGTTGTTTCGAGACTCCTTTTCGGTCAAACGATACCCTCGAGTCAAATATTAAAATCGCCGAAAGTAAGCCCATGTAAATGTCAAAATTCATTTTTGTGGCGCATTGAATAAAACATTACACGGGAAGGAATCATGCTAAAAAACGGCGAGCTAATACTTTAGATATGGCATTGTTTTTAAATGATTTTCAAGACATTATCCCTATCGATAAAATGCTGACACGGTCTCATTAGCGACGTTCAATAAAACCATCAAAGGGAAATGTTAAGCGTATAAAAGCGCCCCTACTCCTGTTTTTAGAGACAAAGTCGAGGAAATAAATACATCGCACGTACCGGGAAAAGTGTGAATTTGTTAATACCGTAAACATCGATTTTTCTATGAGAAAAGTTTGCTTACATTTGCCGCATTCACTACTCACCTAACAATTGCGAATGTGATCACGACATGTCTGCTCTTATCATTTCGCTACAGCGCAAAAGCGCTCGCCCACCCTGGTATGCGGTACACTGCGCATTCGATTGCCTAAAGCGGCAGACTTGAGTAGCTTTGGCACCTTTTCACATTCACGGCGCGTCGGGCCTTCGCCCCAGGAATAGCGATGCCGCAATTCTCTTCGACGACGGACCGCATTGGCTTTTCGTGACCCATGCATAACGATTCGACAGTTCTGCGACCGTCCTCCCCGCGTGTGGCCGGCTACCTCTCCAAGGGCCTGGCCCGCTGGCACATCATCCGCTGCCTGCTACCGGAATATTCGCGTCAGGTTCGCCTCAAGCCGGGCAGCCGCCAGCCCGTGGATGCCATTCTCGGTTGGGGACTGAAGCCCACATCGACCCGGGCAAGACGCATGGCGGCCCGCCGCGGCTTGCCCTATGTCGCGATCGAGGATGGCTTTCTGCGCTCGCTGGGGCTGGGCGTCCATTACTCCCAGCCCCACAGCCTGGTCGTGGACTACAGCGGTATCTATTACGATGCGACCCGGCCGTCCGATCTGGAAACACTGCTGGCCGAGGCCGTCTTCGAGACCGAGGAACTGGCACGCGCCAGCCAGGCCATGCAGCGTCTGCGCCGGTGTCGTCTGTCGAAGTACAACCATGCGCCGGATCGGCCCCTGCCGACCTCTGATCGGCCGCGGGTTTTGGTCATCGACCAGACCCGCGACGACGCCTCGATTACCCATGGCATGGCCGATGCCAGCTCGTTCAAGCGCATGCTGGAGAGCGCGATCGCCGATCATCCGGACGCCGAAATCCTGATCAAGACCCACCCCGACGTCATCGCCGGGCGTAAGCAGGGCTATCTGACTCAGGCCTCGACACACCCTCGCTGCCGATTGATCGGCGACGACATCAACCCGTGGGCGCTGATCGACGCTGTCGACGCGGTCTACGTGGTCACCAGTCAGCTGGGATTCGAAGCCTTGATGGCGGAAAAGCCGGTGCACTGTTTCGGCATGCCGTTCTATGCCGGCTGGGGACTGACCTTCGATGAGCTCCACTGCGAACGCCGCCAGCGACAACGCTCGCTGCCGGAACTCTTCGCCGCGGCCTACCTGCGCTACTGCCGCTATGCCAACCCCTACACCGGGCTGCCATCGACGCTCGAGGCCACCATCGACCTGATCGCCGATCAGAAGCGCCAGCGTGATCGCCTCGCCGGACGCTGGCTGGCAGTCGGCTTTTCCAGCTGGAAGCGGGCTTTCATTACCGATTTTCTCGGTCCGGCGTCGAGCGTGCGCTTCCTTCAGAGCGACCGGCCGCAGCCCCATGAATTCGAGGGTCGCGACAGTCTGGTGGTGTGGGGCCAGAAGGCCACCGACGAGCTCAAGGCGCTATGCCGTCAGCACGGACTCAAACTATGGCGAATGGAGGATGGGTTCGTGCGCTCGGTCGGGCTCGGGGTCGACCTGACCCGGCCGCTGTCGCTGGCATTCGATTCACGCGGGCTCTATTACGACGCCAATCATGAAAGCGAACTCGAACGGCTGCTGACGGAGACGGAGTTCGAGCCGGCGCTACTGGCGCGCGCCGAGCGCCTGCGCCGACGCCTGACCGAGCTCAAGCTGTCGAAATACAACGTGCGCGGCAAGACGCTACCCACGCTGCCCGAAGGCGTAGCGGGTTCGCGACCCATCGTGCTGGTCCCGGGCCAGGTCGAAAGCGACGCCTCGATCGCGCATGGCTCCCCCGAAATCAAGACCAACCAGGCGCTGCTCGAAGCCGTCAGGCACAACCGACCCGACGCGTTCATCATCTACAAGCCCCACCCGGATGTGGTCTCCGGCGCGCGGGTCGGCCTGCTCGACAAGCGTGCCAGCGAACTCTATGACCTCGAGCTGGTTCACTACGACATCATCGATCTGATCGAGTTGGCCGACGAGATCCATACCATGTGTTCGCTGACGGGCTTCGAAGGCTTGATGCGCGAGGTGGATGTGCATACCTACGGCCTCCCCTTCTATGCCGGTTGGGGTCTGACGCAGGATCGGCTATCCTCCCCGCGTCGCCAACGACAGCTGACACTGGATGCCCTGATCGCCGGCGCGCTGCTGATCTATCCGACCTATGTCGATCCTCTGAGCGGCGAATTCTGCAATGCCGACACCGCCGTCGAGCTGATGCAACAGCAACGCGATCAGCGCTCGGGCCTGCCCTTTCGTGTGCGTCTGTATCGTCTGTACCGCAACCTGTTCTCCCAAAGGCAATGAATTGAGTGCTTCGACTTTGAGCAGCGCGCACAAACGCTTTCTGTTGCTGCAAGGTGTCTGCTCGCCGTTTTTCGACCGGCTGGGCGAACAGCTGTTGGCCGCGGGACACGAAGTGATCAAGATCAATTTCACCGTCGGCGACAGCGCTTTCTGGCGTCAGGGCAATACCTACGCCTACCGCGGTCAGGCCAAGGACATACCCGAATATCTTTCGCAGATATGGGATCGCCACGAGATCACCGATCAGGTCGTCTTCGGAGACCGCCGCCCGGTGCATCGACGCGCCATTCTGGCCGCGCGGCGCCGGGGTATCCGCAATCACGTCTTCGAGGAAGGTTATTTCCGGCCTTACTGGGTGACGCTGGAGCGCGAAGGCGTCAACGCCCATTCGCTGCTGCCGCGGGATCCGGACTGGTACCGCGAAGCCGGCAGGCGGCTGCCCAGCGCCGGGCGACCCATGGCGTTTCCCAACCAGTTCCACACCCGGGCGCGCCACGATGTGATCTATCATCTGGCGGGGATCGCCAATCCGTTTCTCCACCCGCATTACCGCAACCACGCTTTGGTCACCGCGCCGGTGGAATACGCCGGCTTTCTGCTGCGCAAGATGCGCATGCCGTACCTGAAACGGCGCGACAACGAGCGCGTGAAAGCGCTATTGGACGCCAAACGGCCGTTTTACCTGCTGCCCCTGCAGCTGAAGAGCGATGCCCAGATTCGCTACCATTCCGATTACAAGAACATGCAGGAAGTGATCGGCAAGGTGGCCGCATCGTTCGCCTACCACGCCCCGCGCGATGCCTTCCTGGTAATCAAGAACCATCCCCTCGACATGGGGCTGGCCCAGTACGCGAGCCTGATCGAGGTACTGACGCACGAATACGATCTGGGCGACCGCCTCGTCTATCTCGAAGGCGGCAATCTCGAGGCACTGCTCAAGCACGCCAGCGGACTGGTGACGGTCAACAGCACCGCCGGCAACGTCTCGCTCGGTTTCGACTGCCCGACCCACACGCTGGCCTCGCCGGTCTATGACATGGCCGGCCTGACCCATCAGGGCACGCTGGACGAATTCTGGCACAATGTCCCCAAACCGGACGCGGAACTGTTCCGGGCCTACCGCCGGACCGTTGCCCAGACGGTTCAGATCAACGGCGGGTTTTACTGCCGTCCGGGAATCGACCTGGCGGCGAAAAACGCCCTTCAGGCGTTACAGCGGGAACGCTCCCCCTTACAACAACTCATGGATGAGATCGCGTCATGACCCGAGTCGTCATTACCGGTGCCACCGGCGCCATCGGTCAGGCACTGGCCGCCGTCTACGCGAAGCCGGGTAACCAACTGATCCTGCATGGCCGCCAGCTCGACGTGCTCGAGACCCTGGCGGCCACGTGTCGTCACGCCGGTGCCGAGGTCGAGCTGGATCAGGTCGCACTGGAAGACGACGATGTCCTGTTCGCCTGGCTGGAAGCGCTATGCACGCCGACGGTGCCGGATATCGTGATCGTCAATGCCGGCATGAACATCAATATCGGAGAAGATGCCAGCGGCGAAGACTGGGACGACGCCAGCCGCCTGCTCGAAATCAATCTGCGTGTGCCGATGGCAATGGGCAACCACCTCGGCAAACGCATGCGCGCCGCCGGTCACGGCCAGCTGGTGCTGATGAGCTCGCTGGCCGCCTATCACGGCTTGCCGGTGACGCCGAGCTACAGCGCCAGCAAGGCCGGCGTCAAGGCCTACGGCGAAGCGCTGCGCGGCTGGCTGGCGCCGCACGGTGTGGGCGTCAGCGTGGTGATGCCGGGCTACGTCAGCTCGAAGATGTGCGATGAGATGCCCGGCCCCAAGCCGTTTCTTTGGCAGCCCGAGCGCGCCGCCCGGTTCATCGCCCAGGGCATCGAAAGGAATCGCGCCAGGATCAGCTTCCCCTTTCCGCTCAATTTCGGCTGCTGGTGGCTGGCCGTATTACCGGCGGCGATCTCGCAGCGACTGCTGACGCTGTTCGGTTATGACCACGACCATGACCACGACCACGGCGACGGAGCGCATCGATGATTCACGGATTCTGGAACGGGTTCTGGGCGGCGATTGCCACGCTGGTGGTGACCAGCCTGTGCGAAATGATATTGAAACCGCGCCCGCAGCCGCTGTGGCAACGCCCGCCAGCCGCGATTGCCGTGCACCTGGCAACGGCCGCCCTGCACTTTACATTCTGGCTTCTGATCGTCCAGCGGCCGTGGTTTGCGCTGGTCATCGCCGCGTCATTGCAGATGGTGGTGATCCAGGTCAACAACACCAAGTCGACATCGCTGCGCGAGCCCTTCCTGTGCCAGGATTTCGAATACTTCATCGACGCCATTCGTCATCCACGGCTCTATATCCCGTTTTTTGGTGTCGGCTTGACGATTGGCGCCAGCCTGGCCGGCGCCATCGCCATCGGCATCGGTTTCTGGCTCGAGCCATCGCTCTTCGGTCATGCCGATGCGCCCTGGTCGCTGGCGGGAACGCTGGCGCTGACCGCGGCTGCCGTCGCCGTGCTGAGCTGGCAACTGCCCCGGCTGCCCGAATGCACGCTGGAACCCAACGATGATCTCGTGCGACTCGGCCTCTATCCCTATCTCTGGGCCTATGGACGAATGACCCGCTTGCCCATCGACCGCGACGATAACGACAGCGCCTTCGCCGCCCCCTGGGATCTGGAATCCGAACCCGTCGATCCCGCTACGCTGCCCAACGTCGTGCTGGTTCAAAGCGAATCCTTCTTCGATCCCCGCGACTGGCACCCGGACATTCGGCGCGAACTGCTGGGTGAATACGATGCGCTGATGGCCGAATCTCTGCAGTCGGGGCGTTTCGACGTGCCCGCCTGGGGCGCCAATACCGTGCGCACCGAATGCGCGGTCCTGACCGGATTCACCCCGTCACGGCTCGGCGTGCATCGTTTCAATCCTTACCACCAGCTCTCGAAGCTGCCGGTCAACAATCTCGCCGGCGCCCTCAAACGTCTGGGCTATCGCACGGTTTGTATCCATCCGTATCCCGTCAGTTTCTACCTGCGCGATCGGGTCTACCCTAATCTCGGGTTCGACACCTTCATCGATATCGCCGATTTCGATCTCAGCGAGCGCGACGGTCAGTACACCGGCGATCTGGCGCTGGCAGAGCGGGTTCAGAAACAGCTGGCAACGGCGGACGAAAAACCGCTGTTCATCTTCGTGATCAGCATGGAGAATCACGGCCCGCTCCATCTCGAAACGCCGGACCCGGCCATTGCCGAGCGATGGGTCGAAGGTGGCGTTACTCCCGGTTGCGAAGAGCTAACGGTTTATCTGAGGCATCTACGCAATACCGATAGTATGCTGGAACGACTCAGGGACTCTCTGCAACAGAACAGCGAGCTGCAGGATAACAACGAGCTTCATAAAAGCAGCCGGCACGGCATTCTGGGTTTCTACGGCGACCATGTGCCGATCATGCCGAAAGTCTACGCACAGCATGGCGAGCCGGATGGTTTCACGAACTATTTCATCTGGCAGACAGCGCCCCGTTCGGGGGATAACGTGCGGATGACGCTCCCAGCCGATAAGCTGGGAACCACAATCTACGACAGAATTATCGACCACGCAGGCAAGCTTGGTGCGAATTGAGAAAGGCGTAGCCCGCGCGCTACGAAGCAAGGAGTCCCAATGACCAAACGCGTTGCCATCATCGGCGCGGCTCACCGTTTTCCGAGCGCCCCGACATCCCAACGTTTCTGGCAAGCGCTCAAGACCGGCGAAGACCTCGTCACCACGGTCGCCGAAGACCGCTGGGGCCTGGAAGCCTATCGTCACCCGGACAAGCAACATCCGGGCACCAGCTATACTTTTGCCGCCGGCAGCCTCGGCGACATTTCCGGTTTCGATGCCGGCTTTTTCGGTATTTCGCCGCGTGAAGCCGCCCAGATGGATCCGCAGCAGCGCATCCTGCTGGAAATGACCTGGGAAGCGATGGAAGACGCCGGCATCCCGCCGCAGGCGCTGCGCGGCAGCCAGTGCGGCGTGTTCCTGGGCATTGCCAGTCTCGACTATTCGTATCGCATGGCCGACGACATGTCGGCGATCGACACCTCGACGGCGACCGGCAATACCTCGAGCATCGCCTCGAACCGGATTTCCTACCTGTTCGACCTGCACGGTCCGAGCATGTCGATGGATACCGCCTGCTCCTCGTCGCTGGTCGCCTTTCACCAGGCTTGCCAGTCGATCCGCAGCGGCGAAACGACAATGGCGCTAGCCGGCGGCATCAGCCTGCACCTGCACCCGTTCGGCTTCATCATCTTCGCCAAGGCCAGCATGCTCTCGCCCACCGGGCGCTGTCAGGTCTTCGACGAAGCCGGTGACGGCTACGTGCGTTCCGAAGGCGGCGGGATCTTCCTGCTCAAGGATTACGACACGGCCGTCGCCGATGGCGATCGCATACTGGCCGTGGTCGCCGGTAGCGGCGTCAACACCGACGGCTACAAGAAGGGATTGACGGTTCCCAACCCCGACGCCCAGGTCGAGCTGATGAACCAGACCCTGGAGCGCGCCGGGCTGACGCCGGACGATATCGACTATCTGGAAGCCCACGGCACCGGCACCGCGGTCGGTGATCCGCTGGAAACCCGCGCCATTGGCGCGGCGATCGGCCAGAAGCGCAAGACGCCGCTGCCGATCGGTTCGGTGAAGAGCAACCTCGGTCACCTGGAAACCGCCTCCGGCGTTGCCGGCCTGGCCAAGGCGCTGTACGCCCTGCGCGAGCGCGAAGTCCCGGCCACCATCGGCATTCGCAAGGTCAATCCGAGGATCGACCTCGAAGGCTGGAATCTCGACATCGTCGACAAGCCGCGCAAGCTGAAGGCCGAAGGCCAGCTGACCATCGGCATCAACTCGTTCGGTTTCGGCGGCGCCAATGCGCACGTCATCCTGCAGTCTGCGCTCGAAACGCCGGCATCCGAGGCCGTCGATACACCCGTGCGTCGACTGCCGCTGTGCCTGAGCGCGCGCAGTCCGGAAGCCCTGCGCGAGTTCGCGGCACGCCTCAGCGACAACCTGACCGCGGGCGGCGTGTCCCTCTACGACACCGCCTACAGCCTGGCTTTCCGTCGCGAGAGCCATCCCCACGCCGCAGTGCTGTTGAGCGACAACGCCGCCGATGCGATTACCCGGCTGGACGCCCTGGCTGCCGCCGAGAGCGTGCCCGGTTCCGCCGTCGGCGAGCGGGTCGATATCGGCTACGGCCCGGTATTCGTCTATGACGGCAACGGCTGCCAGTGGGAAGCGATGGGCCGCACGCTGCTGAGTGAATCGGCGGTGTTCGCCGCCGCCGTCGACGAAGTCGACGCGCTGTTCGCCAGATATGCCGACTTCTCGCTGCGTGCCGAGCTGGACGGTTCCAATCAACAGAATTCGACCGACGATGACGAGCGGCTGGCTCGCACCGAGATCGCCCAACCGGCATTGTTCGCGCTTCAGGTCGGCGTGACCCGTGTGCTCGAAGCCGAAGGCGTGCATCCCGCCGCCGTGACCGGCCACAGCGTGGGTGAAGTTGCGGCGGCTTGGGCCTGTGGCGCGCTGACACTCGCCGAAGCGGTCAGCGTCATCTATCACCGCAGCGCGTGTCAGGGGCGTACACGTGGCAGTGGCGAAATGACCGCCGTCGGCCTCGGTGCCGAAGCGATGCAGGCATGGCTGAAAGACCCCGCGCATGCCGAGGTCGTGATCGCCGGCGTCAATGGCCCCAAGGGCGTGACTCTGGCCGGGCCCACGAAAGCGCTGGAGCGTCTGGAATCGGCGCTTTCCGGTGAGCGTATCTTCGCCAAGCGCCTGGCGCTGGATTACGCCTTCCACAGCCCCGCCATGGATTCGATCCGCCAGGACGTCATCGACGCGCTGGCGCATCTTTCGCCCCGTGACGCCCGCATTCCGTTCCTTTCTACCGTGGACGGCAAGGCGCTGGCGGGCAGCGAACTGGGTGCGGAATACTGGTGGCTCAATATCCGCGAGCCGGTCCAGTTCGCGCCGGCGATCGATTCATTGATCGCGTCCGGTGCCCGCGCCTTCGTCGAGATCGGCGCCCAGCCGATCCTGCGGCGTTACCTGACCGATGCCCTCACCGCGCAATCCGTTACCGGCAAGGTCATCGCCACGCTAAGCCGCGACAACGACGGCGCCAGCGCCATGGAGTCCAGCCTGGCCAGTTTGCTGGTCAGCGGCGCCGTTTCTCCCGGGGCGTGGTTCCCGGTCACCGGGCGCTTCGTCGACCTGCCGCACTACCCATGGCAGCGCGAGCGTTACTGGGTCAAGACGACTGGCGACTCTCAGGGCCTGATGGCGCGGCACTACGAACATCCGTTGCTGGGCTATCGGCTACCGCGTCAAGGCATGGCGTGGGAAAGCCAGCTCGATACTCGCCGCCTCCCGTGGCTTGCCGATCACCGCGTCGGTGACGCCACGGTGTTTCCGGGGGCCGGCTTCGCCGAACTCGCCCTCGCCGCGGCAGCGGCCGCCAAGGCGTCACCGCTGCTGGATATCGAAGCGCTGGAAATCCTCAGCCCGCTGCTGCTGGATGCCACCCATGGCAAGAAGATGCAGGTGGAAATTCAGGACGCCGACGGCACCCTTACCATGAAGACCCGCGAGCCGGCGAGCGACGACGCCTGGACGCTCAACGCCCGCGCCCGCATTGCCGCGCAGACCCGTGGCCTGCTGCTGACACGTCGCGGCACGCCGTTGCCGAGCCGGCCGGCGGATGTCACGCGAGAGCAGCATCTGGCAATGGCCGCCCATGTCGGGCTGGAATACGGCCCCGGTTTCCAGGCGATCAGCGAAGTCTGGATCGAACGAGATCGTGCCATGGCTCGCATCGATCTCCCTTCGGCGATAGCCGAGGATCAGCGCGACTGCCTGCTAGCGCCGGGTATCCTCGACAGCGCCTTTCAGCTTTTCATCCCGCTGCTGGCCGATGAACTCGCCAAAGCCGGCGGCCTGGCTTTCGTGCCGGTGCGTCTGGAACGCCTGCAGCTCCAGGTCGATGCCGCGCCGCCGGCGTCGATGGAAGTCCGCCTCACCAGCCGCGCCCCGCACTCGTTGTGCGCCGACGTGGCGCTGTTCGACGCCGCCGGCAATGCCGTGGCGGTGGTCGAAGGCGCGCGTTTCAAGGCCGCCCGACTGCGTCACGCCGTTCAGCATCGCTTGAGCTACCTCGATCATCGCCTGGTGCCGGCACCGCGCGAAGCCGCCGTGCTGCCGCTGGACGAGGCCACCGCCGAGCTGGCGCTGGCGCAACTGGTCGACAACTATCGTCGCGTGACCGAAAGCCGCTATGGCGATGAAGTCGAACCGCTACTGGAAACGCTGGTTTCCGCATTTCTCGACGAGGCGCTGCGGGGCTACGCCGATAGCGACGGGCAACTGCTCGCCGGGCGTTTCGATGCCGGAGCGACCGAAACCCGCCAGCGCCGTCATGCGCTGATCGAGCTGGCGCTGGCCACCGGTATCGTGTCGGAAACGCCGGCCGGCTGGCAGCTGCAGGAAAGCCCGGATATCGACGCGGCGACGGTCTGGAATCTGCTGATCCGGGACTACCCGGACTACGTCGCGCTGACCCACAGCATCGGCCGCTTCGGCCTCCATCTGACGGACTGGCTCGAAGAGCGTCTCGAAGATCATCTTGATAGCTGGGCCACGCTGGCGCTGGACGCGCCGCGCCTGACCCGACTGGTGCAAACCGCCGTCGGCGAGCGCGGCTGGCACGCGCTGGCCGAGACCTGGCTGGCGCAATACGCCATGTCGCTCGAGCTGCTGCCGCCCCATCAGCGTCTGATTATGCTCGAAGCCTCGGCGCTGCGTCCGCAGCTCGGCGAACGACTGATGAGCGGTCTTCCAGGCGATCGTGCCCAGTATCGTTTCGTCGCGCTGCGAGACAGCGCGCTGAGCGATGCGGAGTCTCTGGCCGAACACGATCCGCGCGTCGACCTGCTGACGCCCGGTGCCGCCGCGCCAGAGATCGGCGCCAACGTCGCGCTGGTGACGCTGGATGGCACCCAGGGCGAGATCGACACCATGCTGCAGTGGCTACCGTCACAGCTGGCCGAAGACGCCCAGATCGCGATTCTGGCGCTGGGGGACACCGACTGGCAGTCGTTCCTGTCGCTGCCGATGGAACCCCAGTCGCGTCCGGCAGATCTCGAAAGCGTCGTCCAGCAGCTGAACGTGCTCGGCTATCGTCAGGTCGAGCGGCATACGCTGGAAAACGAACAGGGCGGCCTGCAGCTGCTGACCGCCCAGGCGCCGCTGGCGACTGACGAAACACGGTCCGACACTGGCGCTGCCGGGCATGCCGATGCCCAGCCCTCCGAACAGTGGCTGGTGATCAGCGACGATGCCTCGGCGTGGCTCGCCGCCTCACTGGTGACACGTTTCGGCTCGCTGGACGAACCGGTACTGCACCTTGCCGGTAGTGAACTGGCCCCCGGGGATCTGTTGCCGTTGGCGCTGGAGAGCATCAGCCCGAGCCAGATCGTCGACCTACGGGGGCTGGCAACCGCAGCGGAAGATCGCTGCGTGCTGGCAGCCCAGTGGCTGCAGACGCTGGAATCGGCAGGAAGTGAAGCCGCGCTGTGGTGGATCACCCTGGGTGTTGGGGCGCATTTCTCTACACTGCCCGGGGCCGCAGTCGATTCGCTTACCCTGCCCGAGCTCTCCAAGCAGTCCGACGCCACTGCGGATGCTGCGCTCTCTACACTGCCCGAAGATGCAGCACTTTCCATGCTCCCCGAAGATGCAGCGCTATGGGGCTTCGGTCGTTCGCTACAGAACGAGGCGGGCAATCGTCAGGTACGGCTGTTGGATCTGCCCTTTTCGAGCCGGGATTCACTTCCCCACGAGGTGCTGGATGCGCTGCTGTTCGAGCTCAGCGTACCCGACGCCGAAACAGAGATCGTGCTGGATACCGACGGTCAGCGCTGGGTACCCAGGCTGGGTCTGGCGGCGGCGCCCGGCACGCCGGTCGGCACCGAAGAACCCGCCAGCGACCGCGCCGTCAGCCTCGGCTTCGAACTGCCGGGCCAGCTGCGCCATCTGCGCTGGCAGCCGCATGATCTACCCGCCCCGCAGCCCGGGCAGGTCGAGATCGCGGTCAAGGCCACCGGGCTCAACTTCCGCGACGTAATGTACGCGCTCGGTCTGCTCTCCGACGAAGCGATCGAGAACGGCTTCGCCGGGCCCACCCTGGGTCTGGAGTTCGCCGGTGAAGTGATCAGCGTCGGCGACCCGAACGGCTCGCTGCGCCCCGGCGATGCGGTGGTCGGCTTCGGCCCGGCCAGCTTCAGCGACCGGCTGATCGCCGACGTCAACGCCGTCGCGCCGATCCCCGCCGAGATCGGCTACGCCGCCGCAGCGACGATCCCGACGACCTTCTTCACCGTCTATTACTCGCTCAAGCATCTGGCCCGCGTGCAGCCCGGCGAACGGCTGCTGATTCATGGCGCCGCCGGCGGTGTCGGTCTGGCCGCGATTCAAGTCGGCCGCTGGCTGGGCGCCGAGATCTACGCCACCGTCGGCTCGCCGGAAAAACAGGACTTCCTGCGCCTGCTGGGCGTCGAGCGCATCTACGACTCGCGCAGCCTGACGTTCGCCGAAGAGATTCTTCACGATAACGCCATTGAACGACAGGCCCTGAAGAACGGCGGCAACGGCCGAGGTACCGGCGTTGATGGCGTGGACGTCGTGCTGAACTCACTGGCAGGCGAAGCGATCAACCAGAACCTGCGGGTGCTCAAGCCGTTCGGTCGTTTCATCGAGCTCGGCAAGCGTGACTTCTACGAGAACACCAAGGTCGGCCTGCGCCCGTTCCGCAACAACCTGAGCTACTTCGGCGTCGACTCCGACCAGCTGATGAGCGAGCTGCCCGAGCTGACCGGTGAGCTGTTCGCCGAGATGATGGCGCTGTTCGCCGACGGCACCCTGTCGCCGCTGCCGTACATCGCCTTTGGCAGCGACCGGGTAGTCGAGGCATTCCGCTACATGCAGCAGGCCCGCCAGATCGGTAAGGTCGTCGTCACCTACGAACGCCCGCCGCAGATGGCCGCTGCCGCGCCTAAAGACATTCCGCTGACGCTGGACGCTGCGGGCACCTACGTGGTGACCGGCGGCCTCGGCGGATTCGGGCTGGCGACTGCCGAATGGCTGGCCGCCAAGGGCGCACGTCAACTGCTGCTGCTGAGCCGCCGTGGTGCGACCACCGAGGAAGCCGAAAGCGGCGTAGCGCGGCTCGAAGCGCTCGGCGTCACGGTCGCGGCCCGCGCCTGCGACGTGACCGATGCCCAGGCGCTCGAGCATGTGCTGGAAGAAGCGCGTCAGTCCCTTGGGCCGATTCGTGGCATCGTGCATGCGGCGACCGTCATCGACGACGGCCTGATCCGCAATCTCGACGAATCGCGCATTCGTCACGCCATGGCACCCAAGCTCGAAGGCGCGCGTCATCTGGATACGCTGACGGCAAGCGATGCGCTCGAATTCTTCGTCGTCTACTCCTCCGCCACTACCCTGTTCGGCAATCCTGGCCAGGCGAGCTACGTGGCCGCCAACCACTGGCTGGAAGCGTTCACCGCCAATCGTCGCGCCCGAGGCCGACCGGCAACGGTGGTCCGCTGGGGCGCGATCGAGGACGTCGGCTTCCTGGCCCGCAATACCCAGACCCGCGACAGCCTGCAAGAGCGTCTTGGCGGTCAGGCGCTGACCTCCGCCGACGCGCTGGGCGTTCTCGAGCGTATGCTGGTGGCCGACGTGGCCTCTCTCGGTGTTCTCGAGCTCGACTGGCACGCCCTGGCGCGCTTCCTGCCCACGGCGGAAGCACCGCGCTATCGCGAGATCGCCCGCACGGCCAAGGACGATGGCAGTCAGGAAGGCGACGACGACCTGCAGCAGCTGCTGGCCAGTCTGGCGCCGGAAGCGCTCTACGCCACCCTGATCGATGTGCTCAGCAAGGAACTCGCCAAGATTCTGCTGATCGACGAGGAGAAGATCGATATCCACAAATCCGTCTATGACATGGGCTTCGACTCGCTGATGGGGGTCGAACTCGTCACCGCACTGGAAGCCCGCCTGGGCATCCAGGTTCCGGTGATGGTGCTCAGTGAAGCCGGTACGCTGGCCAAGCTGTGCGATTACCTGATGGGCAAGCTGCGCGGCGATGATACGGAATCCGACAGCGACGAGGATGCGCTCAGCGGTCTGGCCGCTCAGCACGGCGTCGAAGTGCTTCAGAACGGCAATGGATCACAGGAAGACGGCGGGGCAAAATCGTGAGCCAGTCCCGCGACGCGCTGAAACAGCGCCTGCTGCAGGAGGCGCGCCAGCGCCGCCAGCAGCGCCCCGAAGGCGACACCGCCCCCAAATCGGCGACCGCTGGCGTTGACGAGCGCTTCACTCGCTTCGATCGGCATCCGGGCTATCAGCAGCTCAAGATGATGCGCGAAGGCGGCCAGCGGCTCGGCATTCCCGACCCGTTCTTCAAGGTCCACGAAAGTACCGCCGGTGCGACCACGGTGATCGGCGGACGCGAATGCATCAATTTCGCCAGCTACAACTATCTCGGCCTGGCCCACCACCCGGCGGTGATCCAGGCCGGCATCGATGCCCTGCAGCGCTACGGCAGTTCGGTATCCGCTAGCAGGCCGGTGTCCGGTGAGCGCCCGATCCACCACGAGCTGGAACAGGCCATCGCCGAGACCTACGAGGTCGAGGCGTCGGTGGTCTTCGTTAGCGGCCACGCCACCAACGTGTCGACGCTGGGTTACCTGCTCGGTCCCAAGGACCTGTTGCTTCACGACGAATACATCCACAACAGCACCGTGGTCGGCGCGCAGCTATCCGGCGCCCGCCGCATGAGCTTCGCGCACAACGACCCGGCCGCGCTCGAGAACCTGCTGGCGCGCCATCGCCGCCAGTTCGAGCGCGTGCTGGTGGTGATCGAGGGGCTCTACAGCATGGACGGCGACGCCCCTGACCTGAAGCGCTTCGTTGAGATCAAGCAGCGCCACCAGGCGTGGCTGATGGTGGATGAAGCCCACTCCTTTGCCGTGATGGGCGATCAGGGCCTGGGACTCCGGGAATACTGCGGCGTGCCATCGACGGACGTCGATATCTGGATGGGTACGCTCTCGAAGACACTTTCCGGCTGCGGCGGCTACATTGCCGGCTGCCGGGAACTCGTGGAAATGCTGCGCTACTTCGCCCCGGGCTTCCTCTACAGCGTGGGCATGCCCGCCCAGGTCGCCGGACCGTCGCTCGCCGCCCTGCAGGTCATGAAGGATGAACCCGAGCGCCTGAGGCGGCTGCACGATATCTCGCGCTACTTCCTGCAGCAGGCCAAGGTCAAAGGGTTCGACATCGGCGAGAGTATTGGTGTCGCGGTGGTGCCGGTGATCGTCGGTAGCTCCGTGCTCGCCGCCGGGCTGTCGGACGCCCTGCTCAAGCACGACATCAACGTCCAGCCGATCCTTCACCCCGCCGTACCCGAGAAAAGCGCGCGCCTGCGCTTCTTCCTCAACTGCGACCACACTCGCGAGCAGATCGACCAGACGCTCGACGTGCTGGAGACTGAGTGGAAAGCGCGAACTGGCTGACGCCAAGCTACCGGCAGAGCGAGAACGAAAACGGCCTTGTCATCCGAATGGATGACAAGGCCGTTTTGTTGCTGAAGTCGCGCCTGAAAACTCGACGCGCCAGCTACCGCTTGTCCTGCAATCGTTCTGCTTGATATCCGCTCATTTAAGACCTCCCTACCAGCGCTGCAAACCAGGAACGCCGTCTCCTCGTTTCACCGACGGGTAACATCTCGGCCTCGCGCTCGGCCTGAATAGGCTCTGGACGAATCGACTCGGAAAGCGTCGGCTTTGATTGCGTCAAATCTAGCTGAACTGGCTCTGGCTGAATCGATCCGGGATGATCCGGCGCGGCCTGGACTGACGGGGGCGGGAGTTGCCCTTCGAAGGCGAGAGGCTGAATCACCGCCGGTGCGGGACCCGGCGCTTCGTCGTTAGCTGCGATAGCATGGCGGGTGCCTCTCAGGAAGGCGACGGCGCGGTCGCGATCCGGCGTTTCCAGCAGCTCCTTGATCATCGATACGGCGAGTTTCGCCCTGTTGAGAATCGCGCGCCGATCCTCGCGGATGATACTGTCGATATCGTTCGCTTCCAGGAAGCTACGACGGGCCAGATCGTAATCCTGAAATGGATGTTCGGGCCAGAAGAAACGGTGGCGCACGGTCACGTTCCGGTGCGATCGGTAACCCGGTCGATTCAGCTTCAACTGCTTTCTCTGGGAGGGTCTGCCACGCAGCATCATCGCCATGTATTCGTCTTCTGAACGATACATTCGATGAATGACATAGGCACTCATGGGGCGAATGGCGGCGCGATTTGCCAGCTCAGGCTGCTTTTCGTCGAAAACCATCGGCTCGCCATCCGCGCCAACCGGTACCACCGATTTTCCAAAAATCGGATGATGAACCCGCACGTGCTTTATCTCGACACCGTCGAGCGGAATCAGCGTCTTCAAATGCGAAGACAACTCGTAGCCTGCGCCTCGTTGAAGGGGCGTAAACGGCGCGTGCTGTCCCAGTTCACAGTGCCACAGGTGGCAGATAGGCGCCGGCTTCTGATCACGAGACGTTCGAGCCACAAAGCGATCAACGGGCGTGGCGAAGTCGTCGGGCGTCCAGAATTCATCGATATCCAGAAACAGCAGCCAATCCATACCCTGCTGCCGGGACCGGTCGAGCTCCCTGGCGTAGGCAATGGTCTGCAATTTGCTACTGACGGCGGGATCGCAGAGATCGACCCAATCGATGAACTCGAACGTCACCTGAGGATGTGACTGATTGATTTTTTCAAGTACCGCGGCCGAAGCATCCGAAGTTCGATTGATATAGATATGGATAAAATCGAACCCGAAATGGAGGTGATGGAAGACCCATTCCGCCAGATATGGGCCTTCATCCTTGGCAACGGCGCAGACTTTGAAAAGCGGTTTCATGAATGGATCCCTCAAGCGCCACGGCGCTTGGCTGTTATTAAAACGATGCCGAATATCAACGATTAACATGAGCCGGAATCGGGGGGCCGAAACAGCTTTAGATTCGGGAAAAGCGCAAAGCAGCATCGCGGAACATCAAATAACCAGCAAGATGGTTTCTCTAGCACTTATTCTCCGGCTCAAAATAAGCTCGTTGATTAATCGTCTTGTAATATTTTTCGCGCCTGAATCAGCTCGACTGTTTCCCGACCTGCGCTTGCCCCAACACCTGGCCCGGAAACAAAAAAGCCACCCGAAGGTGGCTTTGTTTTAAAACGAATGAAATTTGTGCGAAATCTAAATCCGTCTTTGCTCGATCACGTGCCAGGAGGACTGCCCCCCCTTGGCGGCAGCCCTGGCGTCTTCCTGACGACGCATACGCTGAAGCACGCGATACTGCAGGCGATTGAAATAACCGAACCCTAGTCCCGGCAACGGCAGGAACGGATTGGTCCGGCTCATGCCCCAAAGCGCCAGTCTCGAGCTTCCTGGCTCGGCATTGCCTCTGGCGTGAACACCGAAGGTGTTGGCGATCAACAGAGTATTGGCTTTGACCCGGAACGGCTGCGGCCCGGAAACCCCCAGCCGTTCGGCTTCCTCCTGGCTCACCCGGAATGAGCCGCGCGCCGTATAACGGTCCGCGTGTTCCTTGGCCCGCAGGCTCATCTGGTATTCCCACTTCAACCGCTCACGATGCGGGTGATTGGAGCCAGGCACGAAAACGAACGGACCATTCTCGTCCGTGACATCTTCGAGATAGAGCCAGAACTTCATCGTCGGCTGAAAGGTGTCGACGTGCAGATTCTTCTGCGGATCGCGCTCCGTCACACTATCCCGGCTGCCGTTGTGCACGTTCTCGATGTGGCAGATCGGTAGCCGCGCATGTCCGGCACAGTAGCGGAACAGCCGCTTCAATTTGGAATCTTCCAGTACTGCCTTGACCGTCGGTAGTTGATCGACCACTTCTGGCGCCAGCAGAATCCGATGCGTGTTGGTATCGCCCTGGCAGCACTCGCGAATTTCGCCCTCGAAAGCGCCAATTTCCTGGATCAGAGCCTGAAACTGCTGCTCGGGCAGATAGTTTTCCTTGAGCACGTAGCCGTATTGCCGGAAATGCGCGCGATCGGCTTTGGGTACGCCAGGTGCGAACCACGCCATACGAAGGCGGGAAAGCCAATACGCCGACCATACCCGACCGGCGTGCAGACCGTAGCGGTTCAACCGCTCACTACCGATGATGGGGTTGGCCTTGAACGATTTTGCCCCGGTGAAAAGTTCACCGAGCCAGAGCGGATATCGAGTCCAGAATTTCATGCCATGTAGCCTCTCACTGTTGAAGCCAGGATCGCCAAGCTACCCTTTGGTCCGTTGCCACCAGAATTCCTGCGCCTGCACCGCATTGCCGATATCGGCGGCCGTCTTGCCTGCGGCTTTCGCCATACGCTCGGTATCGCTCGGGTAGTCCAACAGGCGCTCCAGCGCCGACTGCCAGGCCAGCGGGTCATCTTCGACCAGCAGGCCATCTTGCCCATCAGTCACGACGTCGGAGTATGGGGAACGGGCACTGTAGATACCTACCCCACCCATGACCGCGATATCCAACACCTTGATCCAGGACTTGCCCCGATTGAAAGCCGAGGGCCACAAAGGCGCGAGGCCGATATGCAATCGCCGCCCTCGCTGATAGTCGAGGAACTCGCGCCATTTCAGCGCCGTCGGGCACTCGACTCGCTCCAACGCCTTGAGCGAATCGGGCGTATTGTCGCCCAGCATGATCTCGAAATCGCTCTGTGGATAGTGTTCATGGACGGCCTGGATCGCGGATGTGATCGCCTCCAGATCGCCGATATGCGCACGCGTGCCATGAAACCCGATATCGCGGCGAATGCGCCTGTGATGGTCGTGGTCCGGCAACTCGGAAATCAACGACGGCGTCAGCACCGATACGCGGGAATGGTGGTGTCGCGTCACGGTTGCCAACGCCTCGCTACAGACGACCACCTCGTCCGCCAGCGCAAAGAGCCTGGGCTGAATATTACAGACCAGATCGCGCATGCGTAGGCGGTACTCTTCGGGTACGGAAAGATCCCGAGCCGCGGCTAGCAGATCGTCATCGAGCAGATAATAGATCTCGCCAAACCACTCGCGATGCCGCTCCAGCCAGCCCAGCCACGGCTCCTTGAGCGAGCGCGTGACCAGCACGTTCGCACGGTGCCAGGCATATCCTTGCCAGGGCCAGTAGCGCCACGGCGAGATTTCACGAGTATCGACGTAGGCGCTTCGATATCCACGAGACGACAACCACTTCGCAACATCGCTGAAGTAGATGTCTTCCGTCGGATGCGCGCCATCGCTCAACACCAACCACCGACACGGTAAATACGGCTTCAAACCAGGCCCTCGCGCGACGCAACGGCCTGATCGAGATCAGCGCAGCGAGAAATCTTCATAGCTCATCGTGAGATTGGGATTATAAGCCGGGTCCTGCTGAAGTGCCTCGCGCCAATGGCGGCGCATGTAATCCACCTCGCGCTTGGCGCGCGCCTGCTTGACCGGATTGTCGTCGGCCCCGCGAGAGATCGATTCGTGATGATAAAGCTCGGCGAACGGCGTCCACAGATTGCGATAGCCCTTCTCTCGGACTTTCAAACAGAAATCGACATCATTGTAGGCGACCGTGAGATCGCGTTCGTTGAGTCCATCGACCTCGTCGTAGACCTCCCGCCGCACCAGTAGACAGGCCGCCGTCACCGCCGACAGGTTCTGGACCAGGCTCAACCGGTTCTGATAGCCAGGATGCGCTCTCGGGAAAAACCGATGAGCGTGGCCGGCGATACCCCCCAAACCGAGGATCACGCCGCCATGCTGCACGCTGTCGTTGGGGTAATAGAGCTTGGCACCCACGCAGCCGATATCCGGTCGGCAGACATGGCCGACCATCTCGGTCAGCCAGTCGGGGTTGATGGGTTCGATGTCGTTGTTGACCAGCCCGATGATCGATCCCTTGGCATGCCGAACGCCGAAGTTGTTGATGGCGGAGTAATTGAACGGCTTGTCGTAGCGTAATACGCGAACACGCGGGTCGTTCTCGATGGCCTCCATGTAGGCCAGCGTTTCCACGCAGGTGGAGCCGTTATCGAGAATAATTACCTCGTAGTGGGGATAACTCGTCAGGGCCAGCAGCGTATCCACGCACGGCTTGAGAATCTCGACACGGTCTCGCGTCGGCACCAGCAGGCTAACCAGCGGCGCGGGTTCAGGGACCGACCAGGCGATTCGACAGCCCTTGTCCCCGGCCGGGCTGACCACCGCCTGGGGATCGACGCTTTCCACGTAGGCCGAAATGGCTTCACGGCTCTCGTCGATGCGCCGCTCCGGCGAAACCCGGTTGGCTTCGGCGTTGTGGTAGATCACGAACGGCACGTGATGAATTCTGGTCTCGTCCACGCCAACGATCAGCTCCAGCAGCAGTCGATGCAGCTCGAGACCGCCTTCGCGCGAGAATACCTGCAAGCGTGATTCGAGCTGATCCTTCGCAAAGGCGGCGGCATGGCCGATGTAATTCGTGGCCAGCAGAAAATCGAGATTCCAGTGCGGTTTGAAGTTGGGCGCCGTCCGTTGACCGCTGGCGTCGATGATATCTTCATCGCCGTAGATGAGCGCCGCATCCGGTGTTATCTGGCAGTGGTTGGCAATATGGAAAAGCGAGTTCAGCCCCAATCGATCGCCAACGCGCACGAACATGACGTAGTGACAGGACTCGCCGTTCGGATCGCAGGCCATCTTGACTGCCTCGCCCACACCACCGGTGACTCGGCGGATTCTGCCGTCTCGAGCCACCACGCGGTCTGCCCATGTCTGACCATCGTGCGCCTCGAGTAGAGACTCCGCGAGGTAAAGATGCCAGTGGGGATAACGCTGCTCGGTTATCGCGCGAACCGACTCGAGCAACTGATGATGGTCCCCCGCCGCCTGGGCTTCTTTACCGCTGGGTATCAGGACGACGGCAAGCTCGATCGGGTTCTGAAACTGCGCCTGTTGCCGGGCGACCTTGTTCGCCGAAGGCTCCCGCAGGATTTCAATATGTTCCTGCCAGTACTCGTAGCTGGTTTCCGGCGCGCAATGGATGAAAGTCGCTTCGTAGTAGGCGCCCATCAGCTTTTTCCAGCTGATGCCCTCTTCCTTGCCTTCCTGTTTGAGCGAGCGGACGATCGCTTTCTCGTCGACTTCCTGGAAACGCTTATCGGCGTACGCCAACCGATTGATCATGCGGCCATAGGCGAACCGCGGCGTCAGCCAGACGAAGTTGAAATGATCGATTCGGAACTGGCCCTGCTGGCCGACGAGTGGTTCGAGCCGAATGCGCTTCGTCCCGTAAGGCACGAAGCAGACACGCTTGGAGACCTTGCCGCGCCGAATGACCAGAAAAATACTGTGGCGCCGTTCGAAACCGCGCCCCAGGTCAAATGTGATGCAAGCCGCGGCCGATCTCTGATCATGAGTGATCCCCAGCTCGATCATGTTCCAGCCTGCAGTCGGCCGATCCCCAAGCAGAATGAAATTGCCCTCGCCTTCGCCGACGCGCCAATCGTAGTCGGCATTTTCGGGATTATCTTTATCGACGACCGGACGCATCTGCCCCATAGGCATCAGCCCGGGGCGGGTCCTGAAACGGGGATAGCGCAGTCTGAACTGGCGCGATCGGATAGCCATACGACGATCGGGTTTCATGGGGCATCACCTCCGTGCCGATGTTGCTGAGCATGTCGCTCGGTGGCATAGCGTTGATAGAGATTTTCCCAGCGTTCCCAAGGCGGATTGGCCGTCGCAGCATCGGCGACGACGCGTTTCTTTTCGATCTTTTGCAGTGCTTCAGAATCCAGTGACGCGATTTTCTGTCTCAACGACGTTTCGAACGAGAAGTCGGTGGTCGGCGGACGAATCGCGAACCTGGCCGTCGTCTGCATGATGAGGAAGTCCGGCTTGAACTCTTCGATCAGCGTTACATCCAGATTGCCGGCGGTGTGTACGAAGATCACTCGGGCAAAGATTCGCGAAAGATAATTGAACAGCCCGGCACTGGAAGACGCCCCGCAAAGCAGCAAAACGCCGTCGTCGAGCGGGTCGTCGTTGTCGAAAATGGCGAGACGGCCAAAATTGGGTATGGCGTTATCGTAGACTTTGAGGCGCTGATTCGAGAACGACTTGAGAATCTCCACCGGCTGTAGAACGGGCGGCTCGAGCTTGCCGCCGAGATCCCCCTTGTGCGAGACCTCGCGGTAGCGGTCTTTTTCGAACCGCTTTTCGAGCGCCTTGCGATCGATACCCAACGATACCGCCAGCTCGACCGATGTCTTCATCGCCGCCTTGTGAGTCCAATGGGTATCGGTTCGATAGAAGCTTTCATCGCCGAGCGCTTTCAAGACGTCGACCGGATACAGCGTCGTGCCAGACGCTAGCTGCAGGATCTGGTCGATCGCGGTACGGCTTGCCCGGGGCGTCCCGTAGGCCTCTTCCAGCACCGTCTCCTTGGAAGGCGTGACCAGAACCCGACACTCCGCCTCGTGGGTCCTGGCAATCGCCTCCAGCGCATGGAAATAGGCTCTCCAGCTCTGCAGGCCGGCTGGCGTCAACAGCAGGTTGCCGCGGTGCTGCTCCAGGCTGAGGTTGGTATCCGCCCGCAGAAACAGCCAGTCGTTCTTGCCGATCAGCACCTTTTCGGATTCCTGCGGCGCCTGCGCTTCCGTTCGGATTTTCAGCGTCTGCAACGGCCATCGCTGGTGCCCGAGCTCTAGCTCGAGTTCACAGTGGTTGATACCCAACGGCAGAAAGAATTGAAAACCGCACTGCAGTTGCGGGTGATCCTCCGGGTTCTCGTAGCCAAAGTGCGCGACCACATCGGCACGCTTTTTGGATAGCGATTGCCGCAATTCGAATTCCGGCGACCAGCGCGCGATCAGACGCGCATCCGGGTTGAAATCAGCGAACTCATCGGTCAGAAACAGCCAGCCCTGCACCAGCGTCTGGCCGCCTTCGATCCGAGCCAACCCGTCCTCCTGCGGATAATCCACGACGAGACGCCGAACCGGCGACGACGGTTCGGCACGCTTGCGCTGAAAGAACGGGCGATCCTTCCTGGGTTCGGCGGGCGCTTCGACACCCGCCAGACGACGATCGAGCTCGACGATCGTTTCCAACCGCCGTAATTCGTCGTGAACCCGCGGCGCCAGGGCGGCGGCCATCCCGCACGGCTCGTCGTTCTTGTCGTGACGTTCGAAATAGACCGCCGTCTTGGTGTAGCCGACGGTCGCCGCGCTGCCCCGACGCGCCTTCTTGAGCACGAACTCCTCGACCGACTTCACCAGATAATGGTTGAGGCGAACTTCGTCCCACACGATCTCTTCCGACAGGCCCCGGCGTAGCACGCCTTCGCGCGAAAGACGGTACTCGAACGGCTTGCCCTTGGCATTGAGCATCGTGCCGGCGGTCAATCCGGGGTGGTGCGGGTTCTGCATCCTGTCGAGCGCCGTGCGCCGCACGATGGATTTGTAGTGATGGTTGGGGCCGAAGCCCTGTCTGGCGCGCTGCTGGAAACGTTCGATTACCAGCCCTTCCTTGCGGAATCGATGCCCGGACGAGCCGAAACAGCACCAGTTGAGCGCGATGGCGCCGACCTCGCCGTCACCGAACCGCGCCTCGAGCCAACGATGCATCCTGGCACGCGGGTCAAAAGTCTCTTCACCCGCTGCCGGTACCGGCAGGATATATTCGTCGGCATCGATGAAGGCGATGAGGTCCACGTCTTCCGGGCAAAGCGCCGTGAGTTCGCGGTAGGCGACGAGCTGTGGTGCCCGATCCGGCGGCGTCGCCACACTGATGGTCTGCAACCAGTCGCCGCCGCTCAGCGATTCGAGATACTCCCTGGTACCGTCCGTACTGCCATTGTCGGCGATCAAAAAATAGTCGGCACCGATGACCCGGTGAAAAGCAATCCATTCGGCCAGCGAATCGATCTCATCTTTGACAATTGCAGCGATAGCCAGCTTCACCAATGACTCCAATCACATCTGTCGCGCTCCCGGCTTGCGGGAGACTGCTGAATAGGCTTCTTCCAATGAAGCCACGAACGATTTCCATCCAAACTGTGCCACGGCGCGCTCCCGGCCTTGTTGCCCCATCGACACGAGCCGAGCAGGCGATTCGATAAAACCGGCGAGCGCATCGGCGAGGGCCGGGATGTCGCCAAACGGCACCAGTACGCCGGCGTTCTCTCCCACCACCTCGGGCAGCGCGCCACGATGATACCCGATGAACGGCCGTCCGGCCGCCATTGCTTCCAGTGCCGTCCGACCAAAAGATTCCTGAAAACGTGCGAGGCTCAATACTAATTGGACGCGAGCTAATGCTGCCGCCGGAGACGTCACGTAACCGGCCAGTTCGACCTTCGCACAAGCCTCGTCTCCGCGGCGCTGGCAGAGCGCCTCCAGCGCCGGCGTGACGGGTCCGAACACGATGATTCGTACCGCCAACTCTCTTTCGTCGAGCGCTGCCATTAGTGCCTCGAGATCGGCAAGCCCCTTGTTGGCGTGGCCGCTGGAAAGAATGCCGACCACCAGCTCACCCGCCTCGGTCATGTCGGGAGACGGCAGCGCCAGCAATGGCGCCATTTCGATCGTATTGGGGACGGTCGCGATCCGAATTGCCGGCTCGCCCTCCGGCACGAACTGGGACGCCGTGAACCGAGAGTTGGCGATCAACAGATCCGCGCGTTGTCGCACGGTCTCGATGATCCATTGCGCATCGCCATTAAGCGTGTCGCAGAGCGCCAGGTCCTGCCGCGGCAGTTCCCGCAGATGAACGGCAACCGGCAGGCTACGGCGCCGGGCCGCCACCAGCGGCTCGTCCAGAACCAGACTGTTGATGGCTACCAGGTCAACCGCGAAGTGCTCGATCAAACGCTCGAAATGCCCGACCGTGGCAGGCTCCGGCGGGCGCCCCTTTTGCCACCAGCCGAACGGCAGTATCGCAATCGCGCTGCAGCTTTGGCGCAGGGTCTCGATGTAGGACGCATTGACGGCCGTGGGCAGCACGACGAGAACGCGATACCCCAACTCATCGAGACCGCTGGCAACGTCGATCAGGCTCCGCTCGGCGCCATAGAGCTCGGTTCCAGCCTGATGCCCGCACAGCAGCACGGTCGTGGCATCTGTGGCATCGCCAGGGCGAGTCTGTTGACCTTCGATCACCGGCAGCGGATTCAACCCTGCCGAGCGCTCGTTGCGCAGGAAATGCACCAGCGCATCTTCGAGGGCAATCGCTCCGCTCAGCTGGCTGGCATAGCCGGACTGGCTGAAATCAGGCCCCGGATCGTGACCGGTAAACCGCCCCTCCCGCCAGTAATTATCGAACGCCTCGATGCGGGTGTCCTGCAGCTGCGGATAGCGCCGCAGATACCAGCCGGCATCGAAATAACCGGAGGCCTCGATGAGATCCCGATCGTCATCGCTTGCCATACTCGGTTCGCCACGCAAAAACGCCAGTGGGGCCGGGAACGGCCGCGACTCGGCGCCCGCCACCAGATAGAAATCACCGCTCGTCCTGGCGCGTTCATGCCAGCGCCGGGCGGCGGCCATATATTGCGCCCGCACGCCCTCGAACTGCGTACTGAGATGAGTGTCGCCACTCTGACTCAACGAAAGCTCGCAAGCACGGCCGAATGCCACCGCCAGATCCGGCTCCACCTCTGCGACTGAATCCGCTCCATAGGCCGCCTCGATCCTGGCCAGGTATTCGGAATCCGCGTTGACGCGAACCTCGTCCCAGAACCCCAGCCGTTCGAACACCTCGCGGCGAAACATCAGTGACGAAAGGTTGCGGTGCACCCAGCCTTCGTCCTCGAGACGCCAACGATGGAACATCAACGCAGGCGTCGCCCGCGACCAGAAACTGATGTTCGCCGGGGCAGCGCCCCGAACGAGCGCGGCCACCTGAAGTGCCAGCTTATCGGGATGAGACCAATCATCACTGTCGTGGGTCGTGATCAGCTCACCTTGCGCCACCGCCAGGCCCGCGTTGCGCGCAGCATAGGCACCGCGATTTTCCGGTTGATCGACGATCCGGAACGACATGCCCGGCGGGCACGCCTGTTGTAAGCGCGCGAGCACCTCCGAGGTGTCATCCGTGCTCGCATCGTTGACCGCGATGATCTCCAACCGCTGCCAGCGCTGGGCGAATAAACTGCGGACCGCCGTGGAGATCGTTCTGGACGCATTGAAGATCGGCAAGATCACGCTGACCAACGGCCCGCGTTCGGTGCGGATCGGCTCGAACATCGACGTATCGCTGACAAGCCGATCGATCAGCACCTCATCTCCGGGCGAAATGCCGACCGTCGGCAACGCCCGAAGCCGCCAGGGCGCATTGATCCACTCGAGACGTTTTTCCAGCGCCTCTCCTGACACCGCCGAGACGTTGGCATGCGCCAGCGCCGTGTTTGCGCTTTGCGGCCAATCTCGATCGAGGACGGCCAGGGGCACGGCCATCCGCTCGGCATCCGCACCCACGTGAGCCAGACACTCCAGCGCGAGCAACGCCGGCGCCGGATTTCTGGGCCAGGCAATCAATTCCCCGTCACGAAGAAGATAATCGATCGCCTTGCCTGGCTCGCCCTGCCACGCCCACCAGCGCGCCAGCGCCCAACGTGCGTGGTGGCGCTCCTCTTCCGGGGCATCGTCGGCTTCGCTCAGCCGCTGAAGCCGCTCGACCATGACCGGGCCGGCGCCACGCCAGAGATGAAAATCACGGGCGAGCGCGCGGTTACGTCGCGGCAACCGCCCCTCCAGCTGACCGAACTTCAGGAAATGAACCAACGGATTGAGCCCGGCGTTTGCGACGTCCGGGTACGCGCTCAGATACCACGCGCCATCGAACAGCGAGCATGGCGCCAACCTATGGTTGCCGCCCTCGCGCAGGTAATGACGTACGGCATCGTCGGCGCGGACCGTCATGCCCGCCGACTGGGCCTGCAGGCAGTACCAATCGGCATCGAACCAGCCGGAGTTCGCCACGAGCGTGGCGTCAGGGTCGGGTCGCTGACTGCCGGTGCCGAACCATCGTTTGAGATGTCCGATCATGGGATGGGTCACGGTCGCGGGGAGCGCCCCTCTCCAATGCCGTCTCGGATGAAATGCAGCAGCGGATTGATTTCGGTGAACGCCACATCCGGATAGGCTTCCAGATAACCCGCGCTGTCGAAATGCGGCGAAGGATCGCGGCCTTCGAAACCGCCGAACTTCAAATAGTGCAGGGCCGGAGTCGCGCTGTAGCGGGAGTCGCTGGCGATATCCGGATACTGCTTGAGATACCACTGAGAATCGAACCATTCGCTGGCTTCGAGTTCCGCGAGCGCCTCCTGCTGTTTACGGCGCTTGCGTTCCTGATCTTTTCGATTGGACGATTTGATTCCCAATCCATGCGACTTTGCGCTGAGAAGTCCGGCGCCTTTAGTGAGTGAGTGAGAAGCCCCGTCGCCTCGTAGATTCACCAGTTCTCGTTCCTTTTCTTCGAGTGCTGCCGTCAGCGAGCCCAGTTCATCGAAGCGGTCGGCCAGAGATCGGTCTCGCTTTTCGAGTTCTCGCTCGAGTTTTTCCATGCCCGCTTTCAACGTCGTGACTTCCTCGGAACGAGCATTGAGCTGTTGCTGCACGACGCCAAAGGCTTTGCGGAACTGCTTCAATTCCGCCTTCTTTTCTTCATTCCGCTGGTTGTATGTTTCGGCTCTCTGTTTGAAATAGTCTTTCTGTTGATCCGCCTCTTCCGCAATATTCGTCATTGTGGCCAGTTCGCGGAATCGAGTCTGGATATTGGCCTCTTTCTCGGCGACGACGGCTTCCAATGACTGGCTACGTTGCTCAGCCTCTCTCAGTGAGGCTTCAGTATCCGTCAGTTGCGCTCTTACTTGAGCCAGCTCAGTCTGAAGCGACTGAACCAAACGCTGCGCATCGGCGTTTTCTTCCGCGAGATGGAGCTTGTCCGCTTCCAGCCCGGCCAGGTCCTTGTCGCGCTCCTTGAGCTGGTTCTGGAGCTGCTCCAAAGAGGCGATGCGCTCGGCACGTTCCTGCTCGACGGTTTCCAACCTCTCTTTCACACTATGCAGGCGCGCCGTCTGCGCATCGGCCAAGGCCTGATCCACACAGGCGCGCCCCAAACGGGCGAACACTTCACGCACGGTTCGCGCCGCCGTCGGCGCATTCCAGCGGGAGATCAACGTCTCCAGCAATTCCGGAGGCCGCTCGCCGACCATCACGACACCGAGACCATCCCCCTGATGGAAAGTGATCGAACGATAGATGACCTGTAGCGCTGCAAAATGCTCATGCGTAACACAGCCCGGTTCGCGCCGATTGATTCCGGGAATCAAGACAACACCGCGGTCGGACATTTGTGAGAGCCATCGCTCGAGCACGTCCTCCATATCTTCATCATCGGGGGCAAGATCCAGTGCCAGAATATCGATGCCGCCCACGTCAAGCTTCTTGACACTGCGCCGTGGTGAAACGTTGAGCCTGCCGGCCAGCGGGCCATAGCGGCGGTCGGCAAGGGCATGAATTTCGGCAGCCGTATCGTTATCTTCGGCAACTAGCAAACACTCGGAATCCAGACCCAAACGACTTACGCCCTGGCATAACGCAAGATGAGGACTACCGCGCCTCGCCCCAAGCGTTACGCAACGCTGAGGATGCACGGCTTCCATTAACCAAAAAATCCAGGGCAGATGGTCAAGCCAAGCGGACTGCTCGATATGTTCAGGGCGCCAAAACATCGAGCCTTGCGCCAATGACTGAAGAGGTGCGGCAGTCGGGGCGTTGTTACTTTGCTTGCTCAATTTCATGCTTAAAACCCTTAACAACCCATTAGAATAAATGAGACTTTAATTTAAAAACATCGTATGCTACTGAACCGTGTTTTTAGAGCTGAAAGTTCATCTTCAGACAGCGCTTTCATCTTATCCTTTTCACGAACACGCCCCGTCGCAATAAGATCACTACCTTCATGTTCAGTCCGAATAAACATGATATCGCGGGAGTCATTCACGGTAGGATATCGCTCATCCAACGACACATGACTGCCTGCTGAAAGGACTGTCACGGGCAACCCCTGGTTCAAACTCGAATTCGTCGAGCCGATGAATGCCAGACCCTGGGCGTTGTTGGACTTGGTATGATGATAAAAATCGGTATAGCGCTCACCATTGAAAACACCCAAAACACCCTTCGGAAAGGTCAGCCCCATTCCCACGAATGCCGGCTGGAGGTATCGAGCCAATTTCACGCCGAAATCCGGAGCCAATGCATCGTCGTCGTCAAGGCGCACCGTGGCAAAGCATGTTTCCTCGCTCACTCGATCCAACTTCTTCTGAACCCTTTGCTCGACCTGCTGGTTTAGCGCCTTATGGCTTTTGGCACGAGCGACTTCCAACCACTCGTAACTGTCTTCTGCTTGTCTTAATGACTTTTTATATGGCTCGGGAAGTTCGTCCGAAATAAAGACCAAAGCTGTCATCTCGACGCTTTCGCTAATGGCCGCGAGCGAGGGCAGCGTAACGGCAAAAAAAAGCTTTTCGTGCAATTGGAGTCGATCTTCTGAAAAGAGCTTGGCTTTGTAGTCCTCACTCGAAACGCCTTTCCCTATCTGCCAAAGCCCTTTAGTTCGCGTGTAAGCGCTGTATCGAATGATGAAATAAATATGCGTCTTCACGCTGTCTTACCTCGCATGTCGACCCGGTCGGACGTGGTCACGGCTACATCGTTGCCTGCCACTAGTGACACAGCGTAAGCGGAATGGACGATGGTCCTCACTTGACTGTTTAGCTCACTGGCCGATTTCAAATCGTTTGACCCTTTTTTGATGTGCCGTATAACCGAATGTCGCGGTCACGAACTCGCGCGCTATTCTAACCTGTTCTGTGTAAGCGTCCGGATCATTATGCAATCGCTCGGTAATTGCCTTTACCTCATCGGCCTGCGCATAAATAGCGGCTTCCTTGAACAGAGGCTTGTACTTGGGATCGATGATCACCGGCACGCCAACCGCCATGGCTTCGAACATCACGCGGCCAAAGGCTTCGATCCAGTCCGAGTGGGTGTAGTAGACGTAGAAGTCCAGATCCTTGAGGAATTCGGCGGGATGAACCGAGCCGAATTCATGCACGACCCAGTTGCCCGGAAGATGCCCCAGCACTTCTGCCGGGGCTTTTGCGCCACCGAGTACGTGAATGCTGAAACGCTCGTCAGCCGGGTATAGCTCGCGTAGTACCTCGGCGGATTCCGGCCATTTGACGTACTGATCGCGAGAATGCCGACCGATGCGGATCGGGCCGTCGCCCGGTGTATGAGGCGCCCGCTGCCACTCGGCAACGTTGATGATATTGACCCAGTCCTCGTCACCCAGGGTGATGTTGGCCAATTCATCCGCGTGATGGTCGAACAGCGATGCCCGAACGAGCGGGCCGATCGGGTGCCAGCTTGCTTCAACACCGAAGGCTTTGACGATATTGCGATGGCACGTGGGAATATCGTAGAGCGTCGCACCGGTTTCGCTATATTCCCGCTTCGGCGGCTGATTGACGATGACCGAAACGCGCTTGGCCGAGACCTGCGGAATGCGATCCTGCAGGTGCTGCACGACCGGCGGATGACGAATCACCAGATGATCACAGGTGACCGATTCCCCCTGCACGACGAACGACACAGATTCGCCGTCGACGAGATAGCGAATGCTCTCGTTGATCTTGCGGCCCGGATTGAGATCGTAGCGCGGCAGGTTGAGCAGCCCGGTCTTCAAGCCGAAATAGCGCTGCGCCTTGATCTCTTCGATATTGGAGTGACTCGTGCCACCTGGCAGACGAAAATCGGACGCGATGATGACATCGTAGTGCGTTCGGCTGATGCCCTTGTCCGGCAACATCGGGCTGGGTCTGGCGAAGTGCTTCGCCGCCCCTTCCGCGCCATAACGAAGCGAGTGGCTCTGCTTGCGCGCATAAGCGGCCGATTCGTCGTACTCCTTCCTGGCCCCGGTCTTGAAGCCGAGATAGCCGAACGCGCTGTCTGCCGTGAGCGAACCCTCGGCCTGACGCTGAAAGCACAGTGGCGCGCCGTCGAGCGTTTCCACCGCTTCCCGCCCAAAGGCTTCGCGCATGCGCGCCAGGAATTCCGAGTCCGCCGCGAAACGCACCTTATCCCAGTAGCCGAGCCGTTCGACCACCGGCTGCCGGCGGAACATGAGCGACGAGAGGTTCATCAGCACAAACGTGCGTGACTTGGGCCGGAGATAGATACGGCCATCTTCTTCCAGGCGAATCTGGCGCGAGCAGTTGGCGACGATCTGCGGGTTGGCATCCAGATGTGCCACCTGAATTTCGAGCTTGCGTGGGTGTGACCAATCGTCGGCATCGTGCGTGGTGACGTAATCGCCGGCGCAGTGATCCAGAGCGTGGTTACGCGCGGCGTAAGGCCCCTGGTTGATCTCGCTTTGCAGTACGCGGACGCGAGCGTCCTTCGCCGCGTAACGTTCGGCGACCTGTACCGTGTCGTCGGTGCTGGCATCATCGCTGACGATGATCTCCAACTCGCGATGAGATTGCGCCAGCAGTGATTCGATCGCCGTCGGCAGCGTCTGGGCCGCGTTGTAAGCGGGAATGATGACACTTACCAGCGAGTTCGATGGACTGGCAGTAGTGGCTTGGGCCTGAACACGCTCGTAGAAACCCATCGTTTCATTTTCCGACAGATGAATCGGCTCGAGCCCATGGCTTTGATACAGCTCGTTGACGACGGCCAGCCGTGCCGGCAAATCCGGCTCGGCATTGATATGGCAAAGGCGCCAATCGTCGTCTCTCAGGCTTGCCGGCACTTCCGCCAATACGGCGAGCGCTTGCACAGGTCGATCGGACTTGGCATGAACCTGCGAAAGCAGCTTCCTGGCCAGCGCCTGCGAGGCTTCATCCCTGGTGGAATCGATGAAGGCCTCTAGGAAGGCGGCGGCCTTGCTCAAGCTGGCCGAGGTCGATTGCGCGGAGTACCACAGCCCGAGTTCCCACAGCGCGAGCTGGCGCGAAGATCCAATTTCGTCTCGAACGATGGCTTCGAGTTCCGGCACCGCCACGTTCGAGAATTCGAGGTCGTAGATCCGAGCGACGATATCCTTGATGCGCTGGGCCTGTTTCTTCTTCGAGCGCCGGCTCTGCTGTCTCGCGGCCTCGACAGAGCGTGCGGAGACTTTGCGCGCCGGGCGGCGGCTCTCGCGCATGCCATGCATCAGGTAGTGCAGCAGCGGCCCCGTATCCGAAGCCTGAACGTCCGGGTAGGTCTGGAGATAGAAGACGGGATCGAAGAACCGCGACGGCCGCCGCCCCCATTTTTCCCCATACTTCAGATAATGCAGAGCCGGCTCGAGGCCGGACTTCTTCACATCCGGGTACTGTTTCGTGTACCAATTCTCGTCGAAAAAACCTGAGCTTCTGACGAATTCGATCGTTTTTAAATACACGAAGGCTTTTCCCTGTTGCCCGATGTCGTGAATCCATGAGTCGCACCACGACCGATAAAACACTTATCGGCACGATGATCGTTACGACTCGCCAACGGCCTTTGAAAGCCTAGCGGCGCTCATCGCGAAAGGCAGGAGCCGCCAGATCCTTGGCCGAGAGTTCCGGCTCGCCGCCCCAGGACCACGCCTCTCGCTGCCAGTCGATCGCCAGATCGGGATCGTCCCAGCGCACCGACCGTTCGCACTCAGGCGCATAGTAGTCAGTGGCTTTGTAAACGACCTCAGCCACCTCGCTGAGCACCAGAAACCCGTGACCGAAGCCCGGCGGCACCCACAATTGCTGGCCGGTGCTGGCGCTCAAGCGCGCGCTGACCCACTGGCCGCAGGTCTTGGACTGTCCTCGCAGGTCGACCGCGACGTCCAGGATCTCACCCACTACGGCGCGAACCAGCTTTCCTTGGGGCTGGCGAATCTGATAGTGCAACCCTCGCAGCACGCCGCGAGCGGAGCGGGAGTGGTTGTCCTGCACGAAGGTGTGCTCGCCACAGTGTTCCTGAAAGGTACTTTGACGAAACGTTTCCATGAAGAAGCCGCGCTCGTCTTCGAAACGGCGCGGCTTCAGCAGGACAACTTCAAGTATCGCTTGCGGTTCATAGTTCATGCGAAACCCGCCTTCTGCTGAGAAATCAGACGTGCCAGATACTCGCCGTAGCCGGTCTTCTCGAACATCGCGGCGCGTGCCAGCAGTGCCTCGTCATCCAGCCAGCCGCTGTTCCAGGCGATCTCCTCGAGGCAGGCGACTTTCAATCCCTGGCAGTGCTCCACGCTCTGTACGTACTGGCTGGCTTCCATCAGACTTTCCGGCGTCCCGGTATCCAGCCAGGCGAAGCCCCGGCCCAGGCGTTCGACGTACAGATCGCCCCGTTCGAGATAGGCATTGTTGACCGAGGTGATTTCCAGCTCGCCCCGCGCCGAGGGCGTCACGCCGCGAGCGATTTCGACCACGTCGTTGTCGTAGAAATAGAGCCCGGTAACGGCATAGGGAGATTGCGGCTGCGCGGGCTTCTCCTCGATGTTTTTAACCTGGCCTGAGTGATCGAACGACACCACACCGAAGCGCTCCGGGTCCTTCACCCACTGGCCGAAGATCGTCGCGCCATGCGGCTTTTGCGCGGCAATGCGGAGCTGCTCGGAGAAGTGCTGGCCATGGAAGACGTTATCGCCCAGCACCAGGCACACCGAATCCTGGCCGATGAACGACTCCCCGATCAGAAATGCCTGGGCAAGCCCTTCCGGCGCCGGTTGCTCGGCATACTCGAAGCTCACGCCGAACTGCTCACCGCTGCCCAGCAACTGGCGATACTGCGGCAGTGCATCCGGTGAAGAAATAATCAAAATCTCGCGAATACCCGCCAGCATAAGCACCGAGATCGGATAGTAGATCATCGGTTTGTCGTAAACCGGTAGCAACTGCTTGGACGTGCCTAGCGTCATCGGAAAGAGACGCGAGCCGGTGCCCCCGGCCAGCACGATTCCTTTGCGTGTCATGTTGAATCCTTATTCATCGAGCGCACGTTCTAGCGCGGCGTCAGCCGTTCGGCCAGCGTCAAGGCCAATTGCGTTTGCCAATCCGGCAGGGTGATCCCCAACGCGGTTTCCAGCTTGTCGACCGCCAGGCGCGAATTGAGCGGGCGCGCCGCCGGCGTCGGGTAATCGCGGGTCGGGATCGCGGAGACCGCCTCAGGCGAGATCGCCAGCGCCTCCCCCGCCGCGATGGCCTGGCGGAATATCTCGCACGCGAACTCATGCCAGCTGGCTTCCCCTCGCGACACCAGGTGATAGAGACCGCCTTCCATCGCACCGCGCTGCCATTCGCGCAACGCCAGCAGCGTCACCGTGGCGATCAGCCGAGCCGGTGTAGGCGCCCCGATCTGGTCATCGACGATAGACAGACGTTCGCGCTCCCGGCCCAGGCGCAGCATGGTATCGAGAAAGTTCTTGCCGCGCGCGCTATAGACCCAGCTCGTGCGCAGAATGAGATGCGCCGCGCCGCTGCGCTGGATCGCCTCGTCACCCTGCAGCTTGGTTGCCCCGTAATGAGACAACGGCCCGGTAGCGTCGCCTTCTTTCCAGGCCATGTCGCCGTTACCGGGATAGACGTAGTCGGAAGAGTAATGAACCAGCGGGATACCCTGCTCACGGGCGTAGGCCGCCAGCTGCAAGGGCAAACCGGCATTGAGCCGCCCGGCGGCTTCCCGTTGGCTTTCCGCTGCGTCCACCGCGGTGAAGGCGGCAGCGTTGACGATCAATTCAGGCCGATGACGCTCGAGATAAGCCGCAACGTCGTCAGTGCGATCCAGATTCAGCGCCTGACGGTTCGGAGCCAGAATCAGCCCCAAGGGAGCAAGCGTTCGGCACAGTTCGAACCCGACCTGGCCGGTGCCGCCCGTAATCAGAATCTTCATGCGTCATTCGCCCCGTCGTACCCGCTTGGCGTCTCGGCGGAGTCATCCCCGGGAGCAGCCAGCCCCAGACGCTCGCCCTGGTAGTGCTGATCCTGAATTCGCTGCCACCACTGCGGGTTTTCCAGATACCATGCCACGGTCTTGCGCAGGCCGCTTTCGAACGACTCCCGCGGCCGCCAACCCAGCTCGCGTTCCAGCTTGCTGGCATCGATGGCGTAGCGGGTATCGTGACCCGGGCGATCGGTCACGTGGGTGATCAGGTCCGCGTAACGCGCCACCCCAGCCGGCTTTTCGGGCTTCAACGTTTCCAGCAACTGGCAGACGGTTCGAACGACATCGATATTGCGTACCTCGTTGCAGCCACCGATGTTGTACGTCTCCCCGACTTCGCCCTGGGTCGCGACGTGGACGAGCGCCCGCGCATGATCTTCGACGTAGAGCCAGTCCCGTACCTGGAGACCATCCCCATAGACCGGTAACGGTTTGCCGGCGATCGCGTTGAGAATCATCAGCGGAATCAGCTTCTCCGGGAAGTGATACGGGCCGTAGTTGTTGGAGCAGTTGGTAACGAGCGTCGGCAAACCATAAGTGCGCCGCCAGGCACGAACCAGATGATCCGAACTGGCCTTGCTGGCCGCGTAAGGAGAACTCGGCGCGTAAGCGTGGGTTTCCGCAAAGGGCACATCTTCGGGCGTGAGATCGCCGTAGACCTCGTCCGTCGAGATATGGTGAAAACGAAAGCGGCGCCCGCGTGCAGCGTCCTGTTCGTTCAGCGCCTGCCAATAACCGCGCACCGACTCGAGCAGCTGGTAGGTACCGACCACATTGGTTTCGATGAAGGCCGCCGGGCCGTCGATGGAGCGATCGACATGGCTTTCCGCCGCTAGATGCATGATTACATCTGGCTGCGCCTCTTCGAGGATGCGCGCCATCGCCTCTCGGTCGCCGATATCGGCCCGATGAAAACGATAACGCGCGCTATCGGTCACGAACGCGGGCAGCGATTCCAGGTTGCCCGCGTAAGTGAGCTTGTCGACGTTGACGACACGATGCTCGGTATTGCCGATCAGCTCGCGAACGACGGCGGAACCGATGAAGCCCGCGCCACCGGTCACCAGAAAAGTAAGACTCATAGAGGAATCATCTGCCCTGGCCGGATCGGCCAGGGTTCACAAGGAAGGAAAGTTCATCGCTCGGCATCGCCAGGCGTTTCGGTGCGGGTATCGGTATCGGTATCGGTATCGGTATCGACAGAAGGCTTACGCTCGAAAGTAAACACGCCAAGCCCCTTCTCCATCGGCACCATCTCGAAGGTGCCACCAAAAGCTTCATTCCAACCCTCACAGATCCGCTTTTCCTCACCACGCGCGGCGTCGTCCAGCCAGACCGCCGCGTTGGGGGAAAGCTTATCGATCAACGCCGGCACCGCTGGGTAGCGGGCGAACTCGCACGTCTTGGCCGGCGGGCCATCGATGAGCACGAAATCGATGTCTTGCAGATCCTCGAGCAGCGCCACCGGATACCAGCTGACGGTCTGGTCTTTTCGGTTGTTGAGATGCTCACCCTGCCACGGTTCCAGCTCGCCGATGCGCAAGTCGACCCATTCACTCAGCCCTTCTCGTTCGAGATTGGCCTGCGTCTGCCGGCCGTAATGCGCGGAATGTTCGATCGAAACCAACCGACCGGCACCGACCTGGGACAAAGCATCCGCAATCACCAGCGTGGAAGAACCGCTACCGAACTCCACGATGAGCGATGGCCGTGTCGCCATGACCCATTCGTGGAGTTCCAGCAGCACATCCGGCGACAGCGGCCAGCCACGCAGCGGCGGCAAGCGGCCCTGAATCTTGAGCCGTTGAGTGAGCCAGTGAAACGCCTCGAACTGCCGGTAGAGATGCCGATCCATCTCCTGCTGCTTGGCCAGCATGGCGGATTGCAGCTTGTGCAGGCGGGCATCCAAGACCTTATCGAACGCCTCGAGACGCGACGCTTCCAGCGCTTCGGCCGGAGAGAGTTCCGCAGCCCGAGTCTCTTTGGCTTTATCCTGGCTCATGCTGCATACCCAGTAACCGTTGAAGAGTCTCGATGCTAGTCGAGTCAGTCGTTACCGAACAGGTCGCGCGTATAGACTTTATCTCGCACGTCAGCGATGTCATCCATCAGGCGGTTGGCGATGATAACGTCACAGCGCTGCTTGAACGCCTCGAGATCTCTCATCACCTTCGAACCGTAGAACTCATCTTCTTCCAGTACCGGCTCGTACACGACCACTTCCACGCCCTTGGCCTTGATGCGTTTCATCACGCCCTGCATGGCGCTGGCGCGGAAGTTGTCAGAGCCGGACTTCATAATCAGGCGATAGACACCCACGACCTGGGGGTTGCGCTTCAACACCGCCTGGGCGATGAAATCCTTTCGGGTACGGTTCGCTTCGACGATGGCGCCGATCAGGTTGTTGGGCACGTCTTCGTAGTTGGCGAGCAGCTGCTTGGTATCCTTGGGCAGGCAATAACCCCCGTAACCGAAACTCGGGTTGTGGTAATGCGTGCCGATGCGCGGGTCCAGCCCCACCCCTTCGATGATCTGCTTGGTGTTCAGACCATGGGTTTCGGCGTAGGTATCCAGCTCATTGAAATAGGCAACGCGCATAGCGAGATACGTATTGGCGAACAGCTTGATCGCCTCGGCCTCGGTGCTATCCACGAACAGCGTGGGGATGTCCTGCTTGACCGCCCCCTGCTTCAGCAGGCTCGCGAAGCGCTCGGCACGTTCGGAACGTTCCCCCACGACGATGCGTGACGGGTGCAGGTTGTCATAAAGCGCCTTACCTTCCCGTAGGAATTCCGGCGAGAAGATCAGGTTGTTGGTGCCAAAGCGCTCGCAGGCTTCCTTGGTGTAACCCACCGGCACGGTAGACTTGATCACCATCACCGCCTCGGGGTTGACTGCCATCACGCTCTGAATGACCGACTCAACACTGGAGGTATCGAAGTAGTTATTGACCGGGTCATAGTTCGTCGGTGTGGCAATGATCACGAAATCGGCGTTCTGATACGCCTCCTGACCATTCAGCGTCGCGGTGAGATTGAGCGTCTTGTCTCGAAAAAACGATTCGATCTCAGCGTCTTCGATGGGCGACTGGCGCGCATTGATCTGCTCGACCTTCTCGGCGACGACATCGACCGCCACGACTTCCTGATGTTGGGCAAGTAGTACAGCGTTGGATAGGCCTACGTAGCCTGTGCCTGCGACGGCGACTTTCATCTCAATATCCTTATTGATACTAATCACGATATGTCAGCTAGCTCATTCACCCGTAGCAATGGCGTCGAATAATCGCCTAGCCTACTGAGTGGCGAATCTGCTCTGCAATTTTCAAGGCTGCGGTTTCGGCAGTCTCGGCGTCGGTAGCTTCGACCATAACGCGGATGAGAGGCTCGGTGCCGGACTTACGCAGCAAAACGCGACCATCAGGCCCCAGCTCGTTCTTCACCGCACCGACCATTTCTTTTACCGCCGGCTGAATTAGAGGATCAATCCCTTGCCCCGCCTGATAACTAACGTTGACCAGCGTCTGCGGCAACTTTTCGATACCCTGCTTGGCATCGGACAAACTCAGGCCCTGCGCGATCAAACACGCCAGCACCTGCATGGAGGCGACGATGGCGTCCCCTGTGGAGGCGTGGTCGAGGTTGATCAAATGCCCGGAGGTTTCTCCGCCGATGCGCCAGCCATTGGCTTCTAACTGCTCCATCACATAGCGGTCACCGACTTTGGCCCGCAGAAACGGCACGCCCAGGGCATCTAGCGCCTGCTCCAGGCCGAGATTGCTCATTTGCGTACCAACCACACCGCCTGCGTAGCCGTTTGCCTTGGCTTGGCGAGTCAGCAGATACAGTAGCTCATCACCATCGACGATGGTTCCGGTGTGGTCGACCATCATTAAGCGATCCGCGTCGCCATCCAGCGCAATGCCTAGATCCGCTCCATGAGAAACGACTGCCTCGCAAAGGCTCTGCATCGAGGTGGCGCCACACTGCTCGTTGATGTTGAAACCATCTGGCGTGGCATGAATGGCAATGACTTTCGCCCCCAGCTCACGGTAGACAGCCGGTGCTACCTTGTAGGCGGCGCCATTGGCGCAATCCACTACGATCTTGAAACTATCGAGGCTCAAATTGCCCGGAAGCGCCGCCTTGCAGTATTCGGTGTAGCGCCCCGTAGCGTCGTCGACTCGTCTAGCCTTCCCCAGCCGTTCCGAATCAACACAGGTCATACCGCCATCGAGAGCGATTTGCAGGTAACGCTCGATCTCCTGCTCCTGAACGTCATTGAGCTTGAAGCCACCTTTGGCGAAGATCTTGATGCCGTTGTCATAGAACGGGTTATGAGAAGCACTGATAACGACGCCTGCGTCCGCACGAAACGTAGACGTCAGATACGCCACCGCGGGCGTGGGTAACGGGCCCACTAGCGCGACATTGACACCGGCGGATGAAAACCCGGCTTCGAGTGCAGATTCCAGTAGATAGCCACTAGCGCGGGTATCCTTACCGATCAGCACCTCGCGTACACCTTCCGCACCCAGTACCTGACCGGCAGCCCACCCCAATTTCATTGCAAAATCAGGCGTCATAGGAAATTTACCAACACGCCCTCTTATGCCATCGGTACCAAATAATTGACGGTTCAACTATTGCTCCAAAACTGTCATTTTACAGAATGGGCACAACACGATATCACATGTTGTCATCACACAAACCAAGAAGTTGAAAACATATCTAACGACTATCATCAAAAGCCACTAAAAAATCAACCAAGTTATAATAGTAATTATCGACGTAATGAAAAGGTGCCGCCCCCCATTTATGCTCAAGCTTACCGACAACCATCTTATCGCTGGGCATGAACGCTTGGGAAGCAGGGATATCCAAAAAAACGCGATCGTACAGTCTTCTCAAGTGCGAGTTTGCTTTTTCAATTAGATTTAAATCCACATTCGGAATAGCATTACCTTGTTCATCCGTTTTTGCCCACAAGCCACAATTTACAACAACCTTTGACAATAAGTTATGGCTCGACAATGAAGAAACGAATTTTTTCCATCCCCGCTCCCACAATTGAAAATGCTCGTCTGAAAAGGGGGAAACAGCTACGCCTTCTGCTTGTCTGAGGAAGGGGGTTTTTGACAATTCGTTCGAAAGCGTAACAATACTGCCGGTCGTAGACTTGAAGAGTTTAAACCGCTCATCCACAAAATCAATGAGCAAAATATCAAACTCAGTGGATACTATTTTTTGTAACGCTTCTTTTTCAAAATCGGCTTTCACCATTCTTTTTTGAAAATTTGAATTCAACTCTTGACTATAATTGTCTTTTTGCGGACTTGAGCCAAACGCGCTTGCAAAAGAGCTCCTAGAAAAATATCCCACTAATTCAAGCCGAGGAAAATCAAAGTTAAAAGCATCTCTCGACACACAACTGCCAAAAATAAAAACCTTCATTTTTCACCCCACGTGAATTTAATCTTTTGCTCTAAAAACAAATCTTCGCTTATGATATTGTTATACAGCCACATCAAAAAAACACAAAATCAATCATGGCAATACTAAAGCAGTTTTTGCAAGTCAGCTATGCTTAAAACGTTATTCTCAACAAACAGGCATTTATACGATGACAGGATTGGCAAAGAACGAAAATAAAAAGCTGGCTCAATAAAACTATCATGAAATAGCTCAATAAGGTTCAAGCCGCTGGGACAAAACGCCAAATTTGCTAAGCCAGCACCATGAGGTGAAATTACAGTCTCTGCAGAGCCAAATATAGTCACCTGCTCTTTAAATGAAAAATCTTCAGCACAAATAATTTCGAAACCAGCTTGTGACAAAAATTGGCAAACCTCATCTTCGTTCTCAAAACATCGAGAGCTTTTTTTACGAGAAATATATATTTTTTTACCAGGCTCGTTTGCTGGCTTTACAAAAAACCCTTTAAAAAATTCGTGGACTTCCTGATTCCAATGAAATTGCGGCGAAGAAACAACATACGCCTTAGCTATTAAAACGTCTTGACATGAAGAAGCTTTAAAAAATCTGTTAAAATCTAAACCAAGACACTCAGAAACATATGGCAACAAATTGAACTTGTCAGAGTCGTAAATAATAGGGACGGAAAGGTTACATAAAGATACATATCTAAGGCCGTAAACCATTTCAGCTAAAACATGATAATAGTTACCAGAACTATGAGGAAACGGAAGCACATATGCTTCCTTCCACTCCTTGCATGCTGGCGTATAAACATTCTCTCTATATATTTTACTTAACCTGCTGGAAAAAGACTCGTGATACCTTCCATTTTTATCAAACACCGTTTGGAGACCATATAAAGCGGTGCTTACCTGTGCCCCCTCAAGAACAAAAACTCTATCCACGTACCTTTTACCAACTCTAGCGTCAAATTTCTTCTGCTTGAGTTTTTTTAAAGTCTCATCACTTGCCCATTTAAAATAAACATTAAAATCGTTTTGAAACTTATTCTCATGAGATATTTTATAGACACCAGGACTCGTTTGATCATTTAGTTGAAGATGACTTTTTTCTATAGCCTTGTCGTCACCAACCACTATCTCGTTCAGACTGACCCTTTTAAAACCCACCTCTCTTTCAAGAGTCTTCTCGATCACACTATCTATCTCTTCAATTTTTTCGATATAACCTTCTATGATTTTGACTCTCATATCATTCGAGTCTACAAGATGTCGCAAAAGTAAATTCTGCATGACTCTTTTGGCAAAATTTATTTTTTTAAAAAAAAGTAAGCTCCGAACTATTCCCATGGCCGCAAAACCATTAGCCAAACATTCATTTTTATCTATAGAAAAATGACGATCAACAAATTGATCATCACTGAATGTTTCTGATTCGACTAAAATCTTTCGGCTTTTCAAATACGCTACTTCAGGATAATCACCGGCCAAACCACCCAATAAATCCAACAACTTTAACTTCAGCTCACTGTCACTACTTTCTTCTAAAAATTTGCCAAAATAAGCCCAGTCTTTTGAATTCATAGCAACTTTATCCTATAACCTTCAATTGTTTTTGGACTAACAAATTACTCGTATCAACAAGGCTTTCAACTCTCATTTTGGTAACAGCAGGATGTACGTTTTTTTCGACGAATTTGAGACCATTTTGCCTATATTGAAGATACTTACCAGGGTTGCTCCAGAGCTCTTGGATTAAATCATAGACACCGCTTGGCTCTGTATAGCACGCAGCGTCTTTAAAAATCGCTTCAAATTGCCAAGGTAAAATAACCACTACACCACGAGCCATTGCTTCTGCAATGTTACGGCCAAACTCTTCTATATAGTCACAGTGAACGAAGTGAACGAAAAAATCTAAGTCATCCAAAAACTCGACAACTGAAACAGAGTCAAAGTCATACAGAACCCAGTTTTGAGGTATTTTTTCTAGTAATTTTTTTGGATATCTCACCCCACCCATCAATCTTACTTCAACTTCCGAGTCGGCCATATAAGCCAACTCTATATCTTGCGGGTTAGAAGGCCATTTAGTCCAATGGTCTCTAGCATGCCTCCCCACGACAGGCACATTTCTATTACTTTTTAAACTCGTTCTGTTTTTTTGTGACTCTATAATTTTTTCGGATAAAGGCGGGTACCAGATCTCGTCATGTATATATTCATAACCGCATTTTTGCAGAACTTCTTTTGCAGATGGGGAAATCGCTATCCAGACGGGTAGCCGTCCAAAATTTCGTTTACAGGTTTCTTCTACATCATTTTTAAAATAGTAATGAGGCTCCTGACTGCGAAGCTGCATTGGCGACTGGTTAACCAAGATAAAAACCTTGTCAGTTTTTATAGTCGGAAGTAAATCCGGCTGATACTTTAAAATAGGTGGATGATGTATAAGCAGAGCCTCACAAGAAACTTCGTCTTCCCACGTTAAAATATCTACCCCCGGATTGAAAGACAGCAGACGATACTCCGCAGCGATATCTTTAGCGAATCTTAAATCAAATCTAGGCCAATGAAACATACCAATTTTTAGGCCTAAATCAACGGCCGATTCTATATATGCCTCGTTGCACCTGCGGGTCCCTCCCAATAAACTCAGGTCGGAAATTAGTATAATATCGTAGCGGTTATCAACGCCTCTTTTTTGAGGAGAAAGACCGTTTGGTATAGGGAAGGGGAATTTTTCCCCCGTACGCTCCATTTTCAAGTCAGCCCTATTCTTGCAGCGGTTTCTCCAAAACTCGGCTTGTTTCCCGTATTCTTTCCTTACGCCATAATCCAATGACTTGAGACTTGTCTTTGCGCTAGATGTTAAAGATGCTTCGTGCTTCAAAAATAAAGACATTGGTACGTTCGGAAAAACATCTATAATCGCATCTGTACCAAATAACTTCCTAGCTCGTTGCAAAAACTCGTCATCCGCATTTGCAACGATCCCATCCCACTCCCCCAATGCCTCTAAGTCCCCACGGCGAATCATTAAAGAGGGGTAACTTCTATGGACATACTCCATATTATTACGTTCAGGACGTAGCGAAAAATAGAGTTCAGGACTGACTCTCGCCATAAAACTAAAAGTAAGCTTGGTCTCATTAGTTGCCAAAAGCTTTTCAAGTTGACATTCTATCATTTGAGGATGCGACCAATCGTCACTGTCATGGACAGTAATCACTTCTCCTGTCGCCAATGACAGCGCCCTATTTCGAGTTGGATAAGCGCTTAAATTCTTTTCGTTTTTGTATATTTTTAATCTGCTATCTGTTGCAGCATAGCTTTTTAACATCTCCCAAGAACCATCGCTGCTGCAATCATCTACAGCTACAACTTCCAGATTTGAATAAGTTTGATTTAGCAAGCTTTCAAGAGACACGCGCAAATGTTCTTCTGCGTTATAAACAGGCATAAGAACACTAACTTTTACATCTAGATTTATCTGCGAAACAGGCCGTGAACATATATTATCGAATCTTGCAGCCAACTTATTTTTTTTGAACTCTAACGGGCTCAAAAAATTTGACGTGTATATTTCACTAATGATACTAATTATAGCTTCGTCGCTTTCACCTTTGGCTATATGCAAATTAGTTTTTGAGCATAAAAAATCACTATCGATGCCTTTTTTTAAAGGATACTCTATTTTATCCGCGGCACGGTCAAGTTCTCCAACATTAATCAGTGCCTCTATTTCTAAAAGCCGAGGCTTTTTCCGGCGCATAAATGAAGGATTAAAATATCGAGCTTTATTAAGGTAATATCGCGCTTTAGACCAATCTTTTTGGCTAGCAAGCACACGCGCAAGCTCCCAAGCAGCGTTTCCTCGCTCCGTTTTTTCCTCCGACTTATTTTCCACCATGTCCATTAAAAGCAAAAGAGATAGATTTTCATATCCTGAACGCAACTTTACAGCCAATTCTTTAGATTCAATACCAAGCTTTGAAGCCTCTTTATATTCTTTTGCATGTGAGTATAAATAAGAGAAATAGCTGGCTGAATCTTTATACAGGAAATCTTCAGCCCCGACTCTATTTAACTTCTCACCATATTTATGAAAATGCTCCTCCGGATTAGCCCGTAGAATCGAAACATCACGATAATGTGAAGCATACCAACTTGAGTCAAACAGACTAGTCTTTTTAAGGAATTCAACATGACTAAACATTTTATTCAACTCACTTAGTCTCTATGATCTCTGACAATTAAAATTAACATGTTGATAATCAGCGTAACGAATATAGCAATAACTGAAAACACTGCTATCATATAAAATCGTTCAGGCTTTTCCGGGTATTCCGGCATCGTTGGGGATTGCAGTACAGAAAGCTGTTTGAGCTGACGTGCGGCCTCCACACGAGTATTTTCCAGCGCAGCTAATGTACCCGAGTAGGCTTCTTGTGCGAACTGGGCGCGGAGCTGCAGCGTCTGGTATTTGGACGACACGGCGTTGAGTGCGCCGCCCGACTGTGCCGCCAGGCGCTCTTTCTGCTCGTCGATTTGTTTCTGAAGCGCACTGATCTGGCTTTTCAAGTTTGTCATTTGGGGAGAAGTCTGACTCTGGTAACTGCCCATCGCAGCGCGCTGCGCTTTCAGGCTGGCTAGCTCGCCTTCCAGCTTGGCGACGACGGTGCCCAGGCTCTGAACCGTCGAAGTTGGCGACGCCAGGCCATTCTCGTTTTCGAACTCGAGCAGATCCTGTCGGGTTTCTTCGAAGCGCTTCTCGAGCACACCCACCTGCTCTTCCAGGAATTTGACCTGCTCCTGGGCGAGGCGCTGGCCCATCTCGTTCATATGGCGCTCGCCTTGCTGAAGGATCAGCTTGGCGATCTTGTTGGCTTCTTCCGGAGTAAAAGCATTCACGTCGACTCTCAGTACGCCGGCGTACTCGTCCAGTTCGATGGAAACCATGCTCTTGTAATAATCCAGCAATTTCTCCGTCGGCGCGTTCTCGTCACCCAGGCGGCTGAAGAAATCGCCATTGTTGGCATAGTGCTCACGGAAGTCCGCGTTCTTCTCTAGGAAGTGCAGCATATCGGTAGAGAGCATGTAGTCTCGTAGCAACAGCATATCCGCCGAGTTCTTACCGCCACCGCCAGAGAGGATCGAGCTGAAGCTGAGTTCCGGCGTGGATATCTGCGGGCTTTCCAGAATCACGTGGGCATGAGAAACGTAGCGATCAGATGCCCAGATCGCCCAATAAAAGCTGACGAGTAAAATCAGGATGATACAGAGAGTCCAGTGGATCTGGCGCTTGGCGAAATCCAACCATCGATGCGGCGCGCTGGCCGTGGTAGCTGTTTGCGTCATAGGAAGGCTTACTTCTTACCCGAGGTGTTGTGGTAATGCTCGATAGCATCGTTGATATCGTCGAACCAGACCGCATGCCCCTTCTCAAGCAGCACGCCGGCCTGGCATAGATCCTTCAAAATGCCTTCACTGTGAGAAACCATAATCAAGCTGGCGGAGTTAACGCGTTCGTTGAACGCGTCTTTGGCTTTCTGCTTAAAGGCTCTATCCCCCACAGCGGTGGCTTCATCCGAAAGATAGACATCGAAATCGAAAGCGAGCGAGAGACCAAATGCCAACCTCGAGCGCATGCCGGAAGAATAGGTACTGACTGGCTCATCAAAAGATTTACCGATCTCAGCGAAATCCTGCACCCGCTGAATTAACTGATGAATGTCTTTCCTAACGCCGTGAATACGAGCGACGAACTTGACGTTCTGGCGACCGGTCATGCTGCCCTTGAAGCCGCCCGCCAGGCCGATAGGCCAGGAAACGCGTGCCTTGCGGTCGATTACACCCTTGTCGGGGAAGTCCATACCGCCGATCAGGCGCAGCAAGGTCGATTTGCCCGCGCCGTTACGACCAATTAACCCGACACTCACATTGGTCGGGAACGTCAGGTTGATATCCTTGAGTACCCAGTTACCGCCAAACGGCCCGTGGTAGCGTTTATACAGATTACGAATTTCGATCATGTGCACTAAGCTCCGTCAGCGCATCTTGAGACGAGGCGCGAAGTGAATGTGCATCATCAGGCCAAGTGTCATGCTGCTAAGTGCCCAATACCAGAGATAGGTCATATCAATTCCCTGGATCGAATGATAGTACTGGAAATAGTTCATTCGCATGCTTTCCAGCCCATGCAGGATGGGGTTGTAAAGCATGTATTCCTGCGCTTGATGAGGGAAGTAGGTGACCGGAAAGATAACACCGGAGAGAATTAACAGCGGAAATGAGATCATTTTGATGATTCGCCCTACTTCCGGCACCAATCCCGCGACGACGGAAAAGAGAACGCCCAGACCAGATCCTAAAGCCCAGAGTGAAAGCCAGTCCATAAGCACTCCCACGGCGTGATAAGCGCTCATATCGACTTTGAATAAGGCCGCAATCAAAATGAAAAGTAAGAAAATAAAGCTGCGAAGAGCTCCCTCTACCCAACAACGTACCAGCACCGGATCGACAGGTGATATTTGTCGATAGGTAAAAAGCCCTTTGTTAGCGTCAATTGCACCTATTGGCTGAGTCATACAGGCACGAAATAGATAAAAACCCATTAATCCGACAATTAGCCAAGGGATAAACTCCGCCCCGGAAATATGACGGGAGCTGCGAATATAAGTACGGATGAAAATCATGATACCGATGGTGGCCAGCGGCTCGAAGATCATCCAGAACCAGGCCATACGATCCGCCGTGGTGCGGGCGATGAATTCGCGCAGCGTCATCGCCGACCATACATCCCAGGTGACACGAATCGCGCTCCGCGGTTCATGGGGCATGGGCTGCGCCACATTATTCATCGGGGCCTCCCACTTTAGACACAAATCTTGACCAGACAGAGAAAGAGTCCGATCGATGATAATCGAATCGAGAAGTACTTCTCATCGCAAGAAACCCAAAAGAAAGCCCCGCTTAGAGCGGGGCTGATTGACAACCGCGCTGTTTATAGATCTAGCGCAATTTTCGTTGACACAGCGATTTGGTAAAGGATCTGCGTGAGGCTGGTGGCAAGCTCGATATTGCTGGTCGGCGCTGCCGGCAGCACCAGGATTTCGTCGCCGGCGCGAACGTCCGTCTGCTCGGCGTGGATGACGGCACCGTTGCGATGTACGACCAGCACCTGATCGTCATCCGCACGCGGGGTCATGCCGCCGGCTTGGCGGATATAGTCTTCCGCGTTCATGCCGGGCGTGTAGACCATCGCCTGCGGGATGGTGACTTCGCCGCTCAGCAGCACGGAATCCGAGCTTTCCGGAATAGTGACGACGTCGCCGTCCTGCAGGCGGATATCGGCGATGTTGTCGCCGCGAGCGACGACAAGACGGCCGGTGGGTTCGGTCTGGCGGGCCTTCTGCACGAACTTCTGGATCAGCTCGGCCTGACGAACCTGAATCTCGCCCTCTTTCGCGGTGCGCGACGGGTAACCCAGGTAGGTCTGCTCGAGCCGGTCCAGGCTTTCGTTGAGCGATTCCTTCTGCTGCTCGGCGACACTCTCGCGACGGATCGAGACGTCCTGATAGCTGGTCATGTTCTTGGGCACGCTGATCGCGTTGAGGAACTCGCCCAGATGCGCGTCACGCGGTAGCACGTAACGTGACGGGCCATAGTAGCTGCCTTCGACCTGCACAACGATGCTCTCGCTGCGCTTGTCGGCGCTGAACAGCACTTCATCGCCGCGTTCGATGGTGGCGGTGCGGAACTCGTTGAGCGTCAGATAGCGTGCCACCGGGCCTCCCGGACGGTCGCCACGCAACAGGACGTGAGACACCCCAGCGCGCAGCCGGGCCAGGTTGGTCACGTCGCCGCCGGTCAACGTTTCACCCGCCAGTTCGTAACGGAACGGGCGCTCGACATCGCCGACTACCGCCACGGCCGGTCCGCGCTCTTCGACCACGATGGTATCGCCGTCACGGAACTGCGGATGCGGCATCTCGCCGTTGATCAGAAAGTCGTAGAGGTCGATGGTGTCGACCGTGCGGCCGCCCCGCTTGACCACGATCTGACGATAGCTGCCCAACGCCTGGTCGATGCCGCCGGCCTGATCGAGGAAGTAGAGCATCGAATCGCTGGGCGTACCGGAGTAACGGCCGGGATTCTTGACGTAACCGGTGACGAACACGCCTACCGGCTGCACGCCCTGTAGATTGGTGTAGACCTCAACGTTTTCCGGATAGACCGACTTGATAGCCGAGGTGACACGGGAGTTGAGCCCGCTATTGGTGGTGCCCTGGACGTTGAGCGGCCCGATGCCCGGCAGGAAAATGTTGCCTTGGGAATCCACCGTCAGCACGCTCTGCATTTCGGTGCCGCCCCAGACGCGCAGATTGATCTGGTCGCCGGGCTTGATGGTGTAGCCGGGGTTGAGACCGTCAGCCATGACGCCGCGGAAGCCACCGGTGAACAGGTTGGCACCGAACGGCGGCAAGGTGTTGGGATCGACCTGGCTTGAGTTGGGATCGACCGGACCGTAATTCGAGCTGTTCCAGTTCGCTCGCGGCTGATCGTCGACGCTCTGCCCTTGCTGCTGTTGGGACTGCTGCCCGTCGCTCCCCTGAACCTGAGAGGTCATCGACTGGGCCTGTTGGTCCTGCGGGACGATGCTGTCGGCACCGAAGGTTTGCGCGTTGGCCAAACTGACGTTCAGGCACGCTACCGCCACCAGGCACCCGGCCCGGAAAAACGACGCTGCATGTTTCATGCGAAACTTCCTGTTGTATTCGCGCGGCTCAAGGCCTGCTTTCCAGCGGTTCGACAAACGATCTGGCTGTTCGAAAACGATACACGCGAGCGCAGGCGCCCAAGCAGGGGATTTTTGTTACGGAGTGCTGGGATTGACCAACATCTGAGTGACCAAGCGCTGGGCGTACCAGCCACTGTCTTTCACGAGACATGCCACCTGGGCGCGGTTGGCGCTCGCAGGCGCACCGTCTCTTGCGACATCCAGGTGCGTACAGAGCCGGCCACTGGCGGCGAAGTAGCGTTCCTGAACGATGACGGAAACGTTCGAGCCCCACGGGCTCTTGGGGAAAGTCGTGATGCTGCCGGGGGTGGCGTTGTCTAGAAAGCTGGATATTTCGGGGCCGAGAGCGGCGCCGCCCTGCATGGTGCCGACATTGTCGCCACCGTAGTGGCTCTGGGAAGCGCAGCCCGCGAAGGTCACGGCCAAGGCCCCCACCGCTAACCACCGTCCTAGCCGACCGCAACCGGCGGACACCCCGTTGAAAACGTTTGGCATGTTGTCTGTTCAACCTGATGGACGAAAACTGGAAAACCGGCAACGTGGGCATCCTGGAAGAGCCTCTCTCCCAAAAACCCTTGCCGGGGAATCGATCTATCACCGCACGACACGCTATTTGTCGGAGTGACCCGAGGAATCTCGCCTGCCTCCGCCATGCGTTCATGAAGCGAACTTGAATTAGGCTCAACCCGTCGCCTGATAACCCTACGATTGTATGGTGCCAGCACAGGCTTGCCTACAACCAAAAGTGTGGATCTCTAGGAAGGGGCGTATAGACAACGTTACTTTGCGTAACCATTTAAACATGAGGTAATTCATTCATCCATGGCAAATCGCTTACAAATCAAGCATCAAGATCCTGGCTGAAGGGAGGTAACGGATATTTACCAGCGTCTCCACGTACGCCTGTCAGTGCGACGCCGTGGGTAGCGAATGTCGGGATTGGCGAATGAAGAGTATGTATTACGGGTGCGGGAACCAAGCTCGAGACATGCCGTGATGTCTTCGCTGAAGCTCGATCCGCCGCTCAAACCGACAGCGCGACGTTCAACGCCTTTTCCCATCGCGCGCTACTCTGCCCGCAGACGATGAAAAATGGGTTGAGGGTGCTGTCCTGCTGGTTGCAGCGAAGGGGCTGGAGGGTTTCGGCGTCGAGCACGTAGCCGCCGGCGGCGGTGACCACGGCCTGGGCGGCGGCGGTATCCCACTCGCACGTTGGCGCGAGCCGCGGATAAAGGTCGGCGGCGCCTTCCGCCACCAGACAGAGTTTGAGCGAGCTGCCCATGGAGACGCGCTCGTGGCTGGGTAGCTGGTCGCAGAAGATATCGAACGCGCCGACGCCATGCAGACGGCTGCCGACGATTCGCCAGGGCCGCTCATCGGCTGCCGGTAGCTCACGAACATGGATCGCCCGTTCGCCTTCGGCCGATATCTTGAAGGCGCCCTGCTCGGCATCGCCCCACCAGGTCACGTCGAGAACCGGGGCGTGGACGATACCGAACACGGGAACGCCGTTGTCGATCAGCGCGACGTTGAGCGTGAACTCGCCGTTTCTCCTGACGAATTCCTTGGTGCCGTCCAGCGGGTCGATCAGCCAGTAGCACGACCACTGCCGGCGGGTCTCGTAGGCGATGGGGTCGCTCTCTTCCGAGAGAATCGGAACCTCGGGCGTCAGGCGCTGGAGAAGATTGCTCAGCGCGTGGTGAGAGGCCATGTCCGCCTGGGTCAGCGGACTATCGTCAGCCTTGGTCTCGACGCTGAAATCCTGAGCGTAGATCTGCAGCACGCGTTGGCCAGCGTCGAGCACGCCGCGGATCAGTTCTCGCCTGAGCGGTTCATCGATTGTCATGCGCGATCTCCTGGAGTGGATGTGGCTCGCCCCTTCTGCGCAGAGCGCTAGAACGGCCATATCAGCGGGATGAGCCCTATCGCGGTGGCGCCGACCAGAGCGCTCACGGGGAAGCCCAGCTTGAGATAGTCGTGCATGCGGTAACCGCCCGGCCCCATCACCATCAGATTGGTCTGGTAGCCCAGCGCGGTCATGAAGCTGGCCGAGGCCGCGATGGTGATAGCGATCACGAACGGCATGAAATCCACGCCCAGCTGTTGCGAAACCGCTATCGCGATCGGGAACATCAGCACTGCCGCGGCATTGTTGGTGATCATCTCGGTAAACAGTACCGTCATCAAATAGACGAACGCCAGCGCCAGCCACGGGGAATCGATATGCGCGACGACCCGCTCGGCGATGGTTTGCGCCGCGCCCGATTGCGTCATCGCGGTGCCGAGAGAAAACGACGCGGCGATCACGATCAGCACCGAAAGATCGATGTAGCGCCGTGCCTTGCCCATGCTCAGACAGCCGGTCATCAACAACGCCCCGGCAGCGAGAAACGCGGCTTCGAGGATTGACAGTAGATTGGTGGCGCTAAGCACGACCATCACGCCGAGAATGCCCAGCGAGAGCGGCGCTTTCTGAAAGTTAGGCGGCGTCGAGTCGTTGAGCTGGCTGACCAGCAGGAAATCCTTCCGGTAGCGATACTGCTCGACGAACGCCGGCCCGGTTTCCAGCAGCAACGTGTCGCCGACCTGAAATTCGACGTCCCCGACCTTGCCATCCAGCCGCTTCCCGTGGCGGGAAATCGACAGGATTACGGCCTGGAAGTGCGAGCGAAATCGCGACTCCCGCACCGTCTGGCCGATGCCTACGAAATCCGGGCTGACGACGGCTTCCACCAGACAGCGCCGATGCCGCGCCACCTGCAACTTCTGAACGTTGCCGGTTGCGGGGCTCAGGCCACGAATTTCGCGCAGCTCCCGGGCGCACTCCGGCGTGCCGATGAAAACCAGGGTATCGCCGCCCAGCAGCTTCGTCTCCGGCGGTACCGCCGTCAGCAGATGGTCGTCGCGCTCGATATCGGTCAGGTAGCCGAACTGCAGGTTGCGCAGGCCGGCGTCGGCGATCGATTTGCCCGTCAGCGGCCCCTTGGGGTCGACAATCACTTCGACGCTGTATTCTCGGATCTGGTCCAACTGGGCGCTGGTGCCGTCACGTTGGGGCAGCAGCCATTTTCCGAAAATCAGGATAAAGCCCCCGCCGACGAGCAGAATCGGCAGCCCGATCCAGGTCAGCTCGAACATCCCCAGCGAGACGCCCTGGCGGCTCTGCAACAGACCATCGACGACCAGGTTGGTGCTGGTGCCGATCAGCGTGCAGGTCCCGCCGAGAATCGAAATGTAGCTGAGCGGCAACAGCAGCTTGGAAGGCGACAGACGCAGGCGGTTCGACCAGTCCTGGATGGCGGGAATGAACATCGCCACCACGGTGGTGTTGTTCATGAACGCACTGAGGACCGAGGCCGGGAGCATGACGCGCCACTGGGCCCGGCGCAGGGTCGAGGGCTGGCCCAGCAGCATCGCCGCGATCCACTTAATCGCGCCGGTCTCCTTGAGCGCAGCGGCAACGACGTAAAGCGCCGCGATGGTCATGACGCCAGTGTTAGCGAATCCGGCCAGTGCTTCTTCCGGCGTCAACACATCGGCGAAGATCAGAAACGCCATCGCCCCGACCAGGATGGCGTCCGGCGCGATGCGCGTGAACACGAGCGTGGCGAGTACGGCCACGACCGTGGTGATGCTCAACCAGGCATCGATACCCATACTTCCGCTACTCCACGCCTGGGTTCCAGTAATTACCGCTGAATCAACGGGTTAGAGAGCACCCGGCGGCATTCAGGCCGAATGCCACGAGGGCGCATTTTACGCTGGCCGCCTCGACGGGTACCAGCACGGCTTTTCTAGGAGAAAATAGCGGAATGGGTTTTGGTTTGTACTTAGCCGGAGAGCCCCGTCAAAATCAGTGCGGGTTCGATGCCGTTGTCATAGGCGTAAAGCGCGATTAACGGCAAGAAAACCGATCGAATCGGCAAGAGCCGCACCTGCTTATATCTGTCCTTCGACAGTTCGCGAAAGCGCCGACGCAGATAGACGCCGGCTTCGGTCGCATGGAAGTCAGGCTGTCGCTGCGATTGCGCGACATAGGTCATGATCAGCCATCCCAGTCGGCGTTCCCGATCATCACCGATCCAGCGCTCCGCCAGCGCGGGCGGCACACTCAGCAGCAATCGAGCAAGATCGAGGCCCGGAGGCAACATGCCGGCGTGATCCCAGTCGATGAACACCGGCCGGCCGGTATGCGTTTCGATCAGCACGTTCTGAGGATGAAGATCGCCATGGGAGACGACGCGGGGTAAGCGGTAAAGAATTCTTGCCATTCGCAGTAGCAGCGCCAACTCGCGCCAATGCCCTTGGTTCAACGCGGAAAGACAGACGTCTCTGACCATTCTTCTCAGGGCATGGCGCCCTCGGCGGTCTGCCTTTCGGCCAGCGCCGACACTCCCAGGGCTGGTCGTGTCTGCGCTGGTCATATCGTCGCTATTACTTCTACTTCTGCGCATCTCATCGGGCCAACGGACGCGCGATAACGCTATGACCGAGGCGATGGTGTCGCGATACGCCTGCTCGTTGCCCGTCGTCGATGCGACATCAGCCCGATTGCCTGGGTCATCCACCCCATCGCTGGACGTAGCGACAGGTGAGGCGACAAACGGGCCCAGCGGCTGGCCCTCGATGTGCTCGACCATCAGACTGGCGGACTCTCCTCGTCGGATAACCGCTTCCAATAACGGCGCACCGACGGCATGGGGCTCGAGCACGCAACGATGGAGCCGTTCCAGCCACGCGACATGGTGGCGCGGGCGAGCGCGATGGATGACATAACAGGTCTTCGGCGTTCGAACACCCACCGCCGACAAATTGCCTCGATGCCCGAACAACGGCCTAAACGCTTGAACGTCGAGACTGGCCGCCAGCGGCTGCAAAAACGGGCGGAACGCTGGAAGATCACCGTAAGACATCGCCGAAAGCCAGCCGTCTGGCGCGGATTTTGGCCCGGTTTCGGGCATCACGACCGCCAGCCCGCCGCCCAGCAGCCGGCCGCTGTCCAACGCCCGCACGCGGACGAGATCGCCGATCTGCAACGCGAGCGGCGCCCGAAAGCCGACATCGAGGCGGGTCGTGATACCCGCTTCGACAACATCGGGCCGCGCCTCCTGACACAGCGCGCAGTAGCGCACGTCACCGTTAACCGAAATGATCACGCCCCGCTCGGCGGGCTCTCGGTTATCGGCCACGTACCAGCCTCTAACGAACTGCGGAGTGACTTCGTCGACGAACCCCGGCATGAACGCTCCCCGGCCGCGTCGCGACCTTAACGTCAGTTTGTTGTTATTCAGCGCACGGTGAATAGTACGTCAGCCGTTCGAGCGGGTTCGTAACGTCTTACTGCGGCGAGAAAACGCCTGGGCAACATAAGTTCATTAATACATTCGGAAACGGTCGAACGCCGTCGATTGGCGGGAGGCGATTAAAAGTAAAAGGCGTAGACACGGACTGGCGCCCAACAGCTTACGCAACCTCCACAATCATTGACGATTTCGCCACAGAAAAACACGGCATTTATCCAATCAGCACTGAATCCGGGCGGATATTGAACGAGTATTAAATAAACAACAGGGAGATCATTGTCATGCCCCAGGAACTCACGCTGAAGAATGCTTCAAACAACGTGCCTGAAACCAGCGATCCGGCCGCTCGCGAGCAAAGCGCTGAGCGTTGGGTATCGACATTGTCCAACACCCTGAATCTGAGCAAGAAGGCCGTCGAATCCGATGACGATGAATCCAGAACGTGGAAACGGGCAAATGGCGGGACTAAATCGCCCCGGAATCTCAACGATTACAAACAGATCGTGACGATCGGCGATGATCTCATTCGCTACGAGACCAAGGGCGGCAAGAGCGTAGAGGTCGACCGACATTCCACGCCGACGTTGTTCGAAACGGTCAAGCAGGATGCCGCCCAGATGACCGCACTCAACGAGAGCGGGGAGGACGGCTATGGCGTCTTGCCGCTGGATGCCGAGCCGCCCGGCAAGCTGAGCGACTATCGGTTCATCGCCCCGCCCGACGAAGTCGCCAAGGGTATCATCCGCTACGAAATGCAGGATGGTACGCGGGTCGTGGTTGCGGAACGCGCCGCACCCGAGCTCTACGCCGCCATCAAGAAGGATTACGAAAGCCTGATCGGCATCAATGAAAGCGAATCGGACGGCTACAAGCGCATCGGTGGCGACGCCACCCCGCCGCCCTACTACAACACCGAGGTCGGCGCGCCCGGTGAAATGGGGCCGGAGGTGATTCGCTACGAGCATGACGGCGAGAAGTTCGTTGTCGCGCGCAGCGACAACCCGGAGCTTTATGACTACTTGAACGAGCAGTACGCGACCTTGGGCGGTAACGCCGAGCATCAGGATGCCATCGATGGCGCGGTCGAGGATGGCGCCACCATCGCCGGCGCCGATACCAAAGCGCCCGAGTTCAACGATTTCAAGAATTTCAGTTGGCAGAACGACGCGCGTGACGACGTCATTCGCTTCACCACCCACGATGGCAGGAATGTGGTGGTATCGAAGGCCCTGACGCCAGCGTTGTTCGAAACGGTTTCAAACGCACAGAAAACCTGGGACCGGATCCACGAGCTCGAGGACGATGGTTACAAGCTACGCTCCGCGGACGAGGACATCCCGGTCCTGGGCAAGGGCGACAGCGTAAAGAGCGCAACCGACGAGCACGGTGACGTCATCGAAGGGCTCAAACTGGTCGAGGTCGATGGCGAGAAGTTCGTGGTCTCGAAGGGGGTGACACCGGAGCATTTCGAGGCCGCCTCCAGCTTCCAGCAGACATCGAGCAAGGATGCCATCGACGATGTCTTTTCCGATCACGATCTGCCCGAGTCGGAAGAGACCAACCTGATGGGTCAGGAGACCACCGTCGAAAACGATGACGGCGAGGCGAAGACGGTCACCGAACTCTACATGGAGAAGCTGGAGGAGAAGGCGGAAAACTCGGACAACGAGAACTTCAAGAAGTATGCCCGCCTGCTCGAACTCAAGTCCCAACTGGACGATGGAAGCTTCCAGTACCTGCCCTACATGACGGTCGATCACGGCGGCGACTGGACCTACTATGCCAGCGATACCCAGGGCATGGATCCCGCCGACCTGCGCGGCCTGATCCATGAAGAGAAGCTCGGCGAGGAGCTCTCGAAACTGCTCGGGGACGAGGAAATCGCCAAGTTCACCGACGAGGCGATGACGGAGGCCCAGAGCAAGATCAAGGATCGCGACGGGCTCGCCGATAAGATCTACGACTCGTTGACCGGCGACAAGGGGGCGGAATACATCGATGCCATCGAGGACCTCCGTGACAAGGGTTTCGGTGACGAAGCCGCCACGCGTTTGAACAATGATCTGAACACGCTGCAAGCGCTCGACCCCGACCGCGCGGCCGAGGCGAGAGGCAGCATCACGGCGGCCAGTACCGCCAGAGGTCTCGAGGAAGAGCTCAGCGACATCGACGCCGAATACGATGCTTCTCAGAACGGCGACGACATATCGCCGGAGAGTGAGGAAGCCGCGGAGCAGGTCGCTGCCGACATGGTGCCGACCGTCCTCACCGGCATTACCTACAGCACCTTCGGCATCCAGACCACCGATGGCGTCTGGAACGCGGTGAAGGATGCGCTCTCCGCCGACAAGACCGACCCCAAGGGCACGGTACCGCCCAACCTGTCGGCAGACGAGAAACTGCAGTTCACCAAGATCATGGCGATCGCCGCCGGCCTCAAGGAGGTGATCAAGACGGCGGCGTTGAGCGGGAGCAACGTCGAGACGGCGCTGAAGGATTCGTCTCTCATGCGCGATGTCATGAAGAAGGTGAACGAGCAGTTCCGCAACATGACCACCAGCCGCGACGGCCAGCCGCCCATCGTCGAGCTCAGCGACAGCCAGCGCACCAACGTGCAGAGCTCGCTGAAATCCCAGTTCCGCAGCCTGATGAACTCGAACACGATGTTCGCGATCGGCGGCACCGCAGCGCTGGCCAACGCCATCTATCGCCGCTCGGGTGACGATTTCGGCGACACCTGGCAAGAGCGCATGACCGTCGCGCGCGGCATGCTGGTGTTCATCGGCACCACGCCTTTCGCGCTCAAGGGCATCACCGATGCGGTGGGCCCCAAACTCGACGAGGGCGGCCGGCTGGCCAAATTGTTCGGCACCACCAACATCACCCATGCGCTCGGTCTCGACAAGGAGATGGGCGACGTCCTGCGCGAGCGCTTCCCCGACAAGTTCAACGGCGATAAAGCGCCCTCTCTCAATCCGGGCGAGCAGGCGCGGGGCAAATTGGACGACGTTCGCGGCAAGCTCGAATCGTTCGATACTCTCCTCGACCGCCCGGATGCCCCCGACTTCGAGCAGAAGGCCCAGGGCCTGGTCGACGATATCCAGGGCCAACTCGACGAGGTCGACCGCGTCGTCAAGGAGTCCGACTCGCTCAGCGACGACGGGAAGAAAGAGATCCAGCAGCGCCTGGACACGATCGAGGATCGGCTCGACAAGGTCGAAATGAAGAAGGAGGGCCTGGCGCCCCAGAATGCGGACGACCTCAGGGGGCTGGTCGACGATCTGTTCGAGGAGATCCAGCCTTTCGCCTCCTCGGCGACGCCATCGGAGCAGCGCTTTGCCCAGATCGACGACTTCGATCGGGCCGTGGCAGATTACCGGCAGTTAATGGATGCCGATGGCAAGGGCAAAGGCAAGATGCCGGAACAGGCGCCGGCACTGTTCGACGACATCATGGAGAAGCATCGTGCCATCCGCTCCTCTATCGAATCCGACCCGACGCTCTCCGACAGCGATCGCGCACAGCAGCTCGATCGGCTGGACGAGATCGCCAACCGCCTGGACGACGTCCGCCCGACGGACGGCGGCGCCCTGCCCAGCGGCGCCGGTGACGCGCTGGACGACCTCGACAGTCTCAGCGGCGATCTCCACCAGCGCTTCGATCCCGCCAACGGCGAATCGTCGAAAGTCGCCATGCAGCCCTTTAACCAGGCGCTGGATGACGAAGCCGACGTGATGACCAACGGAGAACGTACCCAGGGTGGCACGTCACCCGATGGCCCCGGGGGTACCAGCGGTGATACCAGCAGCAACAAGAAGACCAATATCTTCGGCCCTGCGCTCAAGGGCCTGGCCTACATGACCGACTTCGCCGGCGGCATTCTCGATACCGTCGTCGCGGGCATCGGGCTGGATCAGTTGATCAAGAACGGCGGCACCCCGATGGAGTTCGCCGCCAGTTCGACGGGCGTGGTCTCCGGCTCGTTCTTCACCATCGGCGGCGCTGCCGAGATCGGGGCGTCACTGCAGACGGCTTCGCGCGTGCTTACCGGGCTGGGCGCGGGTCTTCGTGCCGCCGGCCCTATCGGCAACCTGATCGGGCTGGGCGTCGGCTTCGCCAGCCTGATTCTCAATGCCGTGATGGCCCAGAAGAAAGGCGCCGAGACCGAGGGCAAGATACGCGATCAGTTCGAGCAGTTCGCCGAGGATGGCGTGACCGAGGACGATTGGGGCGAGAAGTTCAACTACCTGATCAACTCGAGCTACGGCTTCAAGGAGATGATGCACGCCGGAGACGACGACAAGGAACCCGACCCCCTGTTCAAGGAGTGGTTCCCCGAAGACATGGCGGCGTGGGAGGCGCAGCCAGAGCAGTACGACAAGTTCACTCAGGAGATCGAGGAGAATGGCAACGTCGACGACTTCTTCTTCGATTTCGACCAGGACCAGATGCAGCTCAACGTTCACGGCCAGGAGTTCTACCAGGAGCACAAGGAGACCATCGATACCATTCTCTTCAACTGGGACGAAGGCGACGGCGGCAACGACTGGACGGGCGGCGACGATATCGTCAGCAAGAAGGATCTGAAAAAGATCGCCGATCCGGAAAACGGCCACTCGAAGGAGGAACAGGCGGCCGCCGAGTTCCTGCTCAATAATGAGGACTTCTTCGCCTTGCTGGACACGCTACACAAGCAGGACGGCTCGGACGGCAAGATCAGCAGTGCCGACATCGACTCCTGGATGCAGTTGATCGGCGAGCGTGCGATCACCGACGACAACCCGGCCTTCGCCGAAGAAGACAGTATCTGGGACAACCCGGCATCTTATAAGCTGTAGGCCACGAGCTACGACCCCGAGCTGCGGGCTACGGGCTGAAACTGAGGGCTACGAGCCCGGGGCGATAAAACGCGGGCCATGTCTTCCCTCGAGACATGGCCCGCTGCCGTTTCGGATTGGGCTAACTAACGACGCTCACCCAAACTGGCTCATGGTATTGAGACCTCCGCCGGCCTTGAGTGCGGCTGCGCCGGAGAAGTACTCCTTATGGTCGTCGCCGAGATTGGATCCGGCCATGTCCTGATGCTTGACCGATGCCAGACCGCGGCGGATCTCGCGACGCTGGACGCCAGCGACATAGGCCAGCATACCCGCTTCCCCGAAATAGCCCTCGGCCAGCTCATCGGTGGATAGCGCCGCCGTGTGGTAGGTCGGCAAGGTGATCAGGTGGTGGAAGACGCCGGCTTCGCGGGCCGCATCGCGCTGGAATGCCTGGATCCGGCGATCCGCCTCCTGGGCAAGCTCGGAATCATCGTAATCCACGCTCATCAGCTGGCTGCGCTCGATGCCGGAGAGCGAGCGCCGTTCTCGTTGCCCTTCTGTCTGCCCTTCTCGCTCCCAGTCGTCGAAGACCTGCTGGCGGAAGTTTAGCGTCCAGTTGAATGATGGCGAGTTGTTGTAGACCAGCTTGGCGTTGGGTACGACTTCACGGATGCGATCGACCATGCCGGCGATCTGGCCGACGTGGGGCTTCTCGGTCTCGATCCACAACAGGTCCGCGCCGTTCTGCAGGGCGTGGATGCAGTCCAGTACGACGCGGTCCTCGCCGGTATCGGAGCGAAACCGATAAAGCCCGTTGGCCAGGCGCAGGGGTTTGCGCAGATCGCCGTCGAGTTTGATGATCGTATCGCCTTCGTTGACGTCATCCGCGGAGCAGATCGGCACGGTACACAGAAAGCTGTTGTACTGGTGGGCGAGATCCCCTGGCTCCTTGCTGACCGGCAATTTTTGCGTCAGTCCGGCACCCAGCGAATCAGTCCGGGCGACGATCACGCCCTCTTCCACCCCGAGTTCCAGAAACGCGTGGCGGACGGCATTGATCTTGGCCACGAAATCCTCGTGGGGAACGGTGACCTTGCCATCCTGATGACCGCACTGCTTGGCGTCGGAAACCTGGTTTTCCAGCTGGATACAGCAGGCGCCCGCTTCGATCATCTTTTTCGCCAACAGGTAGGTCGCCTCCTCGTTGCCGAACCCGGCGTCGATGTCAGCGATGATCGGCACGATGTGCGTCTCGAAGTCTTCGATCCGTTCCAGAACCCCTCTGACCATCACTTCGTTACCGCTCTTCCTGGCGCTGTCCAGTTCGCGAAACAGTGGCGTCAGCTCCCTGGCATCGGCCTGACGCAGAAAGGTGTAAAGCTCTTCGATCAGCGCGGGAACCGAGGTCTTCTCATGCATCGATTGATCGGGGAGCGGCCCGAACTCGGAGCGCATGGCGGCGATCATCCAACCGGAAAGGTAGAGATATCGCCCCTGTGTCGTCCCATGGTGTTTCTTGATCGCAATCATCTTCTGCTGACCAATGAAGCCGTGCCAGCAGCCCAGCGACTGGGTATATCGCGAGGCGTCCTGGTCGTACGCTCGCATGTCCCGACGCATAATGGCTGCTGTGTAGCGAGCAATGTCGAGTCCGGTACGAAATCGATTCTGCGCTCGCATTCGCGCCACGTGCTCGGGATTTATATTGCCCCATTTACCGTCCTGATCCAGACACAATCGGCTCAACGATTCGATATCGCGCTGATAGATCGACATGACTACCTCCACCTGCAGGGATTGATGATATTCGCAGAATCCAGATTCATCCTGTCGTGATTCAGACGGCCAAAAACGACCGTTTTAAATCTGCCAACAAGAAATAAATGAACCCATCGACGACCCCACTATGTGAGAGATAGTGTCATGGCAACAATTCGTACTTAGCCGCCGTCAGGGTAGGTCTTCTACCCAAAATGGCGGTTATGGATGAATCCTGTAGTCATGTATGACGTATGATGCCGATCGCTCCGAAGCAGGAATATTATTTGCCAGAAAACCAACGGTGCTCGGCGAATTTTCGGCAGGCTTACAAAACTGCTGCAGTTTCATCAGTTTGGGATAATTTGGCCGACATTATTCTGATAACGGCGCCCTTGCCGAGAGCTTTGCGCGCAACCGCTTTATCTGCGACTTTCGTCGAGAGGAAGTTAGCCGGTTTTCAAATTATTAACCTGCGGTAGCCAGTTCATCCCGATTGGGTGACCTCCGCCCAATGGCGAGCTGCCCCAGCGAGATCACATAGGGCGGCATCCAGCAGAGCCTGGACGTCGTCGCGCTGCCAGTCGTGGCGCAGAATCGCGTTCCGGGAGGGAACTGAAGATATCGCCATGCTATTAGTCAATTGGTAAATTCCAAGATTGACAGAATAGTGTCACGACGATCGGTTAACTTAGATAAAAAAGCGGTTAACAAAGAGCGAGATGGATATGGCGCCAACGATCGCGCTTCGTAGCGATGGCTTGCGGGCTGTCGCGATAGGCTGTCACGACGAACTGTACTCGACAGGCTGCTTTGACGGGCTGTCTCGATGGGCTGTCTCGATGGGCTGCCTCAGACAGGCGAGGCGGCAGGTATTTCACTCGCCCCAAGACAGGACGAGTGATATTGATTCAGTGGGTCTTTGACTTGGACTGTTGGTACAGGTCCAGCGCAATCTGGCATAGCGCTCCGGCCAGCAGTTCCAGGTTGTCGTCGGATTCCTCATTGGCGACAACAACGCCAAAGGAACCGTCCGGACGCTCGGTCAGCTCGATGCTGTAGCGCTTGAGTTCCTGCTGCTCGATCATTTCAGCCATGACTCGCTCCTGGTGTCGGTTCCCGTTATTCAGGAATGAGGTCAGTGTACGAGGGCTTTATGTCAGCGGCGTGACAGGTTCGTGATAACGAGATGAACATTTCGGTTCAGACGAGCGTGCCGGGGTCCTGAACACGACAGAAAGTCAGGCAAGCGCCAGCATGCAGGAATCGTCGATCCGGGCCTTACCGAGAGCAGAGGGTCATACAAAC